>JBILVQ010000216.1:0-5208 GCA_044370375.1 Bacteroidia bacterium
TCCGAAATTCTAGCAGCTGCAATGCAGGATTACAAACGAGGTGTTGTCATCGGTGGTGAGCAAACCTTCGGAAAAGGCACGGTACAGCGTGTTTTCAACATGGATGATTATTTGTCGTACAAAGACAACGCCTTCAAACCCATTGGGTCATTAAAACTAACCACACAAAAATTTTATCGCGTGAATGGTGGCGCTACGCAATTAAAAGGCGTTAGCAGTGATATCGTCCTTGCCGATCGCTATGAAAAATTGTACCGTGGCGAAAGAGAAGAAGAGTATCCTATGATTTGGGACGAAATTAAGCCGGCCACCATTGAATTGTGGAACGGAGGAAGTCTTGATTTGAAAACCATGAAAAAGAATTCAGGTAACAGAACCGCCTCCAACAAAGCCTTTCAATTCATCAAACAATTGGAAGAGCGTTATCAAAAACAAAAAGACGAATCACTTATTTCCTTAAACCTCGACACCTACCGCAAAGAAGCCAAAAAGAACAACGATGATTCTGAACAACTGGATGCGCTGGCCAAAGAACTACCCGAATTAAACGTGCGTTCATTAGATATCGAAACGGATAATCTGGAGAAAGATTCGGTGAAAGTTGCCGTGCACGAAGAATGGGTGAAACAAGTAAAAAAAGATTTCTACATCCGCGAGGCCATTGAGGTCATCAAAGACTGGAAGTAAGCCATGAAAAAGCAGTAGGGCGCCACCCCTTTGCCGCGCTTTTTACTTGCTTTCCATTTACGTTCAATCAACCAACCATAAAAAAAGTGTGGGGCAAAGGGGTCGGGTGTTCCGCCTATAGTCCTCGCACTTTTTTCTTTTATGAGCCACCCAAAAAATCAAATTCTATTTACCTTTGCAACACAGATGCTGCGGGCTATTTGTCTGCACCCCCTGGCGCAAAACACAATAAAAATTATGCAAAAATATCAACGCATCCTTCCTGTTTTTCTGGCCATTATGTTTTTGTTTTCATGCACCGCTTCACCTGATAAAACTGAAAGTTCAACCTTTATAGACAGTGTGGCCACAGATACAAGCCAGGGCAATCCGCTAACGGAAACCCGGAAAAAAATAAATGAAGAGCGCGAGAAAAAACTTAAAAGTGTGGATGGTTCTTACATTGGCATGCTTCCCTGTGAAGATTGCGAATCCATTAAAACAATGGTGGTGCTGAATCCAGACAATAGCTACTTAATAAAAAAAGCCTACCAAGGAAAAAAAGACAGAACGGTACACGAAACCAAGGGTACCTACACCTATGATGCCATTTCAAAAAGAATAACACTTGATGGTATGAATGGCGTAAGTTATTATCTTTTCCAAGAAACCCACATTATTCAATTAGATAAAAACGGAAAAGAAATTAAAACAGAAAAAGAAGATACCTATTGGCTTAAAAAATCGAACTACTAGTTTGGGGCTTTGCTTTTATCAATATTCCTCTGCCAACTAACTTCTATTTTGTAGCAGGGCCATATAAAAGCCATCATATCCCTCACTCGGAAGAACTCGCTTTTGTTTGATGCATTGAAATTGGTCTTTTTGTACATTAAGAAACCACTGTACCTGCTCTTCATTTTCTTCTGAGAAAATACTACAAGTAGCATAAACCATTCTTCCTCCTGGCTTGAGCATGGTAGAATATTCCATGAGCAATTTACGCTGCAATAAAACCAAGCCCGCCAATTCCTCTTCTTTCAACTTCCATTTGGTGTCGGCTTTTCTACGCAATACACCACTCCCGGAACATGGAACATCCAACAATAAAGCATCCGCTGTGGAATTTAAAAAACCAATCTGTTCCTCCGTAATTTCTTTGGTCTCTGCAATCTTTACCCCTGCTCTTTGTAAACGCTTTTCTAAATTTCTCAATTTATATCCATGCACATCCATGGCAACAATCTTTCCCTTGTTTTTCATCAAAGCAGCCAAATGCAAGGTCTTTCCTCCTCCTCCGGCACAAGCATCAATGACGACTTCTCCGGGTTTTGCATCCAAAAAGGGAGCTATTAATTGAGAACCGGCATCTTGTATTTCAAAAAATCCAGAAAGATAGGTGCCTTGATTCATGAGATTTTTTCTCTCAGCAAGCTCCATCGCAAAAACTTGCTCATCGTGCATTTTTACAAAAGAATTCTGGAGCTCCTTTAGTTGAATGCCATCTTCAAATATTTTTGAAACCAATAGGTCTTTGCTTCCTTTGAGTGCATTCAATCTTACCACCACGGCAGCCTCTTCATTCAATGCTTGAAGTTCTGGTATCCATTTTTCTGCGCCAAATTCTTTCATCCCTTTTTGATGCAACCAATCAGGAACAGAATAAAAAATTTCAGGCTTGAGGCGAAAATCCTCGCGGGCCTGAAAAACCTTTTCTTTTTCCAAAGCCGTCCATTCGGGCCATGATGGCAATAGGTCAGTCTCCAAACAATAGTAAACACCAGCAAGCAAAAAATGGTCGAAGGGAGCTTGAAAACCCATTTTATCCAAAATGCTTTCGTACAAGCGTTTTCCTCGAACGATTCCGTAAACCGAAGCAGCCAGAAACTTCCTGTCGCGCGACCCCCAGCGTTGAGGACCTTTTAACAATTTCTCAACAGCCTGATCGGCATAAACCCCTTTTTCAAAGATGTTGTGCAGCGTTTCTGCCACAGCCAAAACAAGGGGTCGGTGAAATTTCATGCAACAAAGATACAAGCATTGTATTTTGCCATCAACATTTTATCTTTCTTTCAACTGCTTCACTTACTTTTGATATCATTAATTCCTGCGGATGCTTTTACCCTACAATCCCTCTTTCCAAAAACAAGTACTCGATATTGCCGATGCAACGCTCGGACATTCTAATTTTACTGCTTCCGAAATACAACAATTAACAAAAGAAAACGCTTTAGGCATTGTATCCATTGCCGAGGAAAAGGTTGCTGGTTTTGCCTTTACCCTGCGGTTAACGACTATGCAAATAATAGAAAAATACAATCTTCAGGATGTGTTGATCAATAAAAAGTCCGAACAGAAATCAGCATTGCTGAAAACCATTGCCATCCATCCCAATCATCAAAAAAAAGGATTAGGCGCAGCCCTCCTGAAAGCTACCATGAATGCCCTGAAGGAAGAGCAAATACAGGACCTTTATGTTATTGCCTGGAAAAGCGGCAACACCATCAACCTTGGTTCTCTTCTGTCCGGATTCAATTTTAATCCAATGGCTACTATTCCTGATTACTGGTATGCCGACAGTCTTAAAAAGAAATATGTTTGCCCTGCCTGTGGCGATCCGCCCTGTGTTTGTTCAGCCCTGCTATATAAAAATAGTACAATGTACTAATTCGATGGTTTACTTGCCAAAGTAAAAATCTTGCAAGTCGGCAAAATAAACATTGTTCCAGCCATCCGTGATGTCTTCAAAATCATCGTCGGGAATATTGCTATGTCTTAATTCAACAGAAGTGGCTTGTCCTTGCAAATGCAATAAAATGGTTACAATGGAAGGTTCTTCCTGCTCACCAAAATACCATTGCTGCACTATTTTTTTTCCGGGCGTTAGCTCAAGAATTTTTCCCTCAATAGCTCCTCCCATCATGGAAAACTCTGAACCTTCTACATCGGTACCTTCGGCTTCTGCTCCAGTCCACAACATGATGGTTAAGGGATTGGTTAAAGCCAGGTAAACCTGATCAGGCGTTTCATTAACAATAAAGTATTTTTTGTAATCTTTCATTGCTACAAAGGTAGGTCAAATAAATCATTTTGCCCCGGTCCATTCTAATTCTTCCCTTCCTGCCCGCTGTTTTGGTTTCGCTAATTTAATATCTTAGCCGGGTCATTCATGAAAACCCTCACCTCTTTTTTTTTTCGCTTCAAGAAGCCCATTTTTCTAAGCATCCTGTTTTGCTTTGCTGTGTTTATCAGGCTGCCACAAATAAATGGAGTTAATTTCTTGCCCGACTCCGATGAGTGTGTGCTTGGAGTCATGGGTAATCATTTATCGAAAGGACAAAATTTTCCAACCTTCTTTTACGGACAAACCTATGGTTTCTCAACGCTTGAGGCGGTATTGGTAGCCGGAGGAATTTATTGCTGGGGCATAACAGCTGCAGCCATTAAATTGCCCATGCTTTTGCTATATCTTTTTTGCTTGTGGGCCTTGTTTGCTTTCATTGAAAAGAAATCGGGGGTTTTTATTGCCTTTTTGTTGGTTTTTCTTTTTGCGGCAGAGCCCTCGTGGCTCACTTGGGCCATGAAGGCGCGTGGTGGCTATTTAACCGCCTTGTTATTGGGTTTCGTTTTAATTTATCGTTGGCAACAACAATCTAGTTCATCCCTGCAATGGTTGCTCAATGGCTTTCTGCTCGGATTGCTCTTTCATTGCCACTTGTTTTGGTTTATCGGGTGGTTTCCTGCGGCCGTTTATTATCAACGCAAAATTTCCCCAAAAGATAAACGCATCTCCTTGTTCAGCACGTCCATTACCATGGCCTTGATTTGGCTTGTAGGCCTCTTGCAACCTGAGTTTTGGAGCTTGCCGCAATCGGTTTGGCACGGCATTCCGGAATGGACATTTTTTTACGAAAACTTTAAAACCTTCCTTAGCGGACACTTTCATTATTCTGTTACCATCGGCTTACCTTATGGAACCATCATTGCCACCAAATTATGGATATTGGTTCATTTATTTAGCTTGGTCTTGTTAGGCATCCTTTTTTATCAAAAAAAAACCAACCCCGAAATATTGTTGTGGCTCTTCATCAGTTTGCTCCTGTTACTTATCCCTGTATTCAACTATAATGAAAAGATTCATTTCCGCTATTGGTTGCCTTTCAGTGCCGCCTTTATTGTTTTTCTTGCTCATCTTACTTGGGCTTTCAAACCCAGCAAAAGGCATATTCAAATAACCGCTGTTCTTGTTGTTTTCATTGGTTTCTGGGCTTATCGTGCGGGAAAGGATATTGTTAAACTCGACCCTTATCAAGACTTGTTTACTCACCTTGATGAAAACAGGGAAACCGAATTAAAACGTTTTGCTAATCTCCTTGTGGAAGAACAAAGCAATCTTGTTTTTTGCACAGATTCCAGATTGATGTGGTTGTTGAACTTCTATTCAGACGGAAAGGTCTTTACTCGTTTCATTTATAACATCGACCGATATCTTCCCGATGTACAAAAAGTAAATAACAATTTTCTTGAAAAACGGCAGGCTAC
>JBILVQ010000217.1:0-5197 GCA_044370375.1 Bacteroidia bacterium
CTTTAATATTTTGAATGAGCGCGATGGTTATGCTGTTGACAGACTCATTAGTTCAGGCAAGCAGTACAGCAAAGGAGTGGATGTTACCTTGGAAAAGTTTTTTTCGAATAATTATTTTTTCCTGATAACAGCTTCGTTTTTTGATTCAAAATACAAGACCCTGACCGGCCAATGGTATCACTCAAGATACAATACCAATTTTAATTTTTCTTCCTTAATAGGAAAAGAGTTTGTGTTAAAAAACAATGTTGTTGAAGCAGGGGCAAGAATTGTGTACACCGGTGGTTTGCGTTATACACCGGTAGATGTGCCCGCCAGCATTGCCGCTTATGAAATGGTACGTGATGAGAAAAATGCTTATGCGTCTCAATTACCGGATTATTTTAGGGTTGACCTGCGCATCGCTATCCGCTTGAATAAATTCAAGAGGGCAAGTGTTTTGGGCATCGATATTCAGAATGCAACCAACCAACAAAACGTGTTTAACGAGAATTATGATGTGGTAAAAAAGCAAGTCGTTTATTTTTACCAATCGGGTTTAATCCCTGTCATTAGTTGGAAGATGGATTTTTAGTTAAATTTGTATGATGAAAAAATTTTACCTCCTGTTTTTTTTGTTTTCATGGCTTCTTCTTTTGAGTGATGCCTATGGACAAACTACACAAATTCGTTTTCGATTGAAAGTGAGTGGACAATCATTTGTAGACGAGTGTGTATTGCGTTTTCATCCCAATGCTACTCCGGGTTTTGACGGGTCATTGGATGCCTATAAGTTAGGAAGCACCAATCCTTTGGCGCCCTACATTGCAAGTGTTTCTATGGGGGATGATTATGCCATTAATTCATTGCCCATGCAAGCGATAAATACCACCATTCCTGTTCGTGTATTGTGCGGAACCAACGGTGCCTACAATATTATTTTCGAAGAAATCGATTCATTGCCGCCTTCCATGTGTTTGTTGATGACAGATACCTACAATGGTAATGTTGTGGATTTGCGCACCCAAAGTCCCTATGCCTGCACATTAAGCGATACAGCAAGCGTTGAAAGATTTTTTATTGGTATCAGTGCTCCCTTGTATACGGTTGCCACACCGGTGAGTTGCCCGGGAGGAAGCAATGGATACGTTACCGTTTACAATGGTTCAGGATTGAGTTATTCCTTGAACATTGTTGATTTGTTGGGTGACACGGTTGCCAATTATTCGGGTTCCGATTCACTGCAAGTTTTGAACAATCTTGCTTCAGGTACTTATGTCTTGTTGTTTGACCAGAGTTCGCAATGTCAGCAACAAACCGACACCATCGATTTGAGTGTTGGAGCTATTGTTGCTGATTTTGATTTTGTGGAAGATACTGTTGATGTTTCTGCGGGAGCCTTACTGCAAGTAAACAATCAAAGTCTTGGAGCAGACAGTTACCAATGGGATTTTGGCGATGGTAGTCCGCTTGATTTTAGCAACAACCCTACACATAATTATTTAGGTGCAGGAGATTATACGGTAACCCTGGTGGCCTTTTATGGTACTTGCAGTGATACCGTACAATTTAATTTTGTGGTAACGAATGTTACTTCCCTTGAAAAGCAAGCGTTTAATACCCAAACTATTTTTTGGGGACAACAAAAAATAATGATAGATAATAGAACGGAGTATCTTGAATTGTATTCTAATCAAGGTGCTTTGTTGTGGAGCAATCAGAATAATAAAAACTCAATGGTTTTGCCTTACGAAAGCTTGAGGCCGGCTTTGTATTTTCTTAAGGTAAATAGTACAGAAAGACAAATTACTTTGAGGCTAATGAAATGAGAATTATTAATTTTTCAAAATTATTAATTTTCCGGAATATTGTTGTGTCTCTTTTGAAACGGAATAAAAATATATCCCATGTGCCTCTTTTGCCACAAAATCGTTTTTGTAATCATTGCTGTAATAAATCACTCTTCCCCGCGCATCCCATATACTTACTTCCGGATTTTCCAGCCCTGAAATAATCCAAAATTTACCAGGTGTAATTGAATTAGGAATATTTATTTCATCCGAATCTAAATCAATACAATCCTCCTCATTTTTGATTGAAATGTTGATGGGATGATTTCCTGTTAAACATACTTTTTCTTCATTTGATTCCAAATTAACTGTCACCTCAGCACCGATAGCGGCAACAAACATTGCCGGATTTGTATTGCTATCAACAAAAAGTTGATAAGGCTGCCATTGATATGAAACAGCTCCGCAATCTAAACAATTGGCATTGAGCAAAAGGGTGTCTCCAACACAAACTAGAGTATCATTTGAAAGAGTAATATTCTTAAAATCTGAATTTACCACCACCGTAATACTATCAACAATGCCTGCCAAAGCATTGGCGAACCTTCCGGTATCTTGCAGCGTTAAATAATAGGTTGTGGTTTGGTTTGGGAGGGCCAAAGGGGTAAAAACATTAGGGTTGTTTAAATTTGTGGAAGGCTCCCAACGGGCTTGGATTCCTGGCCATAATCCGATGGTATCGGCTTTTAATTCAACCGAATCTCCAAAACAAGTAATTAGGGTATCCTGTAGGTCAATTTCTGGTTTTTCGATCAGCCACGCATCATCTAGAAAAATGTAATTCCCTTTATCCCAATTATTTGGATCATTCAAAAGCCATGAAGGAGATAAATTCCACCAGGGATTCCTAAGTGTATCAGGATTGTTTAGGTAATGCTTGAAGTTTCCAATTGTAACATAATTTTCACCACCATTACTAGAAAAATTACCTGAAAAAATCTTCCATTTAAGAGTATCAATGAGGTCACTATCATTAATAATCTGAGGTATAAAATTTTGAAGTGTGCTTATTCCTGGTTCATTTATTAATGAATCATGAAATAGTGCGGCAATATCGTTGGAAAAAAAACCAAACCATGCGGATTGGTTAACGGCAACTTCAAAATAATAAGATTTTTCTGGATTTAAATTCTTTCGCAAATCTAAAGTAATATACTCACGGGCATCGCTAAAATTCAACCAATTTACAAAACCAATATAGCCGCTACCAGACTTAGCTTCCTGAAAACCTCTAACATTATATGGCACATCTAAACTCCAAATACCAGGATAATTATTTCCTGTTGTATCCTTAACGCAACTATTGAAGTAATCAGGGCTTCCATTTTGGTTAGGAGAAGAAATAAATCTTACAGGACCAGGAATTATATAGAAATTCGGGCTATTAAGGTAATTATAATGACAACTGTAGTTTGGGTTTGTAACTTCAAAATCACCGTTTTTAAATAGATTAGTTTGGCCAATTGTTCTATTAGTTACCATTACGGAAAACATAAAAATCAATTTAAAATAATAGGTTTTCATTACTTTGACAAAATGAGCAATTAGTACGCAATAATTTTCTGGCGCCAAATGATTTCACCATTTAGACTCTCAATTTGTATTGAATAAAAACCACTGGACATAGGTAATGAAATTGGTAAAACGGCATTTAAAACATTCTTTCCGAGAAAAACAATTTCACCAACAGTATTATGGATTGTAACTTTTACAGGACTCACAAGATTATCTGGCAAAACCAATAAGAAGTTGCCATTGTTTGGATTTGGACTGATTGAAAAATTGGAGTTAGAAATAGAATTGTTATTTGTTTCTTCCTTTCTTCTTCTCGACTGTAAATCAGGAATAGGCGTTATTTCACATTGGTTAATATATCTTGAATAACTTCCGCCAAAAAGCTGTAATAAATTTCGTGCTTTGTAAACGGCCATTCCAAATTCTGTTGGACATAAGTTGGCAATTGAAATTAAATCACCAATTTCATCCAATTTAAGTTTAGGATTCTTGTTCGCTCTTCTATTAATATCTATCAGTAAGACATCTCTCCATACTTGCTCCCGCTGGTCGCTTGGTTGAATGTTCATTACATTCTGTGCTATCATTTGTAAATCACTTACACTTTCGTCAACCGAATCATTGATTTGCTCTTCAATTTCGGCAAAAATGCCGGTGGGTTTCCAATAAACGCTATCAGCAAATTGACTTAATGGTGCAAAACTTTGTGCCAACGAATCATGCATAATTTGTTCATACAAACGTTTTTTAGCCCACCAAATGGTGGAGGCAGGATTGATTAAACTTTCTTGAGTGGTGTCAATTACCTGCAAGGCCTCCAACAAGGGTGCAATCAAAGGTGCTATTGTTGTGTCTTGGGGCAAATTGCATTCAGCAGTCAAACTACAATTTAAGGGAGATTGAAAAAGGTTTATAGGAAATTGCAAGCTAAATGAAGAAGGTAGGCCGTCATCATCATTGTCATTTGGCCAGTATGGAAAACCGTTTTGACAATAAAATGGTGAGTTATTAAAACTTACATTATTAGTAGCATACGTTGTAGAATACGTAGGGTCGTTGGTTGGGTAGCCATACCATTCATTGTCATAGGCGCAGTTGGTAAATGGGTCGCCTTGCTGCCCAATAACTGTGTTTTGACCATTAAGAGTAAGGCCCCACCAGTTGTGGGATAAAATATTGTTCCTAACCTGTTCATTGTTGCCACCTGCCAATAGGTTATTTGCAAAATATAAACCTACTCCGGAATTGTAAATTCCGTTACATTGGTATTTGTTGTTAAAGGTGTTGTTCAAAATCATACCACCGGTCCACCATTCAAGGCGTCCGTGAGCATAAATGAGATTCTCCTGTATTAAGGAGGTATTTAAATTATCAGCATAAATTCCCTCTCCATTATCTCCTGAATTGGTTTGCTTGCAGTTGATTAGATTTGAATAGACCCATAGGTGTGAAGCATTACTTAGATAGAAACTTCGCTGAAGGTCAGTTATTCGGTTTCTGGAGGTGCTAATTATAGGATTCAAAGTGGTTGAACCTGTGTAGTTGATTTCCGACAAAGCAATACCACAAGATGCTCCAATTCCACCTGTATTGGTTATTTCATTGCCGCTTACAAGCCATGGAAAGGGATTAGAATTGGTAATTTCAAACATAAAAATTCCATTCCATGAAACATTATCAACCCGGTTTGAATCTATAAATCCAAAGCATTCAGAGAGATCGTTTCCTTCAATCCCAAACTGCGACATTTCTGAGATTTGATTGTTGCGGATATAAATCTTGTCAACATTGCGTAGGTAGGATAATTGAATGGCCCTTTGTCCTCTTTCAAAGAAGTTAGGAACTGTCAAATT
>JBILVQ010000218.1:0-5177 GCA_044370375.1 Bacteroidia bacterium
AACACGGGCAATGTTTCTTCTTGCCAAATCCGTCACCATGCCCCAATCATAGGTATAAGTGATGGGATGTAATTTCAACTCATGCACAATATAATGCAAACCATAACTGCTGTCGCGCCCGCCACTAAAGGGAATAATACAATCAGGCTTACCATCCCTGCTCCTGTACTTTTCCATCATTTGCTTAAACTCCTGCTCCCGCTTGCCTTGGTTCTTAACAATGTATCTACCGCAATAATTGCATTCGCCCTTGGCATCGAAACGAATAAAAGGAAAAGTTTCGGGCAGCAAACATTTACTGCAACGCTTTAATTTTTTGATGGCATCAATGTTAAACTCCAGCATTTTACGCAAAGGAGAATGCTTCAACAGATTCACCGTTTCATCCACTTTCGAAAAATCAAGCGCTTTATCGGGCGATAAATTATCAATGCGCGACAGGTCTCTTTTCCTCAAAAAATCAACCTTTTCAGCACCTTTTTCTTTCAACAAAAAACCCTTGCTTTCGCCATCCTTCATTGAAAAAACCTGAGCAGAATAAGGTTCCGACCAGGTAGAGCCCGTAAAATTATAAGCAGCCATTACACCACTTTCTTCAAGTGCTGTGTTGAGAATAAAATTCTCTGAGGCAAAAAGAAGACAGCCCTTGGCCTTGCTGTAATAGAGCGATGCGTTGTTGGTGCAAAGCAAAACCTGTTCAGAGGCTGCATGAAAAACACAACTGGTAACCGAGCCTTCCATTTTAGCAAAAGCATTCGAAACACTGGCCCGCCAATCATTCGATGTCTGCATTTCCTGTTGCAATAAGGCCAGCCAAACTTCCGTATCCACCTCCAGCGTGCGCTTCATGTGCGGGTTAGCGGTCCATAATTCATCCACATTGGTAATAATTCCGTTGTGCACCGCAACGCATTCGCCATGAATTACAGGTTGATTGTTGTTGTTGTTTTCCTGAGAGCCATTGGTTACCAAACGTGCATGGGCCATAATGGCTAGCGGAGCGCTGAGTATGCCGTTCGTAAAACTCGATGCAAGATTATTTTCAAAAAAATCCTGAAACTCCTGCGTTTTAATCAGCTCACCGGCCGCCACAGAGTGCTTCAAAACACTTATCGTATTATCCTTAACGTGGTGAATCGCCATTCCGGCCGATTCCTTGCCCCTGCTTTCCGATAGCAAAAACAATTTCAGCACCAGTTTCTTAACGTCTTCTTTCTTCAACTGCGCATCAGCGCTGGCAATTACTCCAAAAATTCCACACATAATATAGGGTTTCGAGGGCTAAATTAAGCCATTATTCACAATACTTTTCCCCGTTCCTGAAAACCTGTCAACAAGGCTGTTAACATTTCGCGGCCGGACAAGCATTGCATAACGTTTGGATGGCCGGAAAATTGTTGACGAAATAATTTTTTGGGGGTATCCGCAGCACAAAAATTGTGGGTACAAAATTTTTATGCTGCGGCCGCGCTTTCCGCTGCTACAACCCGGCCATGCCTTGCTAGCAAAGCCAATGCAGGCTGCGCCAAATGTTATGTTCAACCTTGCTAAGTACCCGGCCGGGTGGGTATCCGCTGCAATCGCTTACCCGGCCACCGTTTCGTTTTTTGGCAGAAAATGTAGTCCTTGGTAACATTTCAAGAAAAAATTTCAATCCTCTCATCTTTTCCCCTAAATTCGTCCGGTTTTCAAAAACATTACATGAGTAAAGTACATAATTTCAGTGCAGGTCCGGGCATATTGCCGCAGGAAGTTCTGCAAAAATCGGCAGAAGCTTGTCTTAACTTCGACGGACTCAACCTTTCACTGCTTGAAATATCCCACCGCAGCAAGAATTTTGAAGCGGTGATGGATCGTTCAAGAAACCTTGTGAAACAGCTCTTCAACATGGACGATGATTGGGAAGTGTTGTTTTTGGGTGGAGGTGCCAGCACACAGTTTGCCATGGTTCCCTACAATTTATTGCGCGATGGCGGAAAAGCCGGCTACCTAAATACCGGTGTTTGGGCCTCAAAAGCCATCAAAGAATCCAAGCTGGTGGGCGAAACATTGGTGTTGGCCTCTTCCGAAGCAGATAAGTTTACGCATATCCCAAAAAACTACAATATCCCGACCGATCTTGATTATTTTCATATCACTTCCAACAATACCATTTACGGAACGCAAATGAAAAGTTTTCCGAAAACTTCGGTACCCTTGGTTTGCGATATGTCGAGTGATATTTTCAGTAGGCCGGTAGATGCAGCACCCTTCTCTTTAATCTATGCCGGAGCCCAGAAAAACATGGGCCCTGCAGGAGCAACCATGGTAGCCGTAAGAAAAAGTGTTTTGGGAAAAACAGGAAGAAAAATGTTTTCCATGCTCGATTACCAGGTGCATATAAAAGGTGGATCGATGTACAACACGCCTCCGGTTTTCCCTATTTATGTTTGTATGCTCACCATGGAATGGTTGTTGGCCAATGGCGGACTTGATTGGATGGCCCAAAGGAATGAAGCCAAATCAAGTTTGTTGTATGCAGAAATAGACCGTAATTCCATGTTCAAAGGAACCACGGCTGTTGAAGATCGTTCGCAAATGAATGTAACTTTTGTGATGCATCAACCCGAACTGGAGCCTGAATTTGATAAACTTTGGAAAGAAGCCAATATCAGCGGAATCCGCGGCCACCGGGATGTAGGAGGTTATCGAGCTTCACTTTACAATGCCCTGCCATTAGAAAGTGTTGCTGTTTTAGTAGAAACGATGAAAGAATTTGAAACCAAATTTGGAGCCTGATAAGCGATGAAAAGAATTTTAGCCAATGACGGTATCGATGCTACCGGAAAAGCATTGTTGGAAAAAGCCGGCTTTGAAGTTATTACCGAAAAGGTAAAGCAGGAAAACCTTGTTGAATTTATCAACGTGGAAAGAATTTCTGTGCTAACAGTGCGCAGCGCAACCAAAGTTAGAAAGGAAATGATTGATGCTTGTCCGCATTTGCAAATCATTGGCCGAGGCGGAGTAGGCATGGACAATATAGATGTTGAGTACGCGCGTTCCATCGGAAAAAAAGTAATCAATACCCCTGCTGCATCCTCTCATTCTGTTGCCGAATTGGTGATGGGTCATTTGTATGCTGTTGCTCGTTGTTTGCATTTATCAAATCGCTATATGCCGGTTGAAGGTGTAACAAGTTTTGATTTACACAAAAAACTTTTTAGCAATGGCTTTGAATTAAGGGGTAAAACGCTTGGCATCATTGGCTTTGGAAGAATTGGTCAAAGCCTTGCTTCTATTGCTTTGGGCAGTGGAATGAAAGTAATTGTGAGCGACCCATTTGTGAAGGAAGCAAAAATTGAGGTGCCGATTTTTGGCATTCACCCGGTGCCGGCAGTAACTTTGAAGAGTATTCCCATGGAGGAAGTGTTGTTAAACAGTGATATCATCAGCATCCATGTTCCCGGTGGAGAAATCATCAGTGCCAAAGAAATTGCCTTGATGAAAAGGGGCGTTGTTTTGTTGAATGCTTCACGCGGTGGTGTAATCAACGAAACCGATTTGCTGGATGCACTTGAAACCGGTCAGATATATTCAGTTGCACTTGATGTTTTCAACAACGAACCAACGCCTGACGAAAATCTTTTAAGTCATGCCGGTATTTCTATTAGTCCGCACATTGGTGCCTCTACCAAAGAAGCACAGGAGCGCATTGGCATAGAGTTGGCTGAATCGATCATCAGGGAGTATACTGAGTAGCGGATGATAGAATGATTGGTTCGGTTGCCTCATCGAATTTAGCCCATGGAAGGAAGTAAAAGGAAGTATCCGACCAGCCTTTTCATGAAGAAAGCTAGGCATTAATTCGATCTATTTGGCCGGTAAATCCTGATGATTGAGGTTATCCATGTAAATATCATCATAATCATCGTCTTCGGGATTTAGTTCACGATGGGGAACATCGGCAAGATTAACATTGATGAGAGTGGGCGGAGGAACGCTTTGGCTGGCCCACACAGACCCGTTTCTATAAACATAGTGTCCTCGCCAGTTATCAAAATACACGTTGTACTTCGGGAAATAAATCCATCTGCGGTGGTAGGCATGTTTCGGTCGCCATTTGGGGTAAAACACCACCACTTTGGCCGGACGATGTCTGCTTTTAATCACTGCTCTTCGGGCATGCCGATGGTGATTGCGATGACCACGAGCATATTGTGCTGATGCGTAATCGGGCAGCAATAGGAAGCCGAAGGCAAGCAACAGAAGGAAGGCAAACTTTTTCATCTTGAATAATTTTGCATTTTGACACAAAGGTAGGCCTAAGGTTTAATGAAGGAAAGAAATTACTCCCTCAATACCTTCCTTACTTCCCTCCCATTCACGCGCAACAAATAAATTCCGCTTTGTAATTCGCTGATGTTGATGTTAACATTATTTTGTTTTTGTTGGTAAGCATAGGTTTGTAATACCCTTCCTTGCAGGTCGATGAGTTCAAGGCAATAAAAACAATCGGTTAGGGGATTGCATTGTAGGGTGAGGATTTCTTTGTTCTGCTGCAAAGTAAAGGATGGATTTCTTTTTATTTCTTCAATGCTAACGGCTGTTAATTGAAATGGCAGACTAAAAACTGTGCAACCATTTTGTGTGGTACTAACGGTGTAAAGCCCATTTTGCTGGGGTGCACAGGCAAAATCGGTAGCACCTGCCAAAAGGCTATCATTCAAATACCATTGGTAATTGGGCGAAACACTTGCCTCTAAAAAAGAAGCATTTAAAACAATGGTGGGTACTAAAGGTGGAGTTGTGTTTGGAATATAAACATCCCTTGAAATTATAAACTGATTACAACGATTTGTAAAAGTTAAGGTGATGGTGTAGGTGCCGGGTGCAGAAAATAGGTGAAAAGGATCAGTACCTTCATAAGTATTGTTAGTGCCGGAAGCAGGGTCTCCAAAATCCCAAGAAATATCGTGCACCACATTGAGCAAGGTATCGAAAACAACAATGGCAGAGTCGGCACCTGTACAGGTGGGTATGTGAAGTGTGGCGCTGTGTTGACGGGCGAAGATGCAATCAGGAAAATTAGGCATGTGACCTAGATAAACAGTTGTAAATCCGGTAGGATTCAAATATGTCTCCATATAGGAAATATTACAATCTGGATAAGGCAAATCAGGATGTTCAATTTTATCAAG
>JBILVQ010000219.1:0-5166 GCA_044370375.1 Bacteroidia bacterium
TTACTGTTGATGCAATCGCTCATTCTTAAGTCGTATTCACCCATGGTAAAGCCGGGCGGTGAAATGGTGTACAGCACTTGTAGTATTTTTCCTTCGGAAGGTGAACAACAGGTGGCCAATTTTTTAAACAACCATCCGCAATGGACTTTGCTTGAGCAAAAAAGAAGTGGTTTCCCTTTTAGCCTTGGTGATGGTTTTTTTATGGCAAGGTTAAAGAAAAACAATTCCTGATTTTCTATGTTGTCTTTATGATTTTTTAACCAACAATTGCGTTAAATTTGACCCACTAAAAAAAACACTATGGCCTTTGAACTTCCAAAACTCCCTTACGCATACGCTGCGCTTGAACCACATATTGATGCCAAAACGATGGAGATTCATCACACCAAGCACCATCAGGCTTATATAACCAATTTGAACAATGCTATTGCCGGTACAGATGCTGAAAAACTCAGTATTGAGGATATTTGCAAAAATATTTCTAAGTACCCTATGCCTGTTAGAAATAATGGTGGTGGCCATTTTAATCATTCCTTGTTCTGGACCATCATGGCGCCCAATGCCGGCGGAAATCCGGGAGCCGATTTGTTAGCAGCCCTCAATGCAGCCTTTGGTTCTTTCGATAAGTTCAAAGAAGAATTTAACAAGGCTGCTACCACAAGATTCGGTTCCGGTTGGGCCTGGCTGTTAGTGCACGAAGGTAAATTGGTCATTTCTTCAACGCCTAATCAGGACAATCCATTGATGGATGTTGCAGAGGTAAAGGGTACACCCATCCTTGGATTAGATGTATGGGAGCACGCCTATTATCTGAACTATCAAAACAGAAGACCAGATTATTGCGCAGCTTTTTGGAGTCTCGTGAACTGGGCAGAAGTGGAAAAACGCTGGAAATCTGCTTAACCCCTGAATGACTAGAATTTTCTTGTTACTCATCACAGGGCTTTTGTTGCATTTTAAACCATGCAGCGGAAGCCCTGTTTTTTTGTTCGAAGTGCCTGAGGCTGCGCTCGAACAATACAATAACATTTCTTTTTCAAATAATCTTTTGGCGGCCGACGGTTTGGGCTTGCCAGAAGGGTTTAATACCACCGAATCGACCGGCTTTTTGCTGAAAGAAAATAAGCGCCTAGTAGCTGCCCTCTTGACACTTAGTTTAGGTATGCTAGGGGTGCACCGATTGTATTTGGGTAGCAAGCCATGGATTCCGCTCGTTTATTTACTAACCTTTGGTGGCGGTTTTTTTATTCTTCCCTTGATTGATCTTATTGCTATTCTTACAGCACCCGATATTGATAAATATTTAAACAATCCCAGGGTATTCATGTGGATTGAGCCCAATGATAAAACCCTAGAAAAATAATAATGCTTCTAGGCAGGAATTAACGATTGTAGTTTATGTTTTGGGTCTGAATTTATCCTGAAAAACTATCTAGCCCACTCACGGTAATCCATTAAATACTCACTATTTTTAAAATCGGGTAAATACTTTTTTGCCCTTGTTTTTTCATAATCATAAATCAATTGACCGAAATTGGCAAAGAAGGGAAAACCGATGCTTTTGTACTCATAAATGCCATCGTTGATTACTTCGTTTTTGTTGACGTAAATGGCAGCGGAAAGGAAAAATTCAAGCTTGTTTTTGAAATCTACAATGTAGGCACAGTCGCTTAAAAAACCATAACTCATTCCAACCACGTTGAAAATTCTGATGCTGTCGTTCTGTGTTATCCCATGAATGTTGCCCAACAAAAAGTACTTTTTGTGCGAATCTTCAAAACGCGCTGTGTCGTATTTCGGACAATCACTCTCCCTTGGAAACATACTCATGTAGGCAAGCATCATTTTTCTTTGTTCTTCACTTAGGTTAAAAGCTATTTTTTTTTCGCTTGCAGCAGGCATCACCAGGCTTTTAAGCATTGCATCCATTTCACCCAAGGGAATAAAATTCATGTTGGTGAAATTCTTTCCACGTTTTAATTTTTTTCCATTAACGATATGGGCTTTGCCAACGACCACTTTTTTCAAAGGATGTTTCCACGTTCGTTGGGAGCATTTTTTTGCCTGATCGTAAATCATCCGACCGCTGTTTGTATAAAATAGAATTGGGTTGGAGCATTTGTTTTCACCTACACTACACCAACCATCAAAACGATGCGTGATCCTGCTTTTGCTAAAACCTTTGATTGCTAATTGTTCATGGATATAATCCTGCCCTAGAAACTCATAAACCCTACTGAAGGCTTGATTATCGCTTACCAGCATCATTTTTTTTATGTAATGTTGAAGGCTCGGCAATCCGGTGCATGAACTGCTATCGCTCAGGGTTGCATACTGACAACCGCCATCGGCAAGCGTAATCATGCTTGTTTTTTCGTTCAAGGAATCCAGTTTTAATGTGTTTAATTTCTCAAGTGCCAACAATGAAACAGGCAACTTTACCAAACTGGCAGGATAGAAATATTTTTCGTCAGATACATTATATTGATGAACCACGAAATGCGGATTTTGCAGACTGTCTCTGTTGATTTGTGTATAAATAATCTGCAATTTATAACGTCCCGGATATTTTAAAAACAAGGAATAATCCTGCTTGTTAAGCAACATCAATTCCTTGATGAGGTTGGGGGCCGGTTTTGTTTTCTTCTTTTGAGGTTTAGGGCGCGGAGCTGCCAAAATGGATTGGCAAAACAGCATCAATACTATTCCGGAAAGGGGAAGCAATGAAAAAACATTCCGCCACCCAAACATGTTATTTACCCTTTACTTTGGTAAACAACATTAAATTACTTTCCTTGGGTTTATAGTCGTAACCTATACCAAAGGCCAATGGTTTAACAGTTGCCTTGTCGGTTGAATCATAGAGTGTTTTCAGGTCTGCCTGGAATCGGGTTTTAAATAAGTTGATGGGCTTATCATAAGTGCCGAACAATTGACGCTGCCAGTTTTCAGCACCAAAATATCTTACCGGAATTCCACTGTCATCCTGTAACACCAACGCACTGTTTTTTAGAATAGCATTTCGCGTTTTCGAAAAATAGGTATTGTGCAACAAATAGGAAGCAGACTTTAAATAGGTATTCACCGGACCGAGGTTTCTTAAGAAGGAGGCAAAACAAGGGTTAGCGGATAATCCATTGTCTGATAAATCGCAGGAAAAATAAATGACTTCGCGCTTGGCATCACTTGCCTTGTTTTTGAAAAATATCCTGATACCCACATTGCCGCAAATTCCTCCCCCTACTGTTGAAGTTGTAATTTTTCCTGTGGAGTCAACCCTTACTTTTTCTAGTCCCAACAGGGTATTGCCGGTTCTTTCCATAAAAATACTAATCAAATGAACCGCACCGTTTAACTCTTCCTGTTTCTTAAAATCTACCGCCATGCTATTGGTTCTGAAAAAACTAAAGTTGAGAATAGCATGCAAACTTTGCTCAATGTTGCTCAAATAACCTTTCAGCGAATCGGACGGAAATTTCTTGAAATCAGGCAGACTACCTGCCGGTTCTAGGGCAAGCATAATGTATCTTTCCTGATTCGGAAAGAACAAAAAGGCATTCAAAAAGTCGGGCCCCGAAAATGGGTAGAGCAAGGTTTTTGGATTGCCTGCCATCGGTTCAATTTCCTTGGCCCTGAATTCTCGCATCAGGGAGAATTTTCCTTCTTCAAGTTTTTTCCAGCGTTGATTGAATCTTTTGGCATAAGCACTCCATGATGAATCCATCAAATGGCCGAAAACACTGTCTGTTTGGAAGGGAACCATGCCGGCAATAAAGCGCAACTGGTCGTTGAAGTAATTTTCTTGTGGCGTTAATTCAAAACCTGCCTCACGGACAGGAGTGGCCATGGTTTCATCGATAACCGAATCTTTGGCTACAGATGAAGCGTCCTGTTTATCTTTTTGTGCGGAATTACAGGCAAGGAAAAGAATTGAAAGAGAGAAAATTAAAGAGAGGGCCTTTTTCATAAGGCTGCAAAAATATTAAAAATACAAGCGTTAATGAGCACCTTGTTTTTTAGCCCCACTATTATTTTTTCCTAGGTAGTAAAATAGGGTGCCAAGGGCAAGGGTAATTAAACCCAGCAAGGACTCAAAGGGTTTCTGGGTCATTAAAAAAACCAGCATCCAGCCGTTCAATGCCAGAAAAATGAGCGGTGGAAGGGGGTAATAGGGGATTTTGTAGGGCCGATTCAGCTCCGGCTCTTTTTTTCTAAGCACCATGGCACCAAGCACAGTTGCAAAGGTAAAGAGGTTCAATGTAAAGCCCACATAGGTCAAAACTTGCTCAAAGGTGGCTGTTAAAACCAAAAACAAGGTAATGCCGCTTTGCAACAAAATGGCATTTATTGGAACCCCACCGGCTGATTTTTTTGCCAACCATTGTAAGGCCTGATTGTCTTCGCCCATGCTCACTGATACACGCGGTCCGGCAATGATCATGGAGCTAATAGACGACACTAAAAAAAACGAAATCAACAAGGCCATCCATTTTCCACCGGTTAAGCCGAATATTTGTGATGCAGCAACAAAACCAACCTCTACCTGGCCGGCAAGCATGTTGGTTGGGGTGGTCCACAAAAAGACCATGTTCAATAAAACATAAAGAGCGGTTACTACTAAGGTCCCTCGGAGTAATGCTTTGGGAATATTGGTTTTCGGATTCTCCATATCACCGGCAATGTAGGCGGCAGCATTCCATCCACTATAAGAATAAGAAACCCAAACCAGGGAAATGGCAAATGCACCGGAGAATACCATCCGCCAATCAGCTTTAGGATTGGCATCGTTTACCAAGGGTAAGAATTGGGTGTTTACTGGATTTTCAACCATAAAACCGACCAGAATAAAAAGGCAAATCAACAACACTTTTGATATGGTAAAAATATTCTGAAACCTGCTGCCTGCCTTCATGCTATATAAATGAACCAGTGTAATCAAAACAATGGTGATTACGGCAATCAAGTTGGGGTTAGTGCCCGGTAAAAATCCTGCACTGTATTTTCCCAAGGCAATGCCGGCCAATGCAACAGGGGCAGCAAATCCAACCGTGGCAGAAACCCAGCCCGATAAAAAACCCGGCAGGGGATGAAAAATATAGGTAAGAAAGTTATACTCACCACCGCTTCGCGGCAAGGATGCGCCAAGTTCGCTATAGCAAAGGGCTC
>JBILVQ010000045.1:0-17438 GCA_044370375.1 Bacteroidia bacterium
AAAAAAAGTGGTTTCACCGTTTCCAGCATATTTATTGGGGTGTATTATATGGTATGACCTATATCCTTTGGATTTTTGTGCTGGATTATGGTAAATACTTCACCGGAAAAGTTGCCGAAACAGAATTTAAAAAAATGGCCACCAAAGACCATTTGATTTTCTGGTTTTCAAAAGCCATGTACATCCTCTTCTTTATTGTATTGCCTATTTTGAAGTTTGGCGTGATTGATTGGTTAATTGGTTACTCTATTGTTTGTGTTGTAACCGGCTTCATCATTGCCATTGTTTTTCAATTGGCGCATGTGGTAGAGGATATGAAATTTTCAACCCCTGATAAGGTGACTGGTCAGTTAAAACTAGAGGATGACTGGGCTGTTCACCAATTAAAAACAACTGCTAACTTCGCCACAAAAAGCAGATTTATCCGTTGGTTTACCGGTGGATTGAACCATCAGGTTGAACATCACCTTTTCCCAAGAATAAGCCATATCCATTATCCGGCCATCAACAAAATTGTAATTGATACTTGCAAACAATTCAACATACCCTACCATGAGTTCCCTACTTTAGGAAGTGCCATTAAATCTCATGTACGTTATTTGAAAGTGATGGGAACGGCCGCATAGTCAAAACCCAAAACCAAAAAAAAATCCTTTCTCAATGCTGAGGAAGGATTTTTTTTTGATAGAAGTTGAAGATCAAACCTTCAAAACAAACCATCAGATTTCAATGATTCATTAGGAAAAGCAGATCATTAATATTTTTACTTAATAGTTTAACAAGTCTTTTAATGCCTTTTCGAATCTACCTTTAGGAAGAAAATTGGCCTCCAAATCCAAAGAAAAAGGGACGGGTGTATCGAGGCTTGCGCATCTGGCAACAGGTGCATCAAGGTATTCGAAGGCATTTTCCATGATAAAAGCAGAAATTTCACCACCAATGCCACCAATTAAGGTATCCTCATGCAAAATGATGCATCGTCCGGTATTCTTTACGGTTGCCAAAATTGCTTCCCGGTCAAAGGGTAGCAAGGTCCTTAAGTCTAGAAGGTCGGCAGAAATTTCAGGGTTTTTATCTAAAATTTCCAAGGCCCAATGAACTCCGAAACCATAAGTAATAATAGATACATCCGATCCACTCCTCAGCAGATTTGCTTTTCCTATTTCAATGGTAAAGTAATCTGTGCTAACTTCTCCGGTAATACTTCTGTAGAGTGCCTTGTGTTCAAAGAACATGACAGGGTTGGGGTCGTCAAAGGCTGCACACAATAAACCTTTAGCATCCTGAGGGAATGCAGGATAAACAATTTTCAATCCCGGGGTATGAAAAAACCAGGCTTCATTGGATTGAGAATGGAAAGGACCAGCGCCCACCCCTGCTCCGGTTGGCATTCGAATAACCACATCGGCATTTTGGCCCCATCGCCAATGAATTTTCGCCAAATTATTGACAATTTGGTTAAATCCTTCGGTCACGAAATCTGCAAACTGCATTTCAACCATGGCCTTCATACCGCCAATGGATAGACCTAATCCGGAACCAACAATGGCCGCTTCACACAAAGGGGTATTTCTTACCCGGTCTTCCCCGAACTCTTCTAAAAAACCCTCCGTAATTTTAAAAACACCACCATATCCGGCAATATCTTGCCCCATTAACACCAAATTCTGGTGACGGATCATGCTTTGCCGCAAGCCCATTTGAATGGCATCAATCAAACGTTTGGTTTCCTTGGGCGATTCGGCTTTTTGGGGCACTATCGAAGGGGATTCTGCGAATAAGTCTTTGTACTCAAGGGCGGTATCGGGGGTGATTTTGGGGTCTGCAAAAGCAACATCAAGGGCTTCCTCAATTTCGGCTTTGTAATGTGTTCTAAACTCGGTAATCATTTCTCGGGTAATTACTGCCTCTTCAAGAAGATAATTTTCAAAATTAACCAGCGGGTCCTTCTTTCCCCAAATTTCGAAAAGTTCCTTAGGCACATACTTGGTACCTGAGGCTTCTTCATGGCCCCTCATTCTGAAAGTGATGCATTCCAACAGAACAGGCCTTGGATTTTCTCGAATCGACTCCGCAATTTTTTTTACCGCTTCATAAACTTCAAGAATATTATTCCCATCTACCCTTTGTGCTTCTATGCCATAACCCGGAGCTTTATCGGTAAAATACTTGAATTTAAATTGTTGTTCGCTTGGGGTTGAAAGGCCGTAACCATTGTTTTCAATAACAAAAATAACCGGTAAATTCCATACAGCGGCAACGTTAATAGATTCGTGAAAATCACCTTCGCTGCTACCGCCATCGCCAGAAAAAACTGCGGTAACAAGCTTTTCCTTCTTCAGCAGATGACTAAGTGCGATACCGTCTGCAATCCCCATTTGTGGACCCAAATGAGAAATCATTCCTACGATATTAAGTTCTTTTACCCCAAAATGAAAAGAGCGTTCTCTACCTTTAGAAAAGCCCAAACCTGTTCCTTGAAATTGGGCAAAAAGGCGAGAAAGGGAAATATTCCTAGCGGTAAAAACCCCTAAATTTCTATGCATGGGCAAAATATATTCTTCGGGATGAAGAGCCATGGTAAGTCCGACGGAAATAGCTTCCTGCCCAATGCCGGAAAACCACTTTGAAATTTTTCCTTGTCGAAGGAGGAGCAACATTTTTTCCTCAATCATTCTGGGAAGCAATAATCCCTTATACAGGTTAATTAAGGTGTTATCCCGTAATTTCTTGCGGTCGAATTTCAGCGTCAAATGGTTCATACAATATTTTGTGGCGCCAAATTAGGCATTTTTGTAGTTTTGTAGGATGGGATTCAACATTCAGGGATTGGTTGCAGGCATATTGTTTTTGGCTGCTGTATTATATGTGTTGAAACCTCTTTTTAAAAAGAAGAAAAAAAACACAGGCTGCGATAATTGTGGTTAAAAAAAAAGGCCCCAAAGGGCCTTTCAAGGTTCATTTCGATAAAAATTAGTGTGCAGGAGCAGCTTCAGGAGCTTTTGCAGTAGAATCAGTTGCTGTTGAATCAGCAGCCTGGGCATTTAACATTTCTGCAGCTTTAGCAGCTTCTTGCTCGGCCATCATGGCCTCAGCAGTTGCAATAGAATCCTGAATTTTTTTTTCGGCAGCTTCTTTTTCTTCTTTGCTTGGACCGCAAGCAGTAACAACTGCGAAAAGAGCTACAGCCAATAGGGTTGTAATTTTGTTCATGGTTTGTTTTGGGGTAAAAATGAATGGCGCAAATCTAAAGTAGATTCTGCGCCATTCGACAAGGTTAAAAAAAATAAATTAACAATTAGCGGTTAAAATCCATTTGATGGAGATAAACCGGCCAACCTTGTTAATTATTTCCCGCCTTTCTTCAATACGTTGATTTTGTCGCCTTCGTTGTTACCTTTTTTCAAATCACCAACCTGACTAGCGTTTTTCTTAGGCTCTTCTGTTTTCTTTGGGGCTGTTTTTTTACCGCCTTTTTTTGCAGCAGCAGCAGCTTCTTCAGCAAGGGCTGTAGAATCTGCGGCAACTTTTGCTAAAGAGTCGGCACGCATTTGCATTTTTGCAGCCTCAGCTGCGGCAATTGAATCCTGACGATTCTTTTCAACGGTAGCAATAGAGTCTTGAATTCTTTTTTCTGCGGCTGCTTTTTCCTCGGCACTTGGCCCGCAGGAAACCACTAAAATGGCTGCTAAAACTGCAACCGACACAAGGATTTTTTTCATTTTGATTATTTTTTTTGCAAAAGTAATAAGCTTAAACAAATAAACACTATTTTTGTGCCATCAAAAGTAAAAAAAATGAAAAAAAATTCTTTAATGTCATTGGGCCTAGCCCTAGCAATCGTTTCGACGGTATTTATTTCTTCTTGTAAGAAAGAGGACACCAGCAGTCCAACCATCACATTAAAAGGTGATCCAACCATGACCATTTTTGTTAACGAAACTTTTACTGACCCAGGAGTAACTTGCGAGGACCTGGATGCAAAAGAAGACGAGGTAGATTTAACTGCTGATGTTGTTAAAACAGGAACTGTTGATAACACCAAGTCAGGTGAATACACCATCACTTACAACTGTGAAGATGAGGCCGGAAATGCAGCGAATGCCGTTACCAGAAAAGTAATTGTTAAGCATAAAAACTCTACCGTTCAAGGTTTATACAGTGCTTCAGAAAGCTGCACTGGTGTTCCTTCAGGTGCTTTTTCTTGCAGTGTAAACAATGGTACTTCTGAAACTGCTATTACCATTTCTAATTTCGGTAACTATGGTGTAGTGGTTAACGCTACTTTAAGCGGAACTTACAATACAGCTGTTACTGTTACTTCTCAAAACATTTCAGGTGCTACTTTCTCAGGAAGTGGAACCATCGAGCCTGATGGCAAGAAAATGACCATTACTTATACTGCAGATGACGGTGTAAATTCTGTAACTTGTACAAAAACTTTAACCCGTTAATTTTTTGTGCTCATTAAAAGAAAGCTGCCTTCGGGCAGCTTTTTTTTTGCCCCTATTTATCAGGTCCTGACCCAAGGATAGTCTTAAGATCAAACACCTAATCAATTCTTTTCGCCATTTTTGCCCGGTGAAAACAGCAACCTTCTCCTCCATTGCGCGACTGCTTCTACTGCCTTTAAAGGTAGGCGGTGCTGTTTTATTCTTTTATGTGGTGCAAAGGCTTTTGTTTTTCTTTTTCAACCTTGCAGCCTTTGAACAGTTTTCGTTACCACAACTTGTAATGACCTTTGTAAAAGGAATTCGCTTTGATGTGGCTGTCATCTCAATGATCCAAGGATTGTTGCTTTTATTGTTGCTTTTCCATCCTTTTCGTAACGGAAAATTAAGGTGGGTATGGCTGTTTCTTTTTGTTGTTTCCATTACGCCAACCTTTCTGTTGAATTGTGTAGATATGGCTTTTTTTGCCTTTCAGGGTAAGAGAACCACAGCCGATTTATTGCTGGTGCTCAACACCGGAGAAGATGCAGGTGCCTTATTGCCCAAATACATCAAGGATTTTTGGTATGTTGTAATTATTTGGCTTGCCATGGTTTTCTTATGCACCCTGCTGGTTAAATACCTCATTCGTCATGAAAAAAGCCCATTGAATGAATCGAACCTAAGGGTTGGTCTTGCCTTTATCATTTTGGTTGCTTTCATTTTCATAGGGGCACGTGGCAGTTTTGAGCTGCGACCGCTATCCCCTATTTTTGCTGCTAGAGATCAGCCCGGATTAGCGCCCCTACAGCTGAACAGTCCTTTTGTTTTTATAAAATCGGTTGGAAAATCAGGTATAAAAGAAGCCTTGTATTTTGATTGGAACTCCTTATCAAAGGAAAACTCACCCATTGGTAGGAACGAAAAACCTTCGTCATTCGAAAAAAAGAATGTTGTTATTATCGTTGTGGAAAGTCTAGGGGCAGAATACATGGATACCTATAACCCCGGCAAAGGCCTGACTCCCTTTTTAGATTCACTGGCACAGCAAAGCACAACGTTTGTAAATGCATTCTCGAACGGAAAGACCAGTATTCAGGGCATACCATCTGTCTTTTCCGGTATGCCGTCTTTGTTTGACGGTGCTTTTATTACTTCGCCTTTTGGCAGCAATGAAACAGAGGGAATTCCCGGATGTCTTAAAAATTGGGGCTACAGTACTGCCTTTTTTCATGGTGGGAAAAACGGAACCATGGGTTTTGATACTTATGCGCTTACGGCAGGATTTCAACATTATTATGGAAAAAATGAATACCCCAATCCGAAGGACTTTGACGGGAGTTGGGGAATTTTTGATGGGCCATTTTTATCCTTTGCCGGAAAAAAAATATCTGAAATGAAGGAGCCTTTTCTGGCAGGTATTTTCACCATCAGCTCTCACCATCCCTACCGACTGCCGGAGGATAAGCAAAATCAATTTAAACAAGGGCCGTTGCCTAATTCTCAAAGCATTCGCTATGCAGATGATGCCTTGAAACAATTCTTCCATGATATAAAAGATAAAACCTGGTATGCAAACACTTTGTTCGTGTTAACAGCCGATCATACCTCAATTGCGGGCAGTGCTTATTTTGGTGGACCTGTAGGCATGTTTAAAATTCCTTTGATTCTTTTTGAGCCAAATTCCATTGGGTCAAAGCAAAAAATATCAAAACCGGTTCAACAAATTGAAATTCAAAACATGGTACTGGAAAAGGTTGGTTATCCGATTGACTACTTTAGTTTTGGGTCAATGTTAGCAGGCAAAGTAATCATGCGAAACAACGGCATGACGCAGGTGTTCAATGATACCCTGATGTATCAGTTTGATGGAGAACAGGTGACAGGATTATTTTATTATCACAAAGATTCTATGGCTACAGAAAACAGATTAGAAAACACCCTTACCCCTATCCAAAAGCAGTTGGAAAAAGAGGTAAAAACTTTTCTTCAAATTTATTCTGTTGCCCTTAACAGAAACCTTTGCACCTCAAAAAAATGGATTAATTTTATGCAACTGCAGCAAAATGAAAAATAAAAATAAACAGGCCACCAATGTGGTTTACAGCACAAATCCTAATTTTCAGTTTCAATACGAATCATCAGAAAATGTAAGCACTTTGCCAAAAGAAAAGCAAAAACTAAAGGTAAGCATTGACCGCAGGAATCGTGGTGGAAAAAGTGTTACTTTAGTTTCTGGTTTCGTTGGCACTCAGGACGACCTTACTGAACTGGGAAAAATTTTAAAAAACAAATGTGGAGTGGGTGGTTCAGCAAAAGACAATGAAATAATCCTTCAGGGTGAAATCAAGGAGAAGGTTTCAAAGCTGCTGACAGAAATGGGCTATTCAAACAAAATGATTTAGGACATTATTGCCTCAAATTGGTTTTCGAGCAAGTTTCTTATGGATGGCGTTTACCGGAATCAAAGCGGCAGAGCCATACCAGGGATGGAGTTCCATTGTTAATCTTCCGGCCACAACGGCAGGGTCCTTTTCTGTTAACCTTCTTGCCTCTTCAAGGCTGGAAACATTAAAGATAAAAACACCTCTCATATCGCCATCGTCCATAAAGGGTCCGGCCAATACTAATTTTCCGGAGGCAGCCATCTTATTTATATTTTCCATGTGGCCTTTCTGCAAGGCTTCAACGGTAGAAGAATCCTGATTTCTGTTGGGACCTTTTTTCAAAAAGGCCATCACATATTGTTTCATACCAAAGGAATCGGCTCCAAATTGAAGGACCATTTTTTCGTCATAGGTGCTATCGGTCAATAAATCTTTTTCAATAGGAGCATTTGGCGCGGTAGGTTCCGTTTTGTTGCCATTACAGGCAAGAAAGACAAGCAACAGAAAGTAAATGGACATTGATTTTAGCATAGTAATTTGGGTGTTGATTCTTCCCTTAAAGGTAAAAAAAAAGGGGCTCCTTATGGAGCCCCTTTCTAAAAAATGCAAGAAATTAATCCGCTTTAACAAAACGTTTCACTTCGGTATTTCCTGCTGAAGTTAACTTCAAGAAATAAACACCATCTGGAACATTGCTCATGTTAATAGAAATTTCTCCTGTTTTAGCAGCATTCTGAATCATCCAGCCCTGAACTTTCTGACCTAATGCATTCATTATTTCAATGGTTGGGTTACTCATAACTGAAGGTAGGTAAACAGTAAGGGTTGATTTAACAGGAACAGGGTAAATATTTACTGAACCTGTATTTCCGCTTAAAGAATTCAAACCAACAGTGGTTACAACATAAGGTTGCGAAGTGGCGCTGCATCCATTTACATCCGTAATGGTAACAGTGTACGACCCGGTAGTAGCAGCAAACAATGTTTGAAAGGTTGCGCCAAGAATTTCCGCACCATTGAATGACCATTGGTAAGTTGATCCGGTTGAAGAAACCAAATCACCCAAGTTTTGGGTAATGGTTGGTGCCGGTGGCGGTTGATTTACTGTAATAGTAATCTGGTCTGTTGCAATACAACCATTTACATCTGCAGATACTGAATAGGTGGTGGTGTTACTTGGGTAGGCAAATGGAGCAGGTGAAGTAGGATCACTTAATCCGGTTGCAGGAGTCCATGTAAAGTTCCAGCCATTCACAACAGGTAAATAAAGTGTATCTCCTTGGCAAATGGTTTGATCAGCAGGTGCAAAAATTTGCGGATTGGCAACGGTAACCGTAATTTGGTCAGTGGCAGAACAACTTCCGTTGGAAACGGTAACTGTATAGGTTGTTGTTGCAGTTGGGAAAGCAATTGGGTTTGCAACGGTTGAACTGCTAAGGCCTGTAGAAGGCGACCATGAATAAGAAGTTCCACCTGTTGCATTCAGTGTGGTGGTAGAACCTGGGCAGAGAGTGACATCACCACCGGCATTGGCATTCACCGGTGCCACAGTTACAGTTACACTGGCGGTTGATGAACAAGGACCATTGGAGGCAATTACCGTATAGGTAGTAGTAACTGCGGGGCTTGCCACTGGATTTGCAATTCCAGCGTTACTTAAACCTGTGGTTGGAGTCCATTGGTAGGTAGTTCCGCCGGTAGCCGTCAAATTGGTGCTTTGACCGGGACAAATACTAACATTGTTTCCTGCATTGGCTTGTGGGTTTGCAAAAACAGTAATGTAGCCTGTTTGCGTATTAGAGTTCGAGCCATTGGCATTAAGTGCGGTTAAGGTTACATTATAAGTTCCAGGATTGTTATAGCAAACATTGGTTGGGTTTTGCTGGGTAGAGGTGGTATTAACTGCACCAGGGAAAGACCAGCTCCAACCGGTAGGGTTGTTCAAACTGATATCGGTAAAGTTGATACAGGCACCAGCACAAACTTGGGTGTTGGAAGCTGTGAAGCTAGCAACTGGAGCTTGACCGGCAGCAGTTACGTTGATATAACAAGTATTCGTTTGGTTATCGCTACCAAAGGCATTTGAAGCGGTTAAAGAAACCTGGTAGCATCCAACGGCATTGTATTGAATGTTGGTTGGGTTTTGCGTTGTGGAAGATGCAGGTGAACCACCGGTAAATGTCCAGCTCCAAGAGGTTGGTGCATTGGTAGAAAGGTCGGTAAAATTAACCGTTTGACCAGCGGTAATATTCAAAGAACTAGCACTAAAGGCAGCCACAGGAGCAGCACCGGTAGCGGTTACGTTGATGTAACAAACCATGGTATGAACATCACTTCCAAAAGCATTGCTAGAGGTAAGTGATACTTGATAGCAACCAGGGGTGTTGTATTGAATATTGTTTGGATTCTGTGCTGTTGATGAAGCAGGGGAACCGCCGGTAAAGGTCCAAGACCAAGATGTTGGCTGATTGGTGGAAAGATCAGTAAAGTTTACCGTTTGACCAACGTTAATGTTTAACAGATTGGCGGTAAAGTTTGCTACAGGAGGTAAACCGGCTGGCGTACAAACACTCGTATGACCTCCTAATTGAGAGGTAGTATTTTGTGCATAAACCGTCCAATCATTCAATACAGTATTCCAAAACGTATATGGTCTATCCACAGAGAAGTTTCTTACCAAAGTAGCCTCACCCATTGAACCACCTAGAACAGTGAATGGAACTCCGGGATCAATTCCAACGGAACCAACCATATCAATGATTTGTCCATTCTTTTTCAAAGTAATAACATCATTACCATCGAAGAAGCAAACGTTTGAAGTAACATCAGCCTGGGCTAAAATTGCAGAATTGGATGAAGGATCAGCAACCACATAAACAGAATAAGGTGCGAGGGTACCTGATAACTGAAGCGTGTATGTTGGAGTTGTTGCGCCATTTGCGTAATTGTGCACAGCATATTGAGACAGGTTTAAAGTGGTACCTGAAGGATTGTAAATTTCAATTGCTTTATTGTTTGCCGAACCTTCGAGGTACTCAGAAATAAAGGGCTCGCTGCAACCTACCGGCTGCAGAACACTTACGAAACAAACATAGGTGTATGTATCTGATCCAAAGGCGTTGGTTACGGTTAGTGAAACATCATAGCAGCCACCATTTGCCCAGGTAATTCCTGTTGGATTTTGCAAGGTTGAGGTAGAAGGAACTCCACCCGGAAACTGCCAAAACCAAGAGGTTGGGTTATTTTGGGAAGCATCAAAGAAATCGACCCCACCGCCACCACCTTGTGCAGCTGTAAAATCAGCAACCGGAGGTAATCCGGAAGCATTCACGATGGTAATGGTGTAATCTTCCGTTTCACCACTACCAAACAAGGTACAGGCATCGGTTGCAGCGTTTGGATTAGCGAAAGCACGACTTCTCACCCTCATTCTCGTTTGACCAAGAGCTGCTCCTGCAGGAATTGTAACGATAACGGAGGAAGTTGCAAAGGCAGTAGAGGAAGTTGTCACCTGAGCCCATTCGTTGGAGGCGAAAACCTGGTCCTGATTCAAATCTATCCAAACCGAAATGATGTCATTAGAATTGGTAGTAACGTTGATGGTGTAATTATTTCCTCTTACAATATTAGCCGTATAATTTCCTGTGGCCGGATAATTAAAGTAAGCCTCAGGGGAGCCAATACAACCGTTATTTTGATTATTCAAGGTTGTTCCCAAAACCTGAACACCGGTTATATATCCAGTACCGCATGACGGATTTAAATTTGTAGTACAATAACCTCCGGATTGGCTAACAAGGTTAACTGCATAGTCTTCAGTTTCACCATAGGTATAAGTAGCACAAGGGTCGATGGTGCTACCATTGTATACCAAACGAACCCTTAATAGTGTAAATCCTGCAAGAGCACCTGCAGGTACAACAAAACTTATACTTCCGTTCTCAAAGGAGGTAGTAGTATAATCCTCCCCTAGTTTTTCGGTTGAGCTCAAAATACCATCCTGATTGTAGTCAATCCATGCTGCAATTCCCTCTGCACCTACATAAGAACCGGTTTGGAAGCTTAGCGTATAAAAAGACCCGATTGTTAGGTTGGTAGATAGAAAGGTGTAATCAGAATAATAAGGTGCAACCGTATTGGCTCCGGTAACATTATTAATTGAACCCATTGAAACAGAATTTAAATAATCGTTACCGCTTGTACCATTGGTATATTGTGGTAGGCAATAATTACCTGTATTGGTAATGAATACTTCATAATCTTCGGCCTCGCCATAATCGTAAAGTGAACATGGGTCCATATTAACTCCAGAATATACACACCTAACCCTCATGGTGGTATAACCTCCAATTGCTCCTGCAGGAACTGAGAAAGCGAATAATAGAGTTTGGTAGGTGGCAGAGGTTGAAAACTCACCCAATTTTTCTCCTACATCATAAAAATCACCATCTGCATTGAAGTCAATCCATGCAGCATATACATCAGATGGATAACTTCCGCCGGTGACGTTTAGGTTGTAGCTCAATCCGGCGGTAATTCCCAATGGCGCAACAATACCTGCATAATTGGTATAAGTTGGACCACCTGTGAATCCGGAACCAATATTTCCCCATGCTCCTGAGTAAACGCTTTCAATAAAGTCTCCACCACCAGTTCCATAACCGGTTGCGGTATTGTACTGCGGAAAACATTGTGCGTTTGCTTGCCCTATAGAAGCGGCAATAGCAAACAAAATCAGTAATAGTTTTTTCATTAGATTTATTTTTGCGCAAATTTAGTTGAAAAAAAGAAAAAATTTACGAGCTTATTGGCTTTGTTCCATTTTTTAACAATTTGATTAATTAGTTTTTAATAATTCTTGCTGTTTGTGAAAATGAGTCGCCTTTAAACCTAACTAGGTAAAGTCCGTCAGCCCAATCGGATAGTTGGATTTTCTGAGTTGAACCAGTTGGTAATCCTGACCAATTATCCTGGTGAATTAATTTTCCGGATGCATCAAAAATCAAAACAGCAATATTCTCATTTAAGCCTTCGGGAAGCGTAATGATTAATTGGTCGGAAGCAGGATTAGGAAACAATTGAATATTGAAATGATTATTCATTTCCGACATAGAAACAGTGAGGATTTGATAAGGCAATGAAGTTGCGGAACATCCGTAAGTATTTGTTACGGTTACCGTATAATCACCAATTTGGTTTGGAAAAATACTTTGGAAAGTTGCACCACCAATTGTGTTTCCATTTAGGCTCCATTGGTAAGTATCTGCAATGGATGAGTATAAATCCGGGCTAATCATGGTAATCACAGGAACCGCCGGAAGTGGATTAACCGTAACCAAAACGGTATCAACAATTGAACACAAACCGGAAGTTGCAGTAATATAGTACACTGTACTAACCGTTGGGTTTGCCATAGGATTTGCAATGTTTGGATTTGATAAACCTGTTGCAGGGAACCAATTATAGTTTTGTGCACCGGAAGTAAAAAGTTGAACGCTATCCCCTTCACAAATGCTTTGATCTGAAATAGTGTTCAACAAAATGTTATTCACTGAAATTGTTACCAATGCTGTGTCGGTACAACCTCCATCTTCAACAATTACCGTATAGGTGGTTGTTTGAGCCGGGGTCGCTAAGGGATTAGCAGCATTTGGATTTGATAAACCAATAGAAGGTGACCAGGAATAATTACTTCCTCCGGTTGCGATTAACGCAACAGAATTTCCTTCACAAATGGATGTATCTGATGAAACGTTAGCAACCACTGAATTTACATTCACGGTAAGTTGTTGCGATTGAGAGCAAATTCCATCAGTACCGGTAACAGTGTAGACAGTTGTTTGTGCAGGACTCGCCATTGGATTTGCCAAGAAAGCATCATTCAGTCCTTGAGTTGGGCTCCATGAATAACTGTTTGCACCGGATGCGAGCAATGCAATTGAATCACCTAAACAAATACTTCCTCCCCCACTTACAGTAAAATTAAATAGTCCGTTAGAAGTATTAACAATTACTTGATCCGTTGCACTGCAATTTCCTTCCGTAACGGTTACAGTATAAGTTGTTGTAGCGGTTGGATTGGCTAAAGGATTGGCAATATTAGGGTCGCTTAATCCTGCTGAAGGTGTCCATACATAAGAAGTTCCTCCACTTGCATTCAATCCAACCGATGAACCTAAACATAGCGTAACATCTGCACCTGCATTGGCAGAAACTGTGTTAACCGTTACCACCATGGTATCAGTGGCACTGCAACTACCAATGGTTCCGGTTACAATGTAGGTGGTAGTTTGCGTTGGGGAGGCCAATGGATTTTGAACATTCGGATCATTTAGTCCAATAGTGGGCGACCATGAATAATTAGCAGCACCGGTTGCTAATAAAACCGTATTGGCTCCGGTACAAATTGATAAATCTGGTCCGGCTGTTACAAAAACAGAATTTACAGTAATTACCACTTGCTCTGATTCAGCGCAAACTCCATTGCTTGCAGTTACAGAATAGGTTGTGGTTTGTGTTGGACTTGCAATTGGATTTGCGATAAAAGGATTTGATAAACCTGTTGCCGGACTCCACTCATAACTTGTTCCACCATTTGCATTCAACTGAACTGAAGTACCTGAACAAATGGCGGTATCATTACTTGCCGTAAGATTAATAATGCCGGGAACTACCGTAACTAAAACCGTATCGGTAGCGGAACAATTTCCGTCTGTTACTGCTACATAATAAGCTAGGGTTGAAGTTGGAGCTGCAATTGGATTTGCGATTGCCGGATTAGAGAGTGCAACTGCGGGCGACCATAAATATGATGTTCCTCCGCTTGCGTTTAATTGAATACTTGACCCTATGCAAATGGTTACATCATTTCCTGCATTCGCAACAACATTGTTAACGTTAACAATGACAGTGTCTACATCAACACAGTTTCCGTTGGTAACGGTAACATAATAGGTGGTAGTCTGTGCAGGTGAAGCCAAGGGATTTGCAATTTGTGGATTACTTAATCCGGCGGTTGGCGTCCATGAATAATTGCTTCCTCCATTTGCTTGCAATTGAACTGTTTCACCACTGCAAATATTTTGATCCGGCCCTGCGTTGGCTTGAACATTATTAACAGTTACAGTTACTTGATCGGTTGCACTGCAGTTTCCAACAGAAACCGTTACTGTGTAAGTAGTTGTTTGGGAAGGACTGGCAATTGGATTTGGAATGCTTGAAGAATTTAATCCTGCAGCAGGTGACCATGAATATACTGCGCCACCGCTTGCTTGTAATTGAACAGAAGCTCCTTCACAAATGGTTTGATCTTGTGATGCACTTGCCGTAACATTTAAAACAGTAACCAAAACTTGATCGGACGATGTACAACCTGAAGGATCTGTTACCACAACCGTGTAAAGTGTAGTTGTAGTTGGAAATGCCGTGGTTGATAATGCAGTGGGGTTTGCTAATCCATTGGTAGGTGACCACTGAACGGATGCACCGGCAGTTCCGGGAGAAACACTTATTTGGGTTTGGGCACCGGCACAAATGGTAACATCCGTTGAGGCTGTTGCTGTAAAAGAATTTACAGTTACGGTAACTTGATCTGTTGCAGAACAATTTCCGCTCATCACCATTAGCGTGTAGGTTGTTGTTTGTGAAGGAAAAGCAATTGGATTTATGATGTTTGGATTGCTTAATCCTGTTGGTGGCGACCATAAATAACTACTACCCGATCCAACACCATTGAGCATCATGGAAGAACCTGCACAAATAATTACATCCGGACCTGCATTGGCAGAAACATTAATCACGTTTACAACCACCATATCGCTGGCAGTGCAACCATTTGACGATATTGTAACCATATAGGTGGTGGTGGTGGTTGGATTTGCAATTGGGTTAGGAACTGTTACAGAACTCAGACCATTTGGTGGAGACCAAAAATATGTAGCGCCACCGGTTGCGTTGAGTTGAACAGAGGCACCCTCACAAATTGTTTGATCTTGACCGGCATTGGCAGTTACATTGTTTACGGTAACAACCACTTGATCAGTACTTGAGCAATTTCCATTGGTTACTGTAACCGTGTAGGTGGTTGTTGTGTTTGGATTTGCTGTTGGATTGGCAATGTTGGGATTGCTTAATCCTATGGTAGGTGACCAGCTATAACTGGTTCCTCCGCTCGCATTTAGTTGAGTTGAAGCTCCTCCACAGATTGTAACATCATTACCAGCATTTGCTACAAGGGTGCCAACATTAACGGTTACAAAATCAGTTGCTGTACAATTGCCACTGGTAACGGTCACTGTATAAGTGGTAGTTGAACTTGGTGAGGCAATTGGATTAGCAATATTGGGGTTACTTAAACCTGCAGATGGTGACCATGCGTAGGACGTTCCACCGGTTGCATTTAACTGAACCGAACCTCCCGGGCAAATGGTTTGATTTTGTCCGGCATCAACCACCAATGGAGTAACGGTTACCGTTACATTATCGGAAGTTGAACAATTTCCATCGGAAATAAATACGGTATAAGTTACCGTTGAGGTTGGGGTGCAAATAGGATTGGCAATATTTGGATTCGACAAAAATATGGGAGGTGTCCAATCATAAATTTGTCCGCCAGTGGCGTTCAATTGAACAGAACCTCCGGGGCAAGTTGAAAGATCGGGACCGGCAGTACCATTCAAGGTTGTAACATTAACTACTACCACATCGGTTGAAGAACAATTACCATTTGATACGGTAACGGTATAGGTGGTAGTTGCCGATGGTGTTGCCAATGGGTTTGCAATATTCGGATTACTTAGGCCGGTAGCTGGCGACCAGGAATAAGTAGTACCGCCAGTTGCGTTCAATTGAGCTGTTTCACCTGCACAAATGCTTTGATCCTGTCCGGCATTGGCAACAATAGGTTGAACAATAACGTTAACCTGATCGGTAGCAGTACAATTGTTACTGGTTACAGTAACGGTGTAAGTAGTAGTAACCGTTGGGTTTGCCACCGGATTGGCAATATTAGGATTAGACAATCCGGTACTTGGTGACCAGGAGTAAGAAGATCCTCCAGTGGCATTCAATTGCGTAGAGCCCCCTGGACAAATCGTAACATCAGAACCGGCAGAGGCATTCACATTGTTTACATTTACAATTGCACTTGCTGTGCTTGAGCAAACGCCATTAGAAACAGAAACCAAATAAGTTGTTGATTGAGTAGGCGAAGCAATTGGGTTTGCAATAAATGAATTTGATAATCCCGCCGGAGGAGTCCATACATAGGAATTTCCACCTTGCGCAAATAATTGAACTGATCCACCCTGACAAATGGTAGAGACATTAGGAGTTACCAAGGCAGTTGGAGGAGCAACCACATTGATGTAACCCTGAAGAGTTAGTGTATTGGAACCAAAAGGGTTGGTTACGGTTAAGGAAACCAAATATGTTCCTGTTTGATTATAGCAAATATTGCCTGGATTTTGCAAATTGGAAGTGGTGGAAGTAGCACCAGGGAATGACCAACTCCATGAGGTTGGGCTATTGGTTGAAAGATCAGTAAAACTAACACATTGACCAGCACAAATGGTGGAGGTGTTTACCTGGAAATTGGCTACCGGAGGATTGCCTGCTGGGGTTGTACAGAAATGAAAGCGAATATTCGAACGTTGCGTTAAAACGGTAGCTGCTTGTAAGGGACACATATTCTGTGTATCGCTATCCTCGTATTGACAACGTCCAACGCCTAAGTCTGTATAAGGCACAGAAGAATTAAAGGTATAATTTGCATCTGCCAGATTGTTAAAGCAGGTTTCAACAATTAAATTGGAGGTTCCATCCCAAACAAAATAACGATCGAAATTATGTTGGTTGAAGCCAACGGTAAGGTTTACATCTTTGGGGTCAAATACCTGCAATAAATTTTGAATCATTGAACCGGTATTAAAAGAAGAAAGACCGGTGCAACCAATTTTTATGGTGAAGTCACGATACAAAGAGGTTCCATTTACAGCAATAACATTGAAGGAAATGGCATTTATTTTTCCTGCGGTGAAACCAGCTGCAATCAACTCTGCAGCGGTATAAAGAAATTGAGATTTTCCTGATTTATAGAAATTGGCATAGGGGCTTGGGTAGCCGGAGGTTCCATTAGCGATAGTACCAGTACCAACATTGGCCGTTTGTGTTGGCGTAGCGCAACTAACCGTTGTTATTGAACAAGCACCACCTTGTGGATTACATGCAGAAATGTGATTTCCTAAACCTGAATAAACAAAAGCACCAAGCGGACTATAGTTTAAACGGGTTGTTGCCCAAAAGGTACCGGGGGCAGAATTAGAAAAATTACGAACAAAGGTTTGATCTTGCCATGTAACACCACCCACCAACCAAAGCGAGTCTTGAGCAATCACACCAATTTTGTCAACCACAACACTATTTTTTATCAAGCCTATGGCATCATTACCAGTGAAGTTAAGCAATGTTGAAGATTGATTTGAATTAAGCGTAATGCCTGTTTCTGTGGCACTTGGATGTGAAACAACATAAACATCGTGTGCTGCAATTGCACCGGATAAAGAAATATATCCCAATGGCACGGAAGCCCCATTGTTATAAACTGCCAATTGGTATCCACTCA
>JBILVQ010000221.1:0-5119 GCA_044370375.1 Bacteroidia bacterium
TTTTGCCGCCTAAATGAATTTTTTGCCAATGTCTCCTGCCCTTTATTTAAAACAAGAAAAGTATTTTATTCAACCCAAGGGGTTATTTTAGAAACATGGCTTCTTATGAATTGATAAAAGCTTCAGGCAGGATTTTGGTTAATCGAAACCTTGAACCCGCCTTTGATTTTTTTGCCAATCCGGCCAATGACCCTTTGTGGCGGAAAGAAATTAACCGAAGTATTTTGTTGGGAACGCTAGAAAGGGGAGCACGCGTTGAAGCCTTTTCTTATCTTTCCAAAAGGGCTCCCAATCATTTGCAGGAACTAGTTTGTGTAGCATTTCAAGATAAATCTTTGGCCGTCTTTGAAACCCCTGATAACGCCCCGTTTTACCTAAGGAGTGAGCGTGAGGTCCGAAAAATTGATGATACAACGACTGAGCTATTGTATTCCATTCAATTTAGTCTGAACATAGTAAGTTTTGCACTTGGCTTTGCCTTGCCCAAATTTATTGTATCGATAAAGACCAATAGCGACTTAAGAAAATATTTGAAGCAATTAAAGGTACATCTGGAAAAACCCTGAGGTGTAAAGGAAAACGAAACCTTGTCCTTTGCTTGAAGTGGGTTTAATCTGCAATCATTTAACACTTTCACGGAAAAGATCTTGACGTTAGGTAGGAATTGATTAGAAGTTTTTGATGAAGAATTAGAGAATTTTCGATAGAAGATTGGTTTAATGCTTGCAATTGTTATTTAAGGATATTCAATAAGAAATTACCCATCGATATTTTTTCATTTTTGTGTTTTTTTTCTTCTCGATGGTTAAAACAAAGCGGATACAGAAAGTAATTTTTAACTTTGTGATGTGTTTGAGTAAAAGCAAAACCAAAATGCATCTTCCTCGCCCTCTCGTTGTTTTTTTAACAGGCATTGGTCTGTTTGCTCTAAGCGCCTGTAGCCTTAATGAACATGGCAGCGCAGAGGCAAAAGCTCAGGTGCCGGTTGAAAAAATTAAAACCATGGAAAAGAAAATCAAAGTTGAAATCTGGAGTGATATCATGTGTCCCTTTTGTTACATCGGCAAAAGAAATTTTGAAGCAGCCATGAAGCAATACGGTGATAGTGCTCAATTCGAAATTGTTTGGAAGAGCTATCAGCTGGATCCGGACATTGTACAAGATAGCAGCAAAGCCGTTTCTGTTTACCAATACCTTGCCGACCGTAAGGGAATTCCTTATGAACAATCAGTGAAAATGCACGATTATGTGGTGCAAATGGCCAAGGAAGCCGGATTGGAATATCATTTCGAAAAGGCCATTGTTGCCAATTCCATGAATGCCCATCGGCTCATTCAAAAAGCCAAGGAAAAAGGCTTGGGTGATGAAATGGAAGAAGTACTCTTCAAAGCCTATTTCATGGAAGGAAAGGATTGTGGTAACAAAGCTGTGCTAGGGGAAATGGGGAAAGCAATTGGCATGAGTACTGCCGACATAGAAGAAGCTTTTAGTAAAGATGAATACGCTTACCGCGTGAAGCAGGACATTCAAGAAGGTGAAGCCAAAGGTTTACAAGGGGTTCCTTTTTTTGTTTTCAATAATCAGCAGGTTGTTTCAGGGGCCCAACCCCCGCAGGTGTTTTTGGCAGCCATGCGCAAGTAGTCATAACATTCCTAATTATTCGATAAAAGATTGCGCTAAAAATTTAGTACAATGTACTAATTGTTTGCAGGCTTGCGTTAGTGATTGCAGCGGAAATCCTTTAAAATAACAAAGTTTACTTTGTATTTTAAAGATTGCAGCGGAAAGCACGACCCGCCCTTTCTGTGCCGGAAGGATTTGTAAGGGTCAAGGATTTTTTTTAGAAACTTATTGAAACTGCAAGGCGGGGAACGCCCTAAAAATAAATTATCCGTTCAGTGCAACTACTTTGTTTACCTCCGGTACCATGCGGGTGAGCAATCCTTCGATACCGGCTTTTAGGGTCATGGTGCTGGATGGACAACCGCTGCAGGAGCCTTGCAGCACAACGGTTACTACTCCATCGTTGAAAGAATGAAAGGTGATAGCACCTCCATCGCCCTGAACGGCTGGTCGAATATATTCATCGAGTATACTGATGATTTGCCGATCGAGTTCTGTTAAGTTGGCAGGATCAATGCCCGGTGCAGTAACTTGTGTGCCTGCATGTGCAGCTCCGGGTTCCGGTTTTTCGGCCAGCACTTTACCACCCTCTTCCATGAAGCTTTTGATAAAGGCGCGAATCATGCCCTGAACCTCTTCCCATTCTACTTGTTCGCTTTTTTGAATGGTTACAAAGTTACCCGAGATAAAAACTGCTTTTACGAAAGAGAATCGGAATATTTCTTGGGCCAGCGGACTGTCTTTGGTTTGCGCAGCGGAGGTATATTCCAGTTGGTTATTGGGAATTAACACTTTGTTGGCAACAAATTTCATTGAAGCCGGATTAGGGGTGGCTTCTGCATAAATGATCCAGGGTGCTGCTACGCTTTCCATATTTTTTTTTTCAGGGAACAAAGATAGGAAGCCTTTGTTGATGATTGTTGTATTTTTGTGTTATTTGCTGCTGATTTGCTTGGAACTTGAACATGGGCAGATTTATGAATGTTAAAATGGGATGAAAAGAGTTGATTTTTTAATCATTGGTTCGGGCATTGCCGGTTTGAGTTATGCGCTGAAAGTGGCGCCCTTTGGTAAGGTAATGATGATTACAAAGGCCAATGCCGATGAATCGAATACAAAGTATGCCCAGGGCGGTATTGCGGCTGTAATGTATGAACCCGATTCTTATGCCAAGCATGTTCAGGATACGCTGATTTGTGGAGATGGTCTTTGCAACCGTGAGGTAGTGGAAATGGTGATCAGAAAATCTACCGAAAGGGTGCATGAGTTGATCAATTGGGGGACTGATTTCGACAAGACAAATTCGGGTGCTTATGATTTGGCCAAGGAGGGTGGACATTCTGAAAGCCGCATTCTGCATCACAAAGACCGCACCGGTTATGAGATTGAAAGGGCCCTTTTGGAGCAGGTACATGCCCATCAGAACATTGAAATTTACGATCATTATTATGCACTCGACATCATTACCCAGCACCATATGGGTGTTTGGGTGAATAGTCAGACGCCCGGCATTGAATGTTACGGAGCCTATGTATTGAACCTAAAAACACTGGCGGTTGAAACGGTTTTGTCGCGCATTACCTTGATGGCCACGGGTGGTGCCGGTCATATTTACGAGTCTACCACCAATCCAACCATTGCTTCGGGCGATGGTATTGCCATGGTTTACCGGGCAAAGGGTGTGGTTGAAAACATGGAATTTATACAGTTCCATCCTACAGCCTTGTACAACCCCGGTGAGAAGCCTGCCTTTTTGATTTCTGAAGCGGTGCGTGGTTTTGGTGCTGTTTTAAAAACCAGGGATGGCAAGGAGTTTATGCATAAATATGACGAGCGCAAATCCTTGGCTCCGCGCGATATTGTGGCCCGAGCCATTGACCATGAGTTAAAAACCAGGGGCGATGAGCATGTTTATTTGGATTGTACAGCCCTCGACCCTAAAGCCTTTGAGGATCATTTTCCCAATATTTTTCAAAAATGTTTGTCATTGGGCATCAATCCCCACACGGATTTTATACCGGTTGTGCCTTCTGCGCATTACCTCTGTGGAGGAATCAAGGTAGATAAGCGGGGCAGAAGCAGCATCAGGAATTTATTTGCTGCCGGTGAATGTTCTTCGACCGGTTTGCATGGAGCTAATCGTTTGGCTTCTAATTCTTTATTAGAGGCATTGGTGTATGCACATGAGGCGGCAGAGCAGGCAGTGGCCGACCTGCACAAAGTGGTTTACATGGAGGGAATTCCGGAATGGAATGCCGAAGGAACCAATAGTCCGGAGGAAATGGTTTTAATTACGCAGAGTTTGAAGGAGTTACAGGCTATTATGTCGAATTATGTGGGCATTGTGCGGTCGAATTTGCGTTTGCAGCGCGCTTTTGACCGTTTGTTAATTTTACATAAGGAAACCGAAAGTCTTTACGAGCGAATAACGGTGTCGAAGGAGCTGTGTGAGCTCAGAAATCTCATAAAAGTGGGCTATATTGTGATAAAACATGCCCGGGCCAGGAAGGAAAGCAGGGGATTGCATTTTAACTTGGATACCCCCAAAACGGATGCAATTGGGTGATTGTCAGAAAGTTTTTTAATTTTGTAGCTCACCTTTTAACAGGAAGATATGTTTAACAACAAAAAGAACACCTCCTTTATGACAAAAAATCAGGAAGCTGAATCGGGATCCATCAATTTGATTGGTGCAGGAACCGTGATTAATGGAGAAATAAAAGCAAATGGTGACATTCGTATCGATGGAAGTTTAACCGGTTCGGTGGTTTCAAAAGGAAAAGTGGTGCTTGGTCCTACCGGTTTTGTAGATGGCGAAATTGTTTGTCAAAGTGCCGATGTTTCGGGCAAAATAACCGGCAATATTACTGTAGCCGAATTGCTTACTCTTAAGCAAACGGCCAATTTAAAAGGCGAAATCAATACGAATAAATTATCGATTGAGCCCGGGGCAAATTTCTCCGGAAATTGCAGCATGGGTGGGGTTGTGAAAGACCTTCAGCATGCAGAATCAAGAGACAAAAAATCCGAAAAAACAGCCTAAAGCCAACGAATTACTCAGGTATTCGGGCATGGGACTCCAAATGGCGGCCATTATGCTTTTGGGTGCCTGGGGTGGTTCTAAGTTGGATGAACTTTGGGACATTAAGAAAAATTTATTGACCGCTTTAGGGACAGTTTTGGGCGTTGTTGTTGCACTTTATACGGTGATAAAAGATTTGATGAAGAAAAGGGAATAGCCTGCTTTGGCGGGCTTTTTTTATGCCATGACAACTGCTCAATATTTTAAAATTTATGCTGTTTTTGCACTGGCTGCTGCTTTGTTGGTGGCCTTGCTGAGCCGGGTGTTGCCCGGTGGTGCGCCTCCGCAAATGTGGTGGGGTGTTTTTGGTTTTTTCTTGATGCTGAATCCTATTTTGCATTGGGTGATGATGGGAAAAAACCCTGAAAACGGACAAGCCTTTGTTCGTAGGTTTATGTTAACCACCACCCTAAA
>JBILVQ010000047.1:0-17383 GCA_044370375.1 Bacteroidia bacterium
TACAGCCAATCCACCAACGCTAGTGTTTGCGAATGTAAATAACGGCACCATTGATTTGACAGCAACACCACCGGGAATTTACACCATTACGAATACAATCCCTGCAAATGCCTTTTGTCCGGGTTACATTGGTTCCTTCACCTTGACCATTACAGCCGCTCCTATTGCCACGATTGATTATGGAAGCGAAATTTTTTGTTCCGGAAGTAACCAAATTCTTGGCGTTGTGGTGGCAGGAAACACAGGTGGAGTATTCTCTTCAAATCCGTCAGGTCTTGACCTAAATTCTATAAGTGGCAACATTAATCTTTCTTCAAGTCCATCAGGAAACTACATAGTTACCTATACTATTCCTGGCGGTGGTGGATGCAATTCCTTTTCTTTTTCCGAAAACATAAATATCCTTGCATCACCTGTTGTTACTGTTAGTCCAACACAAACCATTAAAGAAGGAAGTTCTGTAGAAATAAATGCAGAAGGGATTGGAAGTTTTCTTTGGAATAACGGTGACACGCTACAAAAAATATTGGTGAGTCCCTTAGAGACAAGTTTATTTTGTGTTACCCTCAGCAACAATGGTTGTGTGGATACTGCCTGTACCAAAGTAATTGTTGAATTAGAATGCGGGGAAATTTTCATTCCAAGTGGATTCTCTCCCAACGGAGATGGCAACAACGATAATTTCAAGGTAAGAATGAACACAAAATGTTTAAGTTCATCGCTATTACGAATTTACGACCGCTGGGGTGGTCTTCTTTTTGAATCTTCCGAAATCAACGCTGGATGGGATGGAACCTTCAAAGGAGAGCTTCTTGCCAACGGAGTTTATACCTTTACTTTCGAATATAAACTACTTGATTCGGATTTTTCGGAGGTAAAGAATGGCACCGTTCAATTGGTGCGATAAGGTCTAATGGCAAAATCAAAAATACAATATCCGTAAAATTTGGTGTTCGTTAATGTAATTGTATAAAACGCGCAAGGAAGTCAGGGCTATCTTTGAGCGAAAAAACAACATTACCCTTACACCCAATGGATGGCTTAAGCAGGGCGGAAGCCGAGAAATTAATTTTACAATACGGATACAATCAACTGCCCGCTTCTAAGCCGAAAAACATCCTTCACATTGCCTTTGAAGTAATTAAAGAACCAATGTTTCTCTTACTGATAGGCTGTGCAACCCTGTACATTCTGTTAGGCGATTACCGGGAAGGCTTTATTCTGCTATCCACCACTTTTGTAATCATATTTATTTCATTCTATCAAAATCAAAAAACAGAAAAGGCACTCGATGCATTAAAAAAATTATCATCGCCAAGGGCAATGGTAAGAAGAGATGGCGTTGAATCAAGAATTGCAGGGAAAGATGTTGTACCGGGCGACATCATGATTTTGCACGAAGGGGACAGGATTGCTGCTGATGCCATCATGATAATTAGCATGAACCTTGTTGTTGATGAATCGATGTTGACCGGTGAATCAGTGCCCGTAAACAAGTATAGTGAAGATCACGAAAACTCAGCCGAAAATATGGTTTTCGGAGGCACAATGGTCGTGCAAGGCAGAGGAGAAGTGAAGGTGTTGAAAACCGGCAGTCAGACAAAGTTTGGTCAAATCGGTAAATCACTAGAAAGCATCGGGGAAAGCAGCACACCCTTGCAAAAGGAAATGAAAAAGCTGATTCGCAATTTATTCATAGCCGGCGGCTTGATAAGTATTGCAGTGATACTGGCTTTTTACTTTACAAGAGGAAACTTTATTCAAGCCCTGCTGAATGGTATTGCCTCTGCCATGGCCATTTTGCCGGAAGAGTTTTCGGTGGTGATGACGGTCTTTATGGCCTTAGGTTCATGGCGACTATCTAAAAAAAATGTATTGACAAGAAAACCAACGGCCATAGAAACATTAGGATCGGCTACAGTATTGTGCACGGATAAAACAGGAACACTCACCCAAAACAAAATGGTAATTGCTGCCTTGTACGATGGAGACAAAATTTGGAAGCAAAGCGAATTCACAGCGCAAAAAACAAATCTACTTTCGCTCATGAACGTAGGAATGAAGGCCTCTCCGAAGGATTCCATTGACCCGATGGAAAAGGCAATTTTTGAAACCTTCAAAACACTCTCAGAGGGTTTAGAAAAACAATCGCAACGGTTAAAAGAATATCCACTCAGTAAAGAATTCTTTGCCATTACTTGTGTTGAAAAGGTGCCGGGAAAAACCGAATTGCTGGTATCAAGCAAGGGAGCACCCGAGGTCATTTTAGGGATGTGTAATCTCAACAAGGCAGAAAAAGACAAGCAAATGTTGGCGGTTCAACAAATGGCAGAAAAAGGATATCGGGTACTTGGATTGGCTCAAAATACAATATCAGAAGATAAATTACCGGAAAAGCAAAGCGAGTTCAAGCTAATCTTTCGGGGCTTGATCGCCTTTGAAGATCCGATTCGTGAAGAGGTACCACAAGCCATTTCAGAATGCAAAAGAGCAGGCATAAAAGTAATCATGATCACAGGAGATTATCCATTCACTGCTCAAAGCATTGCTCTGCAAATTGGGATGAGTGGAAAGCAAGAAATAATAACAGGAGATGAATTAAATAAACTAAATGATGAAGAATTAAAAACAAAAATTAACCGGATAAATATTTTTGCCAGGGTGGTCCCGGAACAAAAATTGCGTATTGTTGAGGCCCTAAAGGCCAACCATGAAGTGGTTGCCATGACCGGAGACGGTGTTAATGATGCGCCTGCTTTGAAAGCAGCAGACATCGGCATTGCCATGGGAAACAAAGGAACAGATGTTGCAAGGGAAGCTTCCTCGTTGGTACTGATGGATGATAATTTTGCTTCAATTGTATCGGCCATCCGACTTGGCAGGAGAATTTTCGATAACCTTCAAAAAGCCATGTCTTACATCATGGCCATACACATTCCTATTATCGGATTGGCACTTATTCCGGCATTCATGCCCATGTTACCCATCCTGTTAATGCCGTTGCACATTGTTTTTATGGAACTGATAATCGACCCTGTTTGTTCTATCGCCTTTGAATCGGAAAAGGAAGAAAAAGGAATTATGGAACGGCCACCAAGAAATTCGAATAAAGCCTTCTTTGGAAAAAAAAGGATATGGCTAAGTGTTCTGGAAGGAACAATACTTTTGGCAAGCGTTATTATCATTTATTTCATCTCTGCGAATATGGGGCACTCAGAAAATGAAACAAGAGCCATCACTTTTTCAACCTTAATTCTCGGCAATATTTTTCTCATCCTTACCAGTCTTTCAAAAACAAGAAGTCTTGTTGCCGTTTTAAGAGAAGGAAATAAATCACTCCTCATCATTCTTTCGGTAGCCATGGTTTTGTTGATTGCCGTAAATTCAATTCCCGCTTTACGAATAATTTTCAATTTTGATTATCCGGGGATACAACATTTTGCACCCCCTATCATTGCATCTGGATTTGTTTTAATAACCCTGGAATTGTTGAAGTATTATAATCTTAAAAAAAATCGAAAAAAAATATTGTCAACAGAATCATTCGAACCATGAAGGACAAAAGTAATTCCGAACTGAAAAACTTTGTTCTGTAGAAAATAAAAGGTCCTTGATGAGACTTAACGAATACAACATGGTTTCATTACCCAAAAGGAAAAATAAAGATGAACCGGTAAGTCATTCAAGGTTAAACAAACACTTTTCTTTGAATAAAATTCAATATACAGACGCGGGAATGCAACAAAATTATAGGAAAATACTACTTTTGACAATTCGTAGTATTTTCGAAAACCTAGTAGGATTAAAACTTGAAAAAGCAGAATAATCCATTGTGTTTTTGCAATGCGTAATTCCACAAAAACCAAACAAAAATAAATGCATCGAAATTTCAAACAATCATTTCTAGCGGTTCTTACAACGGCTCATTTGTTGTTTACCGCATGCTCTCCAAAAGATAAAACCAACCATCACGATCATCCGCATAAAAATAGCGAAGAGGGTCATGCTCATCCCGGTCATGATGCCAATAAACACATGAACAGCAGCAGCTTTTCCGAATTGGTAGACCGTTTTGAAAATACGGAACGAATGGAATGGCAAAAACCGGAGCAGGTGGTTGATTTTCTGGGCGACCTGAAGGGAAAAAAAGTGTATGATCTTGGTGCAGGAACCGGTTATTTTAGTTTTCGTTTTGTTGAAAAAGGGGCCTTGGTAATAGCAGCAGATGTAGATGAGCGTTTTATTCAGTTCATGCAAAACAAAAGAGACAGCTTAAAAATACCTGAAGAGAAATTTCAACTGAGAAAAATCCCTTATGATCATCCGGATTTAAATGCAAACGAGGTGGACTTTGTTTTTATTTGCGATGTTTATCATCACATTGAAAACAGAAAATCCTATTTCGAAAAGGTGTTGAAAGGTCTACAAACATCCGGCAAGTTGGTGGTGGTAGATTTCAAAAAAACCGAGAGTCCGGTAGGTCCTCCCATGGAGATGAAAATGGAAGCAGATGAAATTGAGAAAGAATTGCGTATGGCGGGATTTACAAAGATCAGCACCAACAACGATTTACTTCCTTATCAATATATTCTGGTAGCTGAAAAATAGAACCGGAAACTAGCGCAAAAAAAAATTTAAACCGGTGACTACACAGCAAAAAGACAAAATTCTGGTAAGTATTCAATTTCTGTTGCTAGGCATTTATCTGATTCCGGTGAAAGCATTTACCATTCCTTTGCCTGCTTGGTTATCCATCACGGGGTTTTGGATCGGACTAACAGGTTGCATTCCCATTGTTATGGCCATGATTGCACTCAATGTAAACCTTTCACCCTTTCCAACACCTAAAAAATCGGCTAGGCTTATTCAACATGGAATTTTTAAATTTGTGCGCCATCCCATCTATTCCGGAATACTACTTTTTTGTTTTGGATTTAGCTTATACCAAGCCAATTTATTTCAATGGCTTGTCTCCTTCCTCCTACTTACATTGTTTATCTATAAGGCGAAATACGAGGAAGGTCTGTTGCAAAAAAAATTCAATGAATATGCCACCTACAAGAAAAAAACCGGAATGTTTTTACCGCGTTTCACTTAAAAATCTTTCTTAAAAAATTTCTCATGTTTTCCTCCGTCCTTGCCTTAAATCACCAAAGCAAAAGAGACCCTGAACATCTTTTTTCCTGTTTAAGCGACATGGAAAAATTTGTAGCTGTTCACCCAGTCATTCGAAAAATTGAACCCATTCATCCAAGCGAATTTCGGTTTTATGAAACCCTGCGGTTTTTCTATATTCCCTTTTCGTTTCAATACAAAGTAGAGGTATTGGCCAACGACAAGGAAAAAACGGTTCAAATGGTGTCAAATATTTTTGGCCTGGTTGACTTACGACTAGATTTTATAATAGTACCAACAGCGGAAGGAAATCATCTTGAAGAAAAAGTTTATTTCAAGGCCAAGGTGCCGGTGCTTGGACTAATGAAATTAGTATTTAGAAAGCAGCACAAAAAACTATTTCAAAACATCGAAAAAATGGTGTTTTTTTAGAAACCTTCTATCCCAACCCGCAGCAAGTTTCCGGTGACAAAAGATGTTTGAAGCAACAATGAACTTTCGGGACCGAGCTTAGACATCGGAAAAAAGGATTAACGAAACTAGCTTTTCGCTTTCAGTTAAAGCGAAAATTTCATATATTTGATAAAAGTTTAGTTATGAAAACAACATTTTTGTATTTAAGAATTACTCTACTTTTCTTCCTGCTATTACTTTTTGCTGGAACAGGAAAAGCTCAACCGGAATGGATGAGTGTACCCTTGCCACAAGGTGTTCAACAAATTGGTTACAACGGTTGCACTTTTTTGGGTGCAGGCGGAGATTATGCCTACTTATCAACCGATTATGGCACACAATTATGGCGGTCAAATTTGGGTGAATTATTTGAACCAATACCATTGCCTCCGGGAATTACGCAATTGGGGGTTAATGGATGCAAATTTGAAGGTGCAGGTGGTGGAAACTTTTCAGAAGCACATTTTGCCTATTTTTCAGCAAATTTCGGCACAAGTTTGTATCGTGTAACCGAATCAGGCCATTGGACCATTGTTCCCCTTCCGCAGGGAATTAGCCAAATAGGCGCTAACGGGGTTTCCTTTAAAGGTGTAGGAGCACATTATGCCTGTTTAACGAGCAACAATGGTTCTGTAATTCACTTGCATGATGGAAACACATGGTCAACTATTCCTATGCCTCCGGGAATTACACAATTCAGCGATGTTGGCAACCCACATTTAAATGTTGGACAAGGTCTATTCGCAACCAGCAATAATGGCAATGAGCTTTTTGGCTATTGGGGTCAATGGTTTCCTATAGCATTGCCCTACACCGGCTTCACCTTTTTGAGTGATTCCAACGATTTCATTTATTCTGGGTATCATCAAAATAGCCCTATGATTTTTTCTAGCGAAAATAACGGAACTAACCTCTTTCAAAACATAGGAGCGTGGGGACCACTGCAGACCCCTCCAGGTGTTACACAATGGGGCGACAGTGGCAGTTCTATCATTGGAGCTTCCGGACCTTGTATTTATGCAGTTACCAATTTTGGAGCCAGCCTTTATGTTACCATTAACATGATACTCTCCCATGAAGAAAAAAAAGCGAAAGCAAAATTCAGCATTTTACCTAACCCCGGAAGGGAGACCATTTTTATTAAAGGTGAAGAGAGAGAAACCCTTATCCTAAGTAATCAAATAGGCCAAGAAATAAGGAGAATTGAATTAAATGAACAAAATAATTTCAACTTCTCAGTTGCTGGTCTTTCACCCGGACTTTATTTTATTTCAGGGAATAGTGGGCAACAAAAATTTGTGGTAATGGAATGATGATATGAAAAAAATTAACCTTGCGTTACTTTTTTCTCTTTTCTATTGCCCCCTTTTTGCACAGCAAATTGCTGATACCGCTTTTTCTTTCAAGATAAAAAAACCTGCTTACCCTTATGGACAGGGTCCGGTAATAGCCTTGGACCAGGCCCATCTCAATTTTCATACCCTTGATGGTAGATATGCCTCTTTTGGAAAAATTTTAAAAAATGACGGCTATCAATTAAAAGCCAACAAAAAAGAATTCTCTGTTCAATCTTTGGCGTTCATTCAAATTCTGGTAATTGCCAATGCATTGGGAGAAGACGGGCCCTGGGTATTACCAACCAAACCTGCTTTTTCAAAAAAAGAAATTGAGGCGGTTACCGAATGGGTAAAAAATGGTGGCAGCTTATTTCTTTTTTCCGACCACATGCCTTTTGCAGGGGCAGCTGCAGGTTTGGCGGAGGCATTTGGATTTAAATGCTACAATGGTTTTGCCATCAAAAAAAATCAGCAGCCAGAAATTTTTTCAAAGGGCAATCACCTTTTGGAAACATCCATCTTTACCGAAGGAAGAGAACCCACAGATAGCCTATTTTTCTTTACGGGTCAGGCCTTTGAAGCTCCTGTTGGTGCTAAGATAATCAGCCGTTTGGACAGTAGTTATTTTTGTTATCTTCCAGAAAAGGCATGGGAATTCAATGACTCAACACCATCTCGATCAGGAGATGGATTGGTTAACGGAGCCTTCATGGAAATAGGAAAAGGGCGAGTAGTCATCATGGGTGAAGCGGCCATGTTTTCAGCTCAATTGGCGGGACCCGGACAACAGAAAATTGGCATGAATCATCCTCAGGCAAGGCACAATGCTCAATTTCTGCTCAACCTGATTCACTGGCTTGATAAAAAATAAAATTGGCTCAAGAAGAAAACTTCCGTTTACTGCATTGCCTACTTATGTAACATTTGTCGCCAACATAAAAATTGTAATCAATCATCTTTGCAGCCACAAAAAAACACTTATGGAAATCATTGGTTATATCGCTTCTATTCTAATTGGCGTTGCCTTAGGATTAATTGGTGGAGGAGGCAGTATTCTAACGGTTCCTGTCTTGGTATATCTCTTTCAGGTAGATGCCGTGTTGGCTACTGCTTATTCACTGTTTATTGTTGGCCTTACAAGTGCTGTGGGTTCTATCAACTACTTTAAAAAAGGATTGGTCAACATAAAAACCGCGGTTATTTTCGGAATTCCCTCCATTATTGCTGTATTTGCAACACGTGCGTGGATTGTTCCTGCCATACCTGCTGAGGTTTTCAGTGTAGGTAGTTTTTTGGTCACCAAAAGCATCCTGCTGCTCCTGTTGTTTGCCTTGTTGATGATTGCTGCTTCGTACAGCATGATAAAAAAATCAGGATCCACACATGGTGAGACCCAGGGAAAGCAAACGTTCAATTATCCCATGATTCTTCTTGAAGGAACCATTGTTGGTGTTTTGACCGGGTTGGTTGGTGCAGGTGGTGGATTTCTCATCATTCCGGCCCTGGTGATTCTTAGTAAACTTCCCATGAAAGAGGCTGTTGGTACCTCCTTGGCCATTATTGCCGCCAAATCATTGATAGGCTTTTTTGGCGAAGGAGGAGAAGTAGCAATTGACTGGCTGTTTCTCTTTAAAGTTTCGGCCTTTGCCATTGCAGGAATTTTCATCGGCACAGCATTGTCGAAAAAAGTTGATGGTGCTCAACTCAAACCTGCTTTCGGTTGGTTTGTCCTCATCATGGGAATTTACATTTTAGTGAAAGAAACCCTTTTTCAATAACCCTTGAAATTCATTGAAAAACATAGACTTTCTCGCACCCGAACGATAAAATCAGGGATAAGTGATAAATGTAACAAATGCAACCATAAATTAGCTTCACCTTTGCGACACAAAAAATAAAAAAATGGAAAACAACATAAACAGCAGCATGCCAAGAATTGGCGATCTAGCACCCGACTTCAAAGCATTAACCACCACCGGAGAAATTCAATTTTCTGAATACAACAAGAATAGTTGGGTAATATTGTTTTCACACCCTGCCGATTTTACACCGGTATGCACTACCGAAATGAGTGGATTTGCGCAGGAAAAAGATTTTTGGGCCAAAAACAACACCAAATTATTGGGTCTAAGCATTGATAGTATTCATGCTCATATTGCTTGGGTAAATGCGGTGAATGAAAAAACAGGCGTCTTGTTTTCTTTTCCCATCATTGCCGATTTAGACATGCGCATTGCCAAATTATATGGCATGCTACAGCCCGGAGAGAGCGAAACAGCCGCGGTTCGTGCGGTTTTCTTCATCGATCCGGCAGGAAAAATCAGATTAATCATGTATTACCCCTTGAATGTGGGCAGAAACATGGAAGAAATTAAAAGAGTCCTTTTGGCCCTACAAACCTCCGATGAGCACAAGGTGGCCATGCCGCTGAATTGGATGCCCGGCGACAAAGTAATTGTTCCAGCACCCAAAACCCTTGAAGCCCTTGAAGAACGAAAAAACAGCCAGTTGGAAATGGTAGACTGGTACCTGGCAAAGAAATCTTTGTAAAAATCCATCCAAAGTAACCAAAGTTGCACAGCAATTCAAAAAATCACCCGACCTTTGTGTCATCAATAAAAAAGCTATGAAAATAGAACAAATTTATACAGGATGTTTAGCACAAGGTGCTTATTACATCACTGCTAACGGAGAAGCTGCCATCATTGACCCCTTGCGCGAAATCCAACCTTATCTGGACAGGCTTGAAAAGGACAATGTAAAATTGAAATACATCTTTGAAACGCACTTTCATGCTGATTTCGTTTCAGGACATGTTGACTTGAGTAAAAAAACAGGAGCTCCCATTGTGTACGGACCCAATGCGGCTTGTGTATTTGATTGTATCTCGGCCAAAGACGGACAACTGTTTGAAGTGGGCAATGTGAAAATTAAAGTCTTACATACTCCCGGTCATACCATGGAAAGTACCACTTTCTTACTCATTGATGAAAATGGAAAAGACCATTGTATTTTTTCGGGAGATACCTTGTTTCTTGGAGACGTTGGAAGGCCCGACCTCGCGCAGAAAGCAGCCAGTATGACCCAAGAAGAACTGGCAGGTTTATTATACGAAAGTTTAATGAACAAAATTATGCCATTGGCCGATGATGTGATTGTTTATCCTGCTCATGGTGCCGGAAGTGCCTGCGGTAAAAACATGATGAAAGAAACGGTAGACACTTTGGGTAATCAAAAGAAAGTAAATTACGCATTGAACCAACCCAATAAAGAAGAATTCATCAAAGCAGTTACCGATGGATTACTTCCTCCCCCAGCCTATTTTGGTGCCAATGTGGCCATGAACAAAGGTGGATACGAGAGTTTTGAAACGGTATTAAACAAAGGCATGACGCAATTAACTGCCAGTCAATTTGAAACCGTTGCTGAAGCTTCAAATGCATTAATTCTTGACACAAGAGACAGTGGTGTTTTTGCAAAAGGCTTTATTCCACAATCTATCAACATTGGTATCAAAGGTGACTTTGCTCCTTGGGTTGGTTCCTTGATTGTTGATGTAAAGCAACCCATTTTATTGGTTACTGAACCAGGCATGGAAGAAGAAAGTATTACCCGTTTAAGCAGAGTGGGTTTCGATAATATTCTTGGCTACCTGAACGGAGGATTTGATGCCTGGAAAAAAGAGAACAAAGAAATTGATACCGTGAACAGAATTACCGCTGAAGAATTTGCTAAACAATTCAAAAAAGAAAGCTCGGTTGTTTTGGATACCAGGAGAGAATCTGAATATGCTGCAGAACATGTTGATGAAGCATATAGTAAACCATTGGCCTATATCAACGATTGGGTGAAAGATATCAATCCGAAAGAGCATTATTTTATTCACTGTGCCGGAGGTTACCGAAGCATGATTGCTGCCAGTATCTTGCAGGCAAGAGGATACCGCAACTTTTCGGAAGTAGAAGGAGGCTTTAACGCCATTGCGAAAACCGATGTACCACGAACAGATTTTATCTGCCAATCAAAAGTAATGAAGGCTTAATCAAAGCTTCGAATTAATGAATAAAACAAGCAGGAAGAACACAATTCTTTCTGCTTATTTTTTCAATCAGAAAATGGGAATACTCGACAAACTATTTGGAAACAATCCTTCAGCCGCACTCGAAAATGCTCTTGCAAAAGGCGCATATCTGGTTGATGTGAGAGGACCTGGCGAATTTGCCGGAGGAAGTGTGAAAGGAGCTGTGAATTATCCCCTTGATACGCTTTTTCAACACCTGAGCGAATTAGAAGGCAAAGAAAATATTGTTGTTTTCTGTAGAAGCGGGGCCCGATCAGCGCAAGCAAAAGCTTTGCTGGAAAGACAAGGTCATACGTCTGTAGTTAACGGAGGAGCTTGGCAAGATGTAGCATCCTCCCTTGAAAAAATTTCAAAAGCATGAAAAAAATATTCCGTTCGAGCCAATATCTGTTGTTGATAATGCTCTGGGTTGCTATAGCGATTAGCGGATGCAATTCTAACAGCGAACCCATTAATTTTAAAGAATCCTTACTGTTAGATGTAAGAACGCCTGAAGAATTCAGTGAGGGAAGCATAGAAAATGCGATCAATATACCGGTTGATGAATTGGAATCCAGAATTGGTGAAATTAAAAACGATAAGCCCATTGTTGTTTTTTGTCGCAGCGGCAACAGAAGCTCAAGGGCCAAAAAGATTCTGGAGGAAAAGGGTTTTACAAATGTTATCAATGGAGGTGGTGTAGGAGACTTACAAGTTCAATTCGACCAAAAGAAAGATTAAACATGAAAAGCTGGATGATTGAAAATAAATTATATTTCCTTGGTGCCCTCTTGGGAGCCCTGGCCGGATTCATTTATTGGAATCTTGTAGGTTGTTCTTCGGGTGGATGCGCCATTACGGCTAACCCTGTAAACAGTACACTCTATGGAGCCATGATGGGTGCGCTAGGGTTCAGTATCTTCAAGAAAGAAAATCCGGGTAAGGAAAAGAAAACTGATTAATTCAGCAATATAAAACAAACAAAATGTTGAAAATTCTTATTCCTACCGATTTCTCGGTGCAAGCAGAATTCGCCTATTTGATGGTGAAAAAACTAGCAGAAAAGGTGCCGGTTGAAATTAACTTTTTACATATACTCAATACGCCTGATACGGTTACCCTAGATGCCAACGGAAAAATTAGCACTTGTGGTGAAATTGATGTAAAACATGTAGAGACACAAAAAGCAATTGCCGACAGAAACCTTCAGCAACTGGTTCAAATTTATGGGCCTGAAATCCGTACCCGTTTGGTTTTCGGAAAAGTAACCGAACAAATTATTGCGCAAGCCGAAAAAGAAAACTTCGATTTGATATGCATGGGAACAAAAGGTGCCTGGGGATTAAAAGAAAAAATATCCGGCACTGAAACACAAATGGTGGCGCGCAAATCCAAGGTTCCGGTCTTGTCATTGATGTGCGACCGATCAGAACTGGTGATCAAAAATATTTTGCTCGTTCACAATTTTAAAGAACAACAATCGCAGGATTTAAAATTATTACACCAACTTATCAATGCTTTTGATGCAAGGGTTCACCTTCTTCAAATCAGTAAAACCAACACTGAAGAAGAAAAAGAGGAAATTCATCAACACATGAAAGTTTTTGCCAACAACAATCAACTGGCAGATTTCAGCATGCATGTTTTGCAGGATAAAGACGTTGAGAACGGAGTCATTCATTTCAACCAAATGAACAACATGGATATGATTTGTATAGGAACTCATGCCAAAACAAGTCTTTTCCACTCAAGTGCTACCGAAAAACTCATCAACCATTTATTCAAACCCATTATCTCTTTCCATCTGAAAAATTAATTCCTCTATGATAGCATTCCTTTCGCAGCCCTGGCCCTGGTATGTTTCCGGGACCATCATTGCCCTCATCATGTTTATACTATTGTACTTTGGTCAATCATTTGGATTCTCATCCAATTTAAGAACCATCTGTGCGGCAGCAGGCGGAGGAAAAGTGGCGTCTTTTTTTCAATTCGACTGGAAAAAACAAAGCTGGAATTTATTGTTTCTAGTAGGAGCAATTCTTGGCGGATATATTGCCAACCAATATTTGTCGGATGGAAAGCCTGTTGAGATTTCACAAAATACAATTCAGGATTTATCTGCACTTGGATTTGCTGCTCCCACCTCCATGCAACCCGATGAGTTGTTTAGTATCGAAGCCGCTTTTTCATTGAAAGGATTCCTTGTACTTGCCCTGGGCGGCTTTATGGTTGGCTTTGGTTCAAGGTATGCAGGTGGCTGCACTTCAGGACATGCCATTAGCGGACTTTCCAACCTTCAATTCCCATCGCTTCTGGCCGTTATTGGATTCTTTGCCGGTGGACTTTTGATGACCTATTTCATTTTCCCACTGATTTTCAAAATATAACCCATGAAGCTCCTTAAATTTCTATTGGTTGGTGTGATATTCGGCATTGTAATGGCGAAGTCAGAAGCCATGTCCTGGTTTCGTATTCAGGAAATGTTTCGCTTTCAATCTTTTCACATGTATGGCATTATTGGAACCGCTGTTGGGTTGGGCGCACTTGGTGTTTTTCTCATAAAGAAATTCAAAGTGCGGGATTTTAGTGGAAATATCATTAACTTTTCTCCAAAAGAAAAAGCTGTTACACGTTATCTAATAGGCGGCTCCATCTTTGGATTAGGATGGGCCTTGAGTGGAGCTTGCCCAGGACCTATGGTGGTTAACATAGGCTACGGTTATATCACCATGACCATTGTTTTCCTTTTTGCAATATTGGGTACTTTTTTCTACGGAATGGTGAAAGATAAACTTCCACACTAATTGTAAATCTTTCACCATGCAAGAAAATAAAAACCAACAAGACTTAATCAGCATCATCAAACTGTTGCTCAACTTCATCCTTGTAGTGGTTTTTATCCTATTGTTAACTCCTATCGTTTATTACAACCGTGAAGGGTTTAGCAAACTTTTTACAACTGAAGAAAAAAATGAAGCAGTTACCGGGGCATCCATCGCTTCATCGTCTGCAAGCCCCGCAGAAAAAATCACAGACAATTTTTGGCATGCACCATCCACCGATGAAATCAGTGACTCCAAACAAAAAGAGCTGGTGCTTTATGGAAAAGAATTAATTGCGCATACTTCCAAATATCTTGGGCCCAAAGGAACTGTTGCTCAAATTTCCAATGGTTTGAATTGCCAGAACTGCCACCTGGAGGCAGGCACAAAAGTGTTTGGCAACAACTACGGCTCGGTTGCATCAACCTATCCAAAGTTCAGAGCAAGAAGCGGAGCAGAGGAGGATATTTTCAAAAGAATCAATGATTGTTTTGAAAGAAGTTTGAATGGTAAAGCACTCGCAAAAAATTCAAAAGAAATGCAGGCGCTCTCAGCCTATATTACTTTTATTGGCAGTAAGGTAGAAAAGGGAAAAAAGGCGGAGGGCTCGGGTTTAAAAGAATTGGCTTTTCTCGACCGTGCAGCCAATCCTGAAAACGGCAAAAGCATTTATGCCGCCAAATGTCAAAGTTGCCATCAGACCAACGGGGAAGGCTCTTTGCTAGCTGATGGCAGCGAATATTCCTTTCCTCCCTTGTGGGGAAAAAACAGTTACAATGACGGGGCAGGATTGTATCGCCTGAGTAATTTTGCTCGCTATGTAAAATACAACATGCCCATGGGTGCTTCGCATGAAAGCCCTATGCTCAGCGATGAGGAGGCTTGGGATGTAGCTGCTTTTGTTAATTCACAAAACCGTCCGCATCTCAATACGCCAAAAGACTGGCCTGATAAATCTAAAAAACCGATTGATCATCCTTTTGGACCTTACACTGATTCATTTTCAGAAAAGGAACACAAATTTGGTCCTTTCAAGCCGATCAAGGAATTCTACGCAAAAAAATAAGGATGAAAAACGACAGAAGAAAATTTCTCAAAAATATCGGCCTATTAAGTGTAGGAGCAGGCTTGGTCAATCCGGTGGCAACGCTTGCCGAAACCAAACCAAGGGATAATGCTAATGATGCAAAGGCAAACACCGGTAAACAGCCCTTTGTGTTAAATATATTACATACCACCGATGTACACTGTCAGGTCCATCCACACGATGAATTGTTTTGGGAAAATGATCAATCCGTCTTCAGAAAGACAGGTGGTTATGCCCATTTAGCAAGTTATATTAAGCAGGAAAGACAAGAGAATCCTAATACTTTCCTTATTGATACAGGAGATATGTTTCAGGGAAGTGAACTGTCGATCAAAACCAGCGGAGAAGCCATTGTTCCGATTCTGAATGCCTTGAGTTACGACTTATACTTACCCGGAAACTGGGAAGTTATTTACTATAAAAAAGCAATGCAGAAATTATTGGGCTCCTTGCATGCTCCAAAAATCTGCACCAACATGTATCATGATTTGGGCGATGGAAAAAAAGGAGAACTCATCTTTCAGCCTTATGAAATCTGGGAAGTTGATGGAGTAAAAATTGGTTTTCTTGCCTATACCGATCCGCTGGTTCCGCTCCGTCAATCACCCAACTACAGCAAAGGAATCATTTATACCCATCCCGAAGAAAATATTGTTCATTACATTGATGTTCTCCGTAACCAGGAACAATGTGCTTTTGTAATTTTATTGTCTCACCTTGGTCTTTCACAACAAATCTATCTGTCTAATCAGGAAATTTGCCAAGGCGTTGATTATATCCTTGGGGGTGATACACACGAAAGAATCAGAAAACCGATTGTTGGAAAATACGCCAAGGTTGTGGAACCCGGAGCATTCGGCTCTTTCGTTGGAAAACTACAATTGACCATTGAAAATGGCAAAGTAACAAAAGACGAATACGAATTAGTAGAAGTTGCCACAAACAAACTTAAACCAGATCCAGAAATTGCGGCCATCATTGAGGCAGGAGAAAAACCTTTTCAAGAAGATATTTACAAAGTGGTTGGCTATAGCAAAGTACCCTTATACCGTTACTTTGTTATTGAAAACACCATTGACACTTTAATTTTGGATGCATTAAAATTTAATGTACCACAAGTGGACATTGTACTTTCTAATGGCTTCAGGTTTTGTCCGCCACGTGTAACTCCGGACCATACCGGCAACATTCCCATTACCAACGGATTCATCTTCGACATGCTGCCCGTTGACAGCGTAGTAAGAACCGGAGAGGTAAGCGGGCAACAAATCCTTGACTGGCTTGAAAAGGAACTAAACAATGTTTTCGCAAAAAATGCAAAAGAAAGATTCGGTGGCTGGATGATAAAATTCAGCGGCATGAAAATAAAATTCTACGCATTCGGAGAAAAAGGGAAAAGAGTGAGTGAAGTAATGGTAGGAGGAAAAGCACTCAACCCCGAAACAACGTACAAAATTTGCGCATGCGAAAGAGATGGTGACCCTGCAGATATGCTTTGCAGAATCAGGGGTGTAAAAAATGCACAAAACACTGTCCTAACTTTGCATGGCGTGATGAAAAATCACCTCCAAAAAAATTCACCTGTAAATCCCGTTAATCCTGATAGTGCAATTGCGCTGGATGCGCCTAAAACATTACTCACCCAGGTTTGGGGAGTTGACTATCAATTCAAATAATCAAAACGTATGAAAACCATCTTCACTTTCTTACTTTCTGCATTTCTATTGACCAGTGCCTTTGGCCAAAATCAGGTCACAGATCAAAACACCGCTTCAAATCCGGCTGCACCAAGCAAAGAGGCCTACAAAATTATCTTTCAGATGACCAGCTCAGACACCATGGTACATAAGGCACTGATGCGACAAATTACCAATGCTACTACTGTGGCGCCCGGCACCCAAATTGAAGTGGTTTGTCATGGCCCCGGTCTGGAAATGTTACAGGCCGAAAAATCAGTTGTGGCAAAAAAACTGAAAGAGCATGTTGCCAAAGGGGTTTCTTTTGTTGCTTGCGAATTTTCAATGAAAGAAAGAAAAGTAAGCAAAGAACAACTGCTTCCTGAAGCAGGTACGGTAGAAGCCGGTATCATCGAAATTGTAAAAAAACAATCGCAGGGTTGGTTCTACATTAAATCAGGTTTCTGATTTACAAGCCTTTTTTCATGAAAAAATTTGAAGGAATACTCTTCCTCCTGCTACTGCTTTCTCTGCTGGGGAGAGCGCAACACCAGGAATTGTCTGAAAAACCAAACATTTGGCAGCAAAACCAAAAGTCAAGCATTGATTCTAATACTATTCTCAGTGCCTTTCGCAAAGGTAGCATGAAGGGGCATTTCAGATATTTCTTTTCGGCAACAGATAATGCTCAAGGACTAACAGATTACTTTGCCAATGCCGGAGGTGGGGGATTACGTTTTGAAACAGCGAAATACAAGGGTTTTCAATTTGGCATTAGTGGATTCTACATTTTTAATCTTGGCTCCTCCGACCTTTCTATACCCGATGCCAAC
>JBILVQ010000222.1:0-5084 GCA_044370375.1 Bacteroidia bacterium
ATTGAAGGTAAGGGAGGAAAAAGTTAAAGAGCTGCAAACAATCTTATCTCAAAAAGATTCCATTGTAAATTCAATTAAGAAAAAAGTAACCGATGCTTTGTTGGGATATGAGAACAATGGATTGACCATTGAGAAAAAGAATGGTAAAGTTTATGTTTCACTGGAAGAGCGATTGCTGTTTGCATCAGGTAGTACCACCGTTGATCAAAAGGGGGCAGAGGCATTAAAGAAACTGGCGAAGGTTTTGGAGCAAAATCCTGACATCAATGTTTTGATTGAAGGCCATACAGATAACGTTCCTTATAATTCTAGTGGTGGGGCCATTAAAGACAACTGGGATTTGAGCGTTTTACGTGCCACCTCTATTGTGAAAATCCTATTGAAGGATTCAGGAATTGATCCAAAGCGATTAACTCCTGCCGGACATGGAGAATTTTTCCCACTTGATGCGGCCAATAATGCTGAAGCCAGAAAAAAGAACCGTAGAACGGAGATAATTCTTACTCCAAAATTAGATGAGGTTTTAAGAATTTTGGATAATCAGTAATTGAAATTTTTGGTTACGGGTTTTGCATTTGGCTCCTATATTCTGCCAAATTGCGGCACCTTCAATCAAGAATTTCTTTCTAGTCCATTGTGGTTTTGATGGTTTATTGATGAAATTTTTTTAAAGTATTTGAATTTTATTTGAGCCATTTATATTCCAGTAAACTATTTTGAAAAATTAAATCAATAATAAAATTGATTGTATAAATGATCAGCGATTTTCTATCAACGCTAAATTATCACTTCTTTTCTCTCCATTTTTTATAGGCCTTAATTCCAATCATCAATAAAACAGCAAACACAACTAATCCCATTACACCCCAAATCCAACTCAAGGTGTTTTGTAATTCAACAATAAACACGATAGCCACCAAAAACAAGGTTGCCACCTCGTTCCATAAACGCATGGAAAAGGAACTATAGGTAGCCTTGCCCTGTTGGAATTTTTTGAACATGCTGTGACAAACAAAATGATAAACCGTAAGGGCCAAAACGAAACTCAGTTTGATGTGAAACCATCCGGCTGTTAAGAAATACGGATTGTCGAAAACCATCCACCAGCCGAAAATCCAGGTGAGAATCATGCCCGGCCATGTTATCCCATACCATAGTCTCTTTTGCATCAAATGATATTGCTTTACAAGGATGCTTTTTTCGGGTTCCTCTTTTTCAAGGCCTTCTGCATTGTAAACAAACAACCTTACAATGTAGAATAGACCTGCAAACCAGGTAACCATAAAAATGATGTGAAGGGCTTTTAGGTATAACATGTTGGTAGGGTTGAACAAGTTTTCATTTAGCCTGTTATCTTTGCATGCGAAATTCTATGCAAATGAAAGCAAAAACTCCGAAAGAAAGTTTAGCGGTAAACACAGAAATTGTTTTGCCCAACGATACCAACACCATTGGCAACCTTATGGGTGGCCGTTTGCTGCATTGGTTGGATATGGTAGGAGCAGTTAGTGCCCATCGTCATTGTCGTAGAATTGTTGTTACCGCGGCCGTCAATAATGTTTCATTTAATAATCCCATCAAATTGGGAGATATTGTGACCCTCGAAGCCAAGGTTTCCAGAGCATTTAACACCTCCATGGAGGTTTGCATCGATGTGTGGGTTGAAAATCATGTTACCGGAAAACGCACAGTTTGCAATGAAGCCATTTACACCTTCGTTGCTGTTGATCAATTAGGAAATCCAATTCATGTGCCCGAAATTAATCCCGAGTCAGAACAGGAAATTGAGCGCTACAATGCCGCCCTCCGCAGAAGGCAACTCAGCCTTATCCTTGCCGGCAAATTAAAACCTCATGATGCAACGGAATTGAAGGCCTTGTTTGCCTGATATCAAGGCTTTGTTACACGGCCCGAGTCATCTTGAAATACCCTTGTAATTGGAGATTTACTGATTTAATTCCTACAATTCTTCATCTTCCGCAGCATTCAGATGCTGTTCATCTCCCTCTTCTTTTTTGTTGAGCAAGGCATTCCAGCCTTGTGCTGTTAATGGATGCTGTGTTTGTCCGCGGGTAACTAAATTACAACCTGCATCTTTTTCGGTCATGTGGCCAATAACCGTTAAGTCAGGCATGTTTTTTATTTTTTCGTAATCCTTCAAATCTATCGTGAACAAAAGTTCATAATCTTCACCGCCATTCAGGGCACAGGTGGTTGGATCGAGCGTAAACTCATGTGCTAATCCAACCGCGGTTGGATCGATTGGAATTTTTTCTTCATAAATGGTGCAACCCAAACCGGATTGTTTGCACAAATGCAGTAACTCTGAGGAAAGGCCATCGGAAATATCAATCATGGCATTGGGTTTTATGCCGGCTTCCGCCAGCAATTCTACCACATCAATGCGCGCTTCCGGTTTTAACTGCCGCTCAAGCAAATACTCATAGCCCTGCAAGTCAGGCTGTACTTTTTGTCCGGTTTCGAAAAAAACATTTTTTTCACGTTCCAATAATTGAAGTCCCAAATAGGCCGAGCCTAAATCGCCTGACACAACAATCAAATCGTTGAGTTTTGCTCCGCTGCGATAGGTGATTTTTTCTTCTTCAGCCTCACCAACCACCGTAACACTGATGATTAAACCATGGACAGAAGAGGTTGTATCTCCACCAATTAGATCAATGTCATATTTCTGACAAGCCAAATAAATTCCTTGATACAATTGGTCAACGGCCTCCAACGAAAACCGATTGGAAAGTGCAATGGAAACGGTAATTTGTTTTGGTGTTCCATTCATGGCCGCTATGTCGGATAGGTTCACCATTACTGCCTTGTATCCAAGGTGTTTTAGCGGCATATATGTTAAATCGAAATGCACTCCTTCCACCAACATATCGGTAGAAAGCAAACATTGTTTGTTTGAAGGAATTTGTAAAACTGCCGCATCATCGCCTACCCCGGTTTTGGTGGAAGCTTGTTTAAGGACAAGATTTTTGGTTAAAAATTCAATCAGGCCAAACTCGCCCAATTGTTCAATGCCCGTGCGGGGAAGAGAGGAATCCATGTTTAATTTAAATTTACTTTGGGCAAGCGGAAAATATCTCCGTCGGCTATGAATAATTTGAAAATTTCTACTTTTACAAACCGAAAAATAGGCAGGTTTTTTAAATGTGCCAAAACTTCCGACTCTTCAGAAGCACTGAATAAAATCCAGATTTTCGTCCTGTTTTCATCCACCGTGTAACTGTTTACAATGCCTCGCTCAATTAAATCATTCACCATCTTTCGGTGACGAGGTATGAGTGCGTAAAACTCATCGTTAAGTGGTTGGGGCAGCCACAACTCCGCCATAAAATAACTCATGTGCACTTTTTTTGGTTACCGGCCGAAAATTACTCTTTTCCTCCTTTGTTTTTGTCTTTTTTATCGTTAAATTGTAACTTAATTAGAATCGTTTTAAATTACTTATTCATGGCTAAAATGACAATTTCATGACAATTAAGGTGGAAGTTAAGCGGAAATTTGAATCGTTATGGAACATTTCAGTTTAATCGCCCTTAGTCACAAGCAGGTTAGAATTGACCAGATAGGGCAGTTTCATTTGGATGATGCTCGTTTTGAGCAGGTTCTAAAAAATGTAAAATCTACCTTTCAACTGGAAGAGTTGCTGTTTCTAAGCACCTGCAACCGGGTTGAATTGTTAACTTACCGTACCCAGGAGCTTTCCATCGAAGAGATTGAACAAATTTTTTTAATGCTGCTTCCTAATCCGGATGCTGAAAAAGCACGGTGGGCAGCACAACATTGTAGTATTCACAGCGGATCTGCTGCTATTCGTCATTTAATGAACGTTAGTGCCTCCCTTGATTCTTTGGTGGTTGGAGAAAGAGAGATTATAACGCAGGTTAGAACAGCCTACGATAAATGCAAAGGCCTCGCACTTGCCGGTGACCGTATCAGAATAGCCGTTCAATCTGCAATTGTTACAGCCAAGGAAGTATATACCAATACAAAAATTTCGAGTCGCCCGGTAAGCGTAGTTTCATTGGCATATCGTCAATTAAATGCGCATAAAATTCCTGACAATGCCCGTTTTTTAATTATTGGTGCCGGACAAACCAACAGTTTGATGGCCCAGTTTTTAAAGAAACATGCCTATTCTGATTTCAGAATATTTAACAGGTCGTTGGATGCTGCCCAAACCCTTGCTCAGCAACTTCAGGGTAAAGCCTTCCCGCTTTCTGCACTGGCCAAAGAAGGTAAAGGATTTGATGTGTTAATCACCTGTACTGCCGCTGCCGAAAATATTATAACCAAAGAAATTTATAGCGAATTAGTGGATGGTGATGGTAGCACCAAATTAATTATTGATTTGTCGGTTCCGCATGATGTGGCCCCTGCTATTCCTCAGGAGTTTCCTGTTCATTTTATTGATGTAAATTGTTTGCAGGAAATGGCCAACGTAAATTTGCGCGAAAGGGAATTGGAAATGGAGGCCTGCCGCATTATTATTGATAAAAAAATGGAAGAGTTTATGCAAACGTTCAGAATGCGGGAAATTGAACTTGCCATGAAAGATGTTCCTGTAAAAATTAAAGAAATCAAACAAACCGCTCTCCACAACGTTTTTGCTGCGGAAGTTGCCGGTATGGACCCGCAAAACCGCGAAATTTTAGAAAAGGTGATGGATTATATGGAGAAAAAATTCATCAGTGTGCCAATGAAAATGGCCAAGGAAATTATTGTGAATGCCTGATTCTCTGTTTAGGACGATGTGCTAATTACATCCTTTCCCGGAAATTAATTTTTATTGACCGCCATTGCCCTAAAAGACGTACTTTTGCCTTATGTCTCAACCGCTCATTATTGGATCAAGAGGAAGTGATTTGGCCTTATGGCAAGCCAATTATATCAAGGATTTACTGCTTAAAGCAGGCATCGAATCCCAAATTACCATCATTAAAACGCAGGGAGATAAAATTCAGAACCTTAGTTTCGACAAATTGGAAGGAAAGGGTTTCTTTACAAAGGAACTTGAAGATGCACTTTTGGCCAATAAAATTGACCTGGCGGTTCATTCCCACAAG
>JBILVQ010000276.1:0-4131 GCA_044370375.1 Bacteroidia bacterium
GGGTGAAAAGTTCGCCAAAGAAAGCGTGCTGTCGCCCTTTCAGGGAGCGTGGATGGCAAGTTTTGTGTTATTGCCTTTGGGAATATTTCTTACCTATAAAGCCACACAGGACTCCGCATTGTTTGATATTGAAGCGTATCTTTCGCCCTTGAAAAAAATGTTTAACCGCAAAAAATGAAAATACTTCAACTATGCGGTAAAGTACCCTTTCCTACGCGTGACGGAGGATGTTTGGCCATGGAGGCCTTGAGTCGCGACCTGCACCAAATTGGACAATTGGTTGCGGTTGGCGCGTTTTCAACACATAAACATCCCTTTGATGCCGGTTCAATAGCAAAACATCCTGTTTTTGGGAAAACGCTAACAAGTGTTTCTTTGGACATTAGACTAAAACCGGTTAATGCCCTGAGTTCATTGATTAGAAAAAAAATCCCCTATAATCTGGAGCGCTTTTACACAAAAGAAGGAATTGCTTTTGTACAAGATTTGGTAAAAAAGCATCAACCCGATTTAATTGTATTGGATGGGGTGCAGCTACTCCCCTATTTTCAGTTATTGAAAGAAAGCGGAGCAAGAATTGTTTATCGCTCGCACAACTGTGAATACCGCTTATGGGAAGGAAGGGCCGCTCACTGCAAAGATCCGGTGAAGAAAATTTATTTGAATTTCTTGTCGCGGCAGATGAAACAATATGAGCAATCCATACTTTCGAAAATGGATGGCTTGTTGTGGATTTCGGATCGCGACCGAAAAGAAATGAACCTTCCGGCACTGTATGGTAAACAAATGATTTATCCTTTTACCATACAACTGCCGCCTGCAGAAAAGAATCAAGCAAGAGATAAGCAAGCACCGGTTTTTTTTCACATTGGGTCGATGGACTGGGAGCCCAATATAGAGGGTATCAATTGGTTTTTGCAAAAAGTATGGTCGCGTGTGAACCTGAAGTCTGCGGCCTTAACCTTTAGAATTGCCGGTAAAAACATGCCTGATAAATTGCAGCAACTGCAGTTAAAAGGATTTGAAAATGTGGGCGAGGTAAAAGATGCGCAAGCCTTTATGCGCGAAGGCGATGTAATGGTAGTGCCTTTGTTTTCGGGTAGTGGAATAAGGGTAAAAATTGTTGAGGCCATGGCCATGGGAAAAACGGTGTTAACCACACAAAAAGGTGTAGAGGGCATTGAAGGAACCCCCGGTGTACATTGGTTTTCGGCAGACGGACAAGATAGTTTTTTAGAGAGAATTCATTTTATTGTGGAGCATACGGAGGAGCGTGAAAAAGTAGGCGCTGCGGGCAGGGAATTGGTAGAAAAGTTATTTTCAGCTAATAAATTTTTTCCGCAAATCAAAGATTTTATTTTACAGGCACAAGCGCATGAGTGAGCGAAAAAAAATATTTGTTCTTGTGTCAAGGGTCCCCTTTCCGCTTGAGAAAGGAGATAAGTTGCGTGCTTATCATCAAATAAAAGGATTGGCCAAAGACCATGATGTGTATCTGCTGGCTTTAACCGATCAAAATTTGCATCCCGAGGCCATGGAAACCCTGCAAACTTTTTGCAAAAAGGTATATGTTTTCCGGCTGCGTTTGTTTCAGATTTTTATGCAATTGCTCAGGGGATATTTTTCCTCCAAGCCTTACCAGGTGAATTATTTTTTCAATAGAAGAATCAAGCGAAAAGTAAATCAGTTGATTGAAGAGATTCAGCCCGACCGCATTTACTGTCAGTTGATCAGGATGGCCGAATATGTTAAGCAAATCAATACCATTCCGAAAACGATTGATTACATGGATGCCTTTTCGAAAGGGATTGAGCGAAGGATAAAGACCTCTCCTTGGTTTATGCGCGACTTGTTTAAACAGGAATATCCGCGCCTGAAGAATTATGAGCACCTGATGTATCATTATTTTGAGCATCATACCATTATTTCTGAGCAGGACAGAGAGTTTATTGCCCACGAAGAAAATGAGCATATTTATATTGTCCCCAATGGTGTTGACACCGATTTTTTTAAGGCCTACGAGGCAGAAAAAAAATATGATTTAGTGTTTACAGGTAATATGAATTACTCTCCCAACATTGATTGTGCGGTGTATATTGTAGAGAAAATATTGCCTTTGGTGAAGGTTAAGTTTCCTGAGATTACCTTATTGATTTCCGGGGCACAGCCATCGGCTAGGGTGAAAGCCTTGGCCAGCGAAAACATTACGGTTACGGGTTGGGTGAGTGATATCAGGGAGAGTTTTGCCAATTCTAGAATTTTTTTGGCGCCCATGCAAATTGGTACAGGACTTCAAAATAAATTGCTGGAGGCCATGTCGATGAGTTTGCCTTGTATTACTTCTCCCCTTGCGAATCATGCCTTGGGTGCGCCTGAAAACACCACGATCTTGGTTGGATATACTGCCAAGGAGATTGCAGATCATGTGATTGATTTAATTGAGCATCCTGAGAAGTCGGAACGTTTGGCACGCAATGGCCATCAATTTGTATTGGATAATTTTAGTTGGGAAACGCACAACAAGAAATTAGAAAATATTATTCTTTACGGAAAGCCATAATCGCGTAGTTTTTTCTGTGGAAACCAAAGGCTAATTGTGTTTATTTTCATTCGCCTTTTGAGGCAGATAGTTTCTGATTAAGATAGTTTAAAAAGGAAAATGGATATCTTGAAAAAAACTTTCCCTTGAAGTAAAGGAGAACAGGGCCTTTAGCCTATTTATTTTTTTTGTTTCAAACGTTCCTTCCATTCGGGCGGAGGAAGTGGGCATTCGGTTTTTTTTCCAAACCAACGGTAACGTCTGGCGGCAATGAATTTATACACCGGGTTGCGGATAAAGGCAGGAATGATGAAAAAAAAACGGATGAGGTTAAAGGGAAATTTAAGGTAGGCAGCAATTTTTAAAACGGCCGTTGAATAGGCATAAAGTTGGTTATTTTCAAGGAAGACAACTGAAGAATTTTCCAATGCTTTTAGGGCAATTGTTGCTCTTTGTTCCTCGTTGAGATGTTGCCACGCAATAAACTCAAGTTCGGGGTGCTTTTCATGCTTTAAAATAAAGCGAATAAAGCCATGGCATAAATTACATACACCATCATAGACTACGATTGGATTTGTTGCTGTATTTTTTATTGCCATTCCCCGATGCGCCCGCTGCTCAGGCATTGCAAAATTATACAATAAATGGAGTGGAGGAAGCTAATTCATCTAATTGGCTAAATTTGCACCCATCAGATGGAAGGAAACAAACAGCTCCAAGGGCCAAAACCAAACCGAAGGATCAATCTTTCACCTGGATTTTTCAAGGCCTTTGTTCATTCACAACAATTTTCGGGCATTTTGTTATTGGTTTGTACTTTGTTTTCCTTGTTGGTTACCAACTATATCGACCAAAGTTTTCTTCCCCATCTCTGGCATACTTCTTTTGGTTTTGAATTGGGAAAATTCCATTTCATCAAACCGCTTGAATTTTGGATCAATGATGGATTGATGGGAATCTTTTTTTTACTGGTAGGACTTGAAATAAAACGCGAATTTGTTAATGGTGAACTTGCAGGATTTAAAAAGGCCTCGCTCCCGCTGGCTGCGGCCTTGGGCGGTATGCTGCTTCCTGCCTTTATTTATTTGTTGTTTAATCATCATTCTCCGCAGGCATCGGGTTGGGGCATTCCCATGGCCACCGATATTGCTTTTGCCCTCGGCATTCTTTCGCTTGCAGGCGACAGGGTTCCGCTTGGCTTGAAAGTGTTTTTAACCGCCTTGGCTGTGGTGGATGATTTAGGAGCTATTGTGGTGATTGCTTTGTTTTATACCTCAAACTTTGCCATTGCTGCTTTGCTCAAAGCAGGACTTGTTTTGTTGCTGCTTGTGGTCATGAACCGACTGAAAGTAAAAGTTGTAATTCTTTATCTCATAGCCGGTATTTTTCTTTGGTATTTTGTATTACAATCGGGCATCCATGCCACCATTGCAGGGGTTTTGCTGGCTTTGTGTATCCCCATCAGCGATAAACCTGATGAAAGCATGTTGCATAAAATGGAATTGGATTTGCATGAACCCGTTAACTTTTTAATTATGCCCTTGTTTGCTTTGTGCAACACAAGCATACTCATTAATGCTGAAATCTGGGCA
>JBILVQ010000251.1:0-4454 GCA_044370375.1 Bacteroidia bacterium
GATAGGCTCTTCTTCAATGGCATCTGCTTTCACCGTGTGTTTGTAAACCAGTTCGCGTGAGTCGCGCAATTCGGCCGGTAAATTGTTATTGAGCGGAAGATAGCTAAGATGAAGTGTTGCTCTCATTCCCTTGAATTCAAGATTGTACCAGCAGTATTCTTGTTTTTTACCAACATAAGGTTTCATGATAGAATAAGCAGGCACCTTGAAGCTAAAGGGACAATCGTTGTTAAAATCTTGGTATTCTTTTGCAGGAAAATCTATTCTGAAATAGGCCTTGGGTTTTGGGGTGTATTCCGGGTCGCAAGCACTCAACAGCAAGGTCAATCCCATTATCGTCAGCAGTGAAAAAATGCCTGCTTTGTCGGGTAAAATATTCCCACTGCTTTGGTCCTCGTCTTTTTTTTCGGGCGGTAACAATACTTTTACGCGATTAATTTTTCTCTTGTCGGCAGATTCAATGATGAAGGTATAATCGTCAAAGAAAATTTTCTCGTTTTTCATCGGAATTTTTCCACTGAGTTCTAGGATAAAACCGGCCAGGGTGTCGGCTTCGCCTCTTCTTTCTTCAAAGGAGTATCCGTCAATGCGCAGGACCCTGTAAAAATCGTTGAGGGCAATTTTTCCTTCAAACACAATGGTAAAATCATCCAACCTTGAATAAACCAATTCGTCATCATCAAATTCATCATTGATTTCACCAAGGATTTCTTCCAGAATATCTTCAAGGGTGACTAAACCACTGGTTCCGCCATATTCATCCACCACAATGGCCATGTGGTTTTTTTTGCGTTGAAATTCTTTGAGAAGATCGTCTATTTTTTTGGTGGCAGGAACAAAAAATGGCTTACGAATTAGTTTTTTCCAATTAAAATCATTCTCCTCGTTGATGAAGGGAAGCAGATCTTTCATTACCAGAATTCCTTCTACTTTGTCGAGTGAATCCCTGTAAACCGGTACTCTTGAAAATCCGCTGCTTAATATTTCGTTCAACAAATCATGGAAACCGGTTTCCATTTCTACCCCAATAATATCCATTCTTGAACGCATGATTTCTTTGACCTCGGTGTTACCGAATTCAACAATGCCTTCAAGAATTTTTCTTTCTTCTTCGGGTGTATGTTCGTTGCTGGTTAATTCCAACGCCTGCGATAAATCTTCTACAGAAATACTTTGTGCTTTTGATTTTAATCGAGAGTCGAAAATCGAACTTGTTTGGATGAGCAGAAAGCTGAGTGGGCGAAAGAGTTTTTGCAGGAAATCGAGCGGGTAAACCAGTGTTTGAGCAACAGCAACAGGGTTGGTATTGGTATAAATTTTAGGAATCACCTCTCCAATTAAGACAATAAAAAAGGTAACCACCACTACCTTTACAAAAAAGACCAATCCGGGATTATTAGGAAACAACAGCAAATCATCGGATAGGGATTCAGAAATAATGACCACGCCAATGTTGACCAAATTATGGCTTAGAACGATGGTTGCAATTAGGTTTTTGGGTTTTTGCAACAGTTGAATTATTTTTTGTGCAGTAGGTTTGCCCGAGTTTTCGAGTTCCTGCAACTGTTGCGGACTAAGAGAGAAAAAGCCAATTTCCATGGCTGCGATGGTTGCCGAAATCATCAGCAATACCGCAATAGAAATCAATCCGATGATGATGCCCGGTGTAAGGGGGCCGATTTCAAGTAAAATGCTCGCTAGTAAACGATGGGGGTCTTCCAAACTATTGCTGTTAAATTTATTCGGTGGCTTATCAGGAGAGATCTCCTGTTCCGTCATGGATGCCCATCGCACCACCTTCGGGTTTTGCTATTTTGGGAGCGTTGCGGTTGCCATGCTCTTCGTTACCTTCTTTTTTAGCAGAAAGGTTGATGATATTATCGGCCACAATTTCTGTGGTATAGTGTTTTACATTGTCTTTTCCTTCCCAAGAGCGGGTTCTTAACTTACCTTCAATCATCACAAGCGTGCCCTTTCTTAAGTTGTTAACGGCATACTCTGCCAAATTGCGCCATACCACAATGTTGTGCCATTCGGTTCTTTCTTCGCGGTTGCCGTTACGGTCTTTGCCGAATTCGGAAGTTGCGAGTGAAAAGCTAGCTACCAGGTTACCACCATCAAGATCTCTGGCTACGGGATCTTTGCCCATGTGCCCGATAAGAATAACTTTATTTAATCCGCTTCCCATAAATGATTGTTTAACTTAAAAACAAAGTTAGTAGAAATAATTGCTTACCCAAATGCTTGTCTTTGTTTTGCAGATTTTTCATGATTTTTTAACCATTACCATGCGGTTTTTAATCATTTCGCTCAGGTTTGGACGCAAGCGGCTTTTGTAAACACTGAGGGAGTCGGTTTTTTTGCGACCTCTTCTCAGTTTTACCTGCTCTTCCAGTGGAAGGTGAATGATGTCGATGCAGGCAGTGCTGCAGCAGCCTTCCATGGTTTCTTTGCAGTTATCGCATTGAATGAACAACAAATGGCAATCATCATTGGCGCAATTGGTATGTTGGTCGCAAGATTGACCACACTGATGGCAATGGGCAATTACATCGGAGGTAATGCGTTCGCCCAAGCGTTCATCAAACACAAAGTTTTTTCCTTTGAATTTTGATGGGATACCTTTTCTTTTGATTTCTTTAGCGTACTCAATGATACCCCCATGCAACTGATTTACATCCTCAAATCCTTCGTGTTTAAGATAGGCGGAGGCTTTTTCGCAACGCACCCCACCGGTACAATAGAGCAATACTTTTTTATCTTTTTTGTCTTTAAGTTGTTCCACAACCATGGGTAATTCTTCTCTGAAAGTATCTGCCTGGGGCAAAATGGCTCCTTCAAAATGACCTATTTCACTCTCGTAATGGTTTCTTAAATCCACCACAATGGTATCGGGCAAGTCCATGGCCCGGTTGAATTCCTCGGCAGTAAGGTGGGTACCAACATTGGTAACATCAAAGGTATTATCGGCCAATCCATCGGCCACAATTTTTTTGCGCACCTTGATGGCGAGCTTATAAAAAGATTTACCATCATCCTCAACCCCTTCCTTGATGGGCATTTGGGCAAATTCAGGGGTTGAATTGAGGTAATTGATGAATTGGTCGTAATGGGCAAGCGGAATGCTCATTTGGGCATTGATTCCTTCGTAGGCAAGATAAATTCTGCCCAAAATACCCCAGGCATTCCATAACGCATACAATTCATTGCGCAAGGTTTGGGTTTCGGGCAAAATAACGTAACGGTAAAAAGATATGGTTTTACGCGGAGTAGTATCCTGTTGCAAACGGGCTTTCAACTCCTTTTTGTTGACCCTGTTGTGAAGTGCCATCCTTCCAAAATTAATTTCTGCAAAAGTAAGGAAAATAGGAGAATTTTTCAATTTTTATAAATGCAGTTTTTTAGGTAAGTTTGAGGCAGTAAAATAGCTATGAGCAAAAAGAAAATTCTTGTTGTTGGCTCTTCGGGCCAAATTGGTGGTGAACTGGTTGAACAGTTAAGAATAAAATATGGCCGTGAGCAAGTAGTGGCGGCCGATATCAAGGATTTGAGCAAGGAGGAAGTAAGTATCCTGGCTCCCTACGAAACGCTGAATGTGATGAATGCAAAGCGTTTGTTAGAGGTAGTGAAAACCTATGATGTTGGAGAAATTTATTTGCTGGCGGCCTTGCTATCAGCCACTGCCGAAAAGAATCCTATGTTTGCCTGGGATTTGAACATGCAGGGCTTGTTCAATGTGTTGGATTTGGCCAAAGAGGGCATTATCCAAAAGGTTTACTGGCCCAGCAGCATTGCGGTTTTTGGACCAACTACACCAAGACAAAACACGCCACAGTTTACGGTGATGGAGCCGAACACAGTTTATGGCATTAGTAAACTGGCTGGAGAACGCTGGTGCGATTATTATTTTCAAAAGTATGGTGTGGATGTGAGGAGTCTTCGTTATCCGGGATTGATTGGATACAAAACAGCACCCGGAGGAGGTACCACGGATTACGCTGTACATATTTACCATGAAGCATTGAAGAGCGGTAGCTATTGTTCATTTTTAGGACAAGGTACTATTTTGCCCATGATGTTTATGGAAGATGCCATCAATGCAACTTTGGGCATTATGGAAACAGATCCTACCAATTTAAAAACTCGCTCTTCTTACAATGTGGCGGGAATGAGTTTTGCACCGGAAGACATCGCAGCTTCCATTCAGAAACATTTGCCTGATTTTACGCTGCGTTATGCTCCGGATGAGCGACAAAAAATTGCCAACAGTTGGCCCGAGAGCATTGACGATTCGGTTGCCCGAGAGCATTGGGGATGGAAGCCGCAATACGATTTACAGCGCATGAGTGATGAAATGATTTTGCAATTAAAGAAGTTGTATGTCAATCAATAATTACCGATGTTTTCTCCTGTTTCTTTTGGTCCTTGCAGGATTACACGCAAGCGCAGGGGGG
>JBILVQ010000223.1:0-5045 GCA_044370375.1 Bacteroidia bacterium
GTAGCAAATGACCGATTGTTGCGGATGATTTTTTTTCCAATCAAGAGCAGCCCGAAAGGTATCTTTATCTGCACTGAAAACATTTTCTGTATTTAACGCAGCGAATTGGTGTGAGGTGGAAAAGGTTTTAAGGGAGGTATCCTGCGGTTGGATAAAATCCTTGTGGCTTAATCCGGTAAGGGCAGTGATTCCTTCCCCGTGTGTTAATGCTGTTGCGTTCAGCCAAAGGTCGTGAACCGAACTTGTTAGATTAGTACTTTGTCCTAAAAGGGGTTTGAAAACAATTTCTTTTAGGTCTTGGGCAGCTACTCCGCCTCCGGTAATGAGAAGAAAAAAAGTTGGTTGTTTTGTTGCCGAAAGGGCTAGTTCAGGGAGCAGTGCGGTCAGCAGAGCTCCCTTTCCCAGCGCAGATAAGAATGATTTTCTTTTCATTTATTTTTTCGACATTTCAGCATAGTTTCTGAAGAACAAAGGAATGGTTTCAATGCCCTTGTAGTAATTGAACAAACCATAATGTTCGTTGGGTGAGTGGATGGCATCGGAGTCGAGACCGAAGCCCATCAAAACAGATTTTAATCCAAGCACTCTTTCAAACAAAGCTACAATGGGAATACTTCCGCCTCCCCTGGTAGGAATTGGTTTTTTACCAAAAGTGCTTTCCATGGCCGCACTGGCAGCCTTAAAGGCAACACTGTCGGTTGGTGTAACCACCGGCTCTCCGCCATGGTGTGGCATTACTTTTACCTTCACGCCCGGAGGTGCAATTTTGGTGAAGTGATCGGTGAATAATTTGGTGATTTCATCTGATGTTTGATGGGGTACCAAACGCATGCTGATTTTTGCATAGGCTTTTGATGGCAATACGGTTTTGGCTCCTTCACCAATATATCCACCCCAAATGCCATTCACATCTAAGGTAGGTCTGATGCTGGCTCTTTCGGTAGTGGTGTAACCGCTTTCTCCCATCACATCGTTGATATCGAGATCTTTTTTGTAATCGTCCAAATTAAAAGGTGCGCGACCCAATTCATCACGGTCGGCCTTGCTCAGCTCAACTACTTTTTCGTAGAAACCCGGTATGGTGATATGGTTGTTTTCATCTTTCAAAGAAGTAATCATCGCACACAATACATTGATGGGATTGGCCACAGCACCGCCATAAACACCGGAGTGCAGGTCGCGGTTCGGACCGGTAACTTCAACCTCTAAATAAGAAAGACCTCTTAGTCCAACATCAATGGAAGGAGTATCGTTGGCAATGATGGAGGTATCGGAAATCAGGATAACATCTGCTTTGAGTTTTTCCTTGTTGTCAACAATAAATTTACCCAAATTATCAGAACCAACTTCTTCTTCTCCTTCAATCATGAATTTAACATTGCAAGGCAGGCTGTTGGTTTTCATCATGACTTCAAAAGCCTTAACATGCATGAAGACCTGTCCTTTATCGTCACAGGCACCGCGGGCATAAATTTTACCGTCTTTCACCACCGGTTCAAAAGGGGGTGAATGCCATAGATCCATTGGATCGGGTGGTTGCACATCATAATGACCATAAACCAAAACGGTGGGCAGGGCAGGGTCGATAATTTTTTCTCCGTAAACAATGGGATAACCGGCAGTAGGACAAATTTCGGTTTTATCAGCACCGGCCAGGTCGAGGTATTTTTTTACTTCATCGGCTGTCCTGAAAACATCTTGTTTGTATTTAGGGTCAGCGCTTACAGAAGGAATTCTTAATAAGCCTTTCAGTTCTTCGAGGAACCTTTCTTTGTTTTGTTCGATGTATTGATTGATCTCGCTCATGTGAATAAAATTGAGCCCTAAAGGTAAGGGTTAGGATGGAAAGTGGACGAAAACTTTTGAGCGTTTCTGGAAAATCCTGTTTTAAAAGAATTTACAGACGGATTTTTTAGTTGGATTTTGGGTATCCGATGGGAATAATCACCTTCTTGGATTCAACAAAAATTGAATCATTTCGGTTTGTGATATTATATAACCAGGCAGCAAATTCTAATTCAACTTTTACACAGTCAGAATTACTATAATTACGGAAAGGTTCAACCTTGTTCACCCTTAAATAATTGGCTGGATTGATATGGTGCCTGGAAATTTTGCTTGAGTAGGAAGTTCCATTAGTGAGGCAACTAATTTCGATTTTGTTCTTTAAATTATCCCTTAAGACATCCAAATTTCTGGATTGAATTAAACGATAGGAAAAGTTGGCACTTACAATGTTGGAAGTATTTGGATAAACAAGGGTTTTGTTGAAGCTGACCAAACAGCCGGAGGGGCCTGTTGCAGAGCATTTGATTTTAAATCGCCCGGGTCCGGAGGGCACCCAGTCAATGCTTCTGCCGGATAATTGGGTGCCGTCTGAAAATTCCCATTGATAATTGCTATAACCGGGGTCGGCTTCCAGGTTAAAACCGGTGATGGTTGAGTAGGCTTTGAATTGAAGCGGACAAAGCAAGGAAGTATCGGTGGTGGTGATATAGTTGACGATGGTATCTGTATTTCCGTCACTTTCTGTCACCAACACTACTTTTTGGGTGGTGTTGTTGGCAAAACGATAGGTTAAGGAAGGAAAATAGGAGATGGTGCCATCCTCAAAAAACCAGCGGTAACTATAGCTCAGGCCCGGTGGTGGCGGCTCTGCAAACAACTGAACATCGGCATACTGTTCTTTTTTTTGAAGGGTATCTAACAGGAATTTTTTATTGGGTTCCATTAGGAAGGGGCCTATTTCTGAGGAACCTAATGAAGTGCGCAATGAAGAATCATTGAAAACAATACCTACCCCGTTTTTTCGGGGAAAATAGCCATTATTACCCAGGTGCCCTCCAAATGATTTGAACTGTTGCGAGGACTCAAGAAAAACATTCGGTATTGCTTCAATCCCATCTATCCCTGCTATCAAGACCAAAGAATCTCCGTTGATGGTTCCATGAAAGGAAAAGATAGGTTCCGGGATGGGGAACTCAACAATTTCTCTTTTTTTGCAGGAGAGGGAAAAAAGTATCCCCAGGGAAACAAGAAAAAGTGGGAGAAAAGTTTTATTTAAATCTTTCCTCCACATGAGGTTGGTTGGGTTTGATAAAGTACCTGAATCCAAACTGAAAATAACGGTTCACATCCTTGGCGGTGCTTTCAAAGTACAAATTATCCGTATTGTCTTTGTTAAAGCCAAAACGATACAATCCGAACAGTTCCATCCGTTGAGAGATAGGATAGTCATAACCAATGCCTGCCAGAATATCCCATTTCTTTAAGCCGGTTCGGTAGCCCCATTTTCCTCTGTCAAAATAAATGCTGTCGGGAACCATATTGGCATTGATTTCCGATTTGGTATCGATCATGAATTGCGCACCCAGGGTGGCTTGCAAGTTACCAAATTTTCCTAATGATTGACGGGCTCCAACCATCAAGGTGGTTAGGGTCATGCCATTTACCACAACACTAATCGGAATGCGGGTTAGGTTGAAATCATAGTAATAAATGTAAGAGGTTTTTCCCAATTCAATTCCTTTGCGATAAGCAATCGAAAAATCTCCGGTGAGCTGTAAGGTAGGTTTAACATTAATCCTGACATTGCTTCCAAGGCTTATGCCATTGACCGGTAGCAGCGGATATTCAGCATTTCCCCAATTGCTCCATAACTGACTGCCCAGTTCAAAACCATAATTCACCGGCATTACTTTATTGGCGGTGATGATCGGGTCAATGTTGCTTGGGGCACTCTCCTCTGCAATGATTGTACCTTTGTTGGCATGTATTTCCGCAGCCATGTTTTCAACCTCCATTAATGCATAGGAAGCGGGTGAAATTGCTTCAACACTATTTTGTACTGCATGGATTGTTGTAGCACTTTCTTCGGCATTGTTGGTAGCGGTATTTTCTGCCTCTGGATTTTCAGTCATGGTTTTTTCCATGGCTACATTGGCCTCCTTGGCCGACTCCATTAAATCGCTTTGCACATTGCTTTGATCAGCAGTTTCTGCACTGCCGGCCTGGATGGAGGAAATGGTTCCGGCTGCGTTTTGCAGCATATTGTTGGTGAATGCAGTGTTGTTGTTCTTATTGTTTTTAGCAACCACTGAAAAACCATTGTTGTTATTGCCTGCTAAAGTTGAACTTGTTTGCTTATTGTTTAGTGATGTTGTGCCGCCTTTGTTGGTGCTTAATCCCTTGTTGGTATTTTCTGTATTGCTGTTGTTAAGGGCTATTCCATTGCTGCCTGAAAGCAAGAGGGAATTGTCTTTAACCATGTTGATGTTGTTTTCCTGAAGAGCTATTTCGTTGTTGGCAGGAATTTCTTTGCTTGCGATTTTTGTGAAATCCAGAGGGGTTCCTGTATTTTCAGGAAAGAAAAGGTGAGAGCCTACAAAGGCACCCACACCCACACCTACCACCGCCACCATGTTGTTGAGGCGGCTCCAGATAAAGGCACCTTTGGCACCATGGGAGGCATTGAGCAGAACTTGCATCCGCTCCCAGTTTTCGGGCGAATAATGCCCCGAGGACTCGCTGAGCTTGTCCTTTAAAAAATCATCAAATTCTTCTTCGCTTTTCATAATCAGGCAACTTTTATTAAGCGTGTTACAGCAATTTTTTCTTTCAAAATTTGTCGGGCACGATGTACATGCCAGCGACTCGCAGTTTCGGTTATGCCCAGGATATCGCACACTTCCTTGTGGCTAAATCCGTCTAGGGCATGCATGTTAAATACTTCGCGGGTTACATCGGGTAATTCTCTTACCAGTTTCAATAAATCTTCCGCTTGCATTTTTTCGGAGGCGGTATTGGTTTCTGCATTGTTTTTTTCAAGCATGACCAATTTTTCCGAATCACGGGTATCCACATGTTCGTGGTAACGTTTCGATTTTCTAATTTCATCAATACAGGTTCTGATAGCAATGGAGCTGGTCCATGCCCTGAAAGATTCGCCCGCCCTGAATTTATCCAGGTTGGTAATGATTTTCAGAAATGACTGATTTAAAAAATCCATCGCATCATCCTTGTTCACGGTGTACCTGCGGGTAATG
>JBILVQ010000224.1:0-5043 GCA_044370375.1 Bacteroidia bacterium
ACGGTGGACAACGCAGGTTTATGGAGTTTGTATGTGGACCCTACAGCATCCTCAGGATATTCTCTGGAAGATACCGGCAATGATTTAACAATTTCTTCATCTTCCTTCATGGGTGTTTTTGCCACCTATACGGTTTCTAATATCAGTGGATTTTATTTCGATGATATTTATGTAGGGCCACCCATCTTTGATACAACTCCTCCTTTACTGATTTCGGCAACACCCATCAATGCCAATCAGGTAGATGTGTTGTTCAATGAAGCGCTGGATGCGGTTTCAGCCAATCTTGCCGGTAATTACAACATTAACAATGGAATCAATATACAGAGTGCTCAAATCGATGGCACCAATCCAGCTTTGGTTCACTTAAATCTGTTGACAGCCTTAACCAATAATACAAATTACCAATTAACCGTTAACAATGTAAGCGATTTGGCCCTTAATCCCATTGCCAATAATTCGCTCAGCAATTTCACTTATGCCGTTCCGGGCACGGCCCTGTGGAATGATGTAATTATTAACGAAATAATGGCTGACCCAAGTCCACAAGTTGGACTTCCCAATGTTGAATTTGTTGAAATTCTGAATCGCTCCAATCAAAGTTTTGATTTAACGGGCTGGCAATTATCGGATGGTGCATCCAATGCTACTTTTCCTAATCTCAACATCCTTCCCGGTGAATACTATATCCTGTGCGCAACCTCATCGGTTTCATTGTTTACAGGTAATGTAGTAGGACTCCCCTCCTTTCCCTCCATCAACAATGCGGCAGAAAATTTATACTTGAGAAATGCTTCTTTACAGGCTATTGACAGCCTTTCCTTCGACTTAACTTGGTACCACGATCCATTAAAAGAAGACGGTGGATGGACGATGGAAAAAATTAATCCCAACCTGGAAAACATTTGTAGTGGCGGAAATAACTGGACAGCATCCGTTGATGTAAGCGGTGGAACACCCGGTTCTGCCAACAGTGTTTTATCCGTCATCCCAGATGTCAATGCGCCTACCATTCTTTCGAGTGGTGCCCCACAAAATAATCAGTTGTCTATTTGCTTTTCAGAAGCTTTGAGTCCATTGGCCCTGCAGCAACCGACTGCCTATGTTGGCAGTGGAGGCATTGGTGCAGCTGTATCTGCAAGCGTTTCACAAAATAACACTTGCGTTCTTTTGCAATTTGCGAATGCATTTACACCCGGCAGCTCCTACACCATTTCACTACCTGTGTTAACCGATTGCAGTGGAAATTTATTGGCATCAACGCAAATCAATTTTACCTTTTTTCAGGCACAACAATTCGATGTAGTGATTAACGAAATTCATGCCGACCCAACCCCGCAAGTAGGTTTACCGGCTTTTGAATTTGTAGAAATTTATAATCGCACCGCCTACAACTTAGACATGAATGGCTGGCAATTAAAAATCGGTTCAAGCACACTGCCCTTGCAAGCCATCAGCTTACCTGCGGATAGTTTCATGATTCTTACTACCTCAGCAGCGGCCACAGATTTTAGTTCTTACGGAATTGTTAATGTGCTGAATGGGATGTCGTCAACCGCTCTTACCAATGCCGGTACAAGCATACAATTGCTGGATCAGAATTCAAATCTTATTCATCGGGTGGTTTACAGTGATACCTGGTATAACGATGTTGCCAAAAAAGATGGTGGATGGACACTTGAAATGATTGATCCCGCCAACCCCTGCAACGGACAAAACAACTGGTCGGCCAGTATCAGCGCGGATGGCGGAACGCCCGGCAGAATCAACAGCATCAATGCTTCCAACCCTGATAATACAGCACCGGCAATTGCCAGCACAAGGGTGGTGAACAATAATCAATTGGAGGTAACCTTTACAGAGCCGGTGTTCAATGCGGCCTCTCTTGCGGTTGGAGATTTTTCTGTCAACAATGGTATTGGTAATCCTACCCTTTTGTCGCCCATCGGAAATCCTGTGAGCGCAGTAGTATTAACCTTTGCAGGAAGTTTCACCATCAATCAAATATACACTTTGAGTTTGAGTGCTGTTTTAAGCGATTGCTCTGCCAACAACAGTACAGGCGTATTAAGTTCAATCTTTGCACAATATATACCACAGCCTTTCGATATCGTTATTCATGAAATAATGCCTGATCCGGATCCTGCTGTGGCATTGCCTTCGGCAGAATACCTGGAGTTGTATAATCGTACCGCCTTTCCGGTAAACACTTACAATTGGACCATGTCCTATGGAGGAACTGTGAAGGCACTTCCATCGGCTGTGATAGCACCAAACGGTTATTTAATACTTAGCACCACCACCGCTGCCTTCGATTTTTCATCCTTTGGAAACACAGCCGGAGTGGTAGGATTATCCAGTTCATCGTTAACCAATTCGGGCAACGATTTAATCTTGCGTGATTCCATTGGAACCATCTTACATGCCCTGAGCTATTCAGACCAATGGTATGCCGATGCAGGCAAAATATCCGGAGGATGGTCGCTTGAAATGATTGATGCCAATAATCCATGTGCGGGTTCGAACAATTGGAAAGCCTCGGTGGCTGCTTTGGGTGGTACACCGGGACAAGCGAACAGTGTTGCCGCTTCTAATCCTGACGCGGTGGCCCCTTACATCGTTTCTGTTTGTCCCTTGAGTGGAAATGTGATGGAAGTATTTTTCTCCGAAACACTAGACAGCACCAATTTGGCCAACCTTAACGCCTACAGCATAAATAATGGCATTGGCAATCCTACTTCTGTGCTATTAACCCCACCCTATTTCAATAGTGTTAAGTTAACCTTTCCTGTCACTTTTTCGGCCAATGTTTTATACACCATGAGCTTTAGCGGTGTAGCCAGCGATTGTGCCGGCAATAGTTTAAGCAATGCAAGTGCTGATTTTTATTTAGGCGTTGTTCAACCCTACGAAGTAGTGATCAATGAAATAATGTGCGACCCGGATCCTGCGGTGGCTTTGGCTCCTGTTGAATACATAGAATTGCACAACAAAAAAGATGTACCTGTAAGTTTGAACGGATTTAGTATCAGCATTGGCAGCTCCAACAACAGTTTGTCATGTGTTACCATTCCGGCCAAAGGATTTCTGCTTATTGTTCCTGAAAACACAAACATCAGTGATGATGATTTTAGGACAGCGTACAAACTCAATGGATTTTCCTCCTTATCGAATACTGGCGGAACCATTTCATTGGCTGACCAGTTCGGAAAAATCATTTCATCGGTCACCTATGCATCTGATTGGTATAACAATGCTGCCAAAGAAGATGGAGGATGGAGTTTAGAGCAAATCGACCCTTTGAATCCATGTGGAGGAAAAAACAATTGGGCAGCCAGCAAAGATGTGCGTGGTGGTACACCGGGAAAAGCGAACAGTATTTTGGGCAGCAATCCTGATCAAAAACTACCTTCTGTTTGGAGGGTAGGCATTATAGATGCACAAAACATCAAGTTGCATTTTACAGAACCTTTGCAAGTAATTTCCATGTTGAATCTAAGCACTTACAACATCGACAATTCAATAGGACAACCGATTGCTGTGGTTCCACAAATACCCGACTATTCAACCATCCTTTTGCAACTGGGCCAACCACTTCAGAAAGGAGTGGTTTATAGCATTAGCGTAACCAACAGTGTAAAAGACTGTGCCGGAAATTTATTGAGCGAAACAAATACAGCAAAGTTTGGATTGCCCGACTCTATCGTTGCCGGAGACCTGGTCATCAACGAAGTGTTGTTTAACCCGAAAGAGGGCGGCAGTGACTATGTTGAAATTTACAACAAATCGGGAAAGGTTTTGGAATTAAACGGACTAAGATTATCGAACATTGATGCAGACAACGGACAAATCACCAATGCAGATCCGGTGGTTGGCGAAAGTTATTTACTATTGCCCTATGGTTACTTTGCCATCAGTGAAGATATAGAAGCTGTAAAATTACAATACTACTCTCCCAATCCGCAGGGCTTTGTAGTGGCTGAAAGCCTACCATCCATGAGCACAACCGCTGGTTCGGTTGCCTTATCAACGCGATCGGGTGATATTTTAGACCAACTGGTTTATACAGACGACATGCATTTTCCGTTGATTATTGATCAGAAGGGAGTTTCCTTAGAGAGAATCAACCCTTTAAGACCTTCGGATGATGTTGAGAACTGGAATTCTGCTTCACAGGCCAGCGGATTCGGGACCCCGGCCTATCGAAACTCGCAAAATGTTGAATTACCGGAGGGGAACGACCAGTTTAATTTTAGTTCAGAAATATTTTCACCGGATAATGATGGCTTTCAAGACGTATTGCAAGTTAGTTATCTGTTTACGGAGCCGGGCAATGTATTAACGGTGAGGGTGATGGATGCCCGCGGCAGATTGGTTAAAACACTGTTAAACAATTACTTGGCCGGAACATCGGGCACTTTTTCGTGGGATGGAATTAATGAGGACAATGTAAAAGGAGAAATTGGCATCTATGTATTGTTGCTGGAATATTTCAGGGCCGATGGAAAAACGGTTAAAACCAAGCGAAGTTTTGTGCTAGCCGGCAAAATCTGACCCGGAGAAATATTTGTTAAATAAGAACGTTTTCCATGGAAGTGAGAACAATTTTGTTTAATTTTATGTTCTTTTCCTAATTGGTAAAAAATGTATCAACGTCTATTCCTTTTTTTAGGATTATTTTTCATTAGCCTCCATGCTGCCTTTGCAACGCATAATCGTGCAGGCGAAATAACCTATGTACAAACCGGACCCTTATCCTTTCGGTTTACGGTAACAACTTATACCGACCCATCGGTACAGGCCGACCGTTGTTCACTAACATTAAAATTCAGTACCGGAGACAGTATTACGGTGTTGCGAGTTAACGGTCCAACCCCATGTGATCAAAATCCGAATGCAGGAATGGGTGTGGTGATCGTTCCACAATTTGTTAAGCTAAACCTTTACGAAGGCTCTTTTACCTTTCCTGGTCCCGGCAAATACCGTGCATGGATGGAGGACCCGAATCGTACTGTTGGTTCAAACAATATTCCCGGTTCTGTG
>JBILVQ010000225.1:0-5041 GCA_044370375.1 Bacteroidia bacterium
AAATTAGATAAAGAAATTTTTCCAATTTTTGATGTGCTATTTTGTAATGAAAAGGTAAGTATATCTTTTACCGGATTTGGGTAAAATAAAACAGGAAAGTCTTCGGTATTTCCTAGAACATCCACTGTTACAAAATCATAACAAGCACTGGTATCTTGGCAATTGGAGTTGCCTACTAGCACGGCATAACTTCCATTGGTTAGCGGTGAAAAGCTTTGATGGGTTTCGCCTGGCAAAGGACTAAAATTATTACTGCAATCAAGCCATTGATAAGTTACACCAATCAAAGGAGGAAAATCAGCAGTAAGATTAGTATTAGATACTGTTACATTTGTATTTAGCGGTTGATAAACATTTACATAAGAAGTGATAGAATTATTGCAACCATTGGTATCGATGATATTTTGCACATAAAAACTTGTGGAATCAACATAGTTGCCGTCAATTAAAACGCTATCCCCTGCGCACAAATAAATTGTTTGAGTGCTGTCGTAGGTTGGATAAAGCATGATGTTCGTACTAATAATGCTATCACAACCAATAGAATTTACCAAAGTATCGGTATAAATTCCGGCCAATGAATAGATACTATTTCCAACCGTGACGCTGTTTCCTGGGCAAAATATTAAGCTTTGAAAATTGGAAGAATTAATGCAAGGTCCATACTTAATGAGCATAATATCATTTACGTTAGGTAGCTCAGAAGCAAGACTGCTAATGTTGGCAGTTGGATCAAAATCGATAGTGCCTATAAAACCACCAGTAACAAAGATATTTTGATTATTATCAAGTGCAATGGAGTTTCCATAGGCGCCAGTACCCAAAGGACTGGTATCACCTACATTATTTGCAAAATTGAACATACCATTGGCATCATATTTTGCTATAAATAAATCGGGCCCTCCGTTGGAGTAAAGGTCAAAAGTGGAAGCGCTGAAATCGAAATCTGCCGTATAAATCAAATTGCCTGTAACATAGATATTAGATAAACTATCTAAAGTTATATCACTCATCACTATTTCACCAAATCCAAGAATTCCATTGGCCCAAACAAAATTACCTTGATTATTTAGTTTTAGTATAAAACCATTTCTAGCTCCTTGATAAGTAGATATTGAAAAATCTGAAAATCCTTGATCAAAATTAATTGTTCCATAAAACCAACCTACACAATACACATTTCCTGTTAAATCAATAGCTAATCTATATCCAATATCCTCTAAGCTATCACCATAAGATTTTGCCCAAAGAAAATTGCCATTCAAATCAAATTTGGCAATGAAAATATCCATTGTAGTTGGCTTGGCAGAACTTAAATGAAAGGTAGCTGGACTTGGATCAAAGTCAGCTGTTCCATAAAAGTGCCCGCAGCTGTAAACATTTCCATTTGGGTCAACTTTTATATCAGTGCTAAACTCACTATTGTCGCCAACTATTGCTTTAACCCAAATTAAATTTCCTTGTTCGTCTAATTTAACGATAAACAAATCAGGAGCAAAACCTTGGCCTGTTAAATTTAGGATAGCTGAGCTAGGGTCAAAGTCAACGGTTTGTAAAAATTCTCCTGTGATGTAGGTATTTCCATTGTCATCACAATCCATGCTATAAGCAACGTTGTATGCATTGGAAAATTTCTTTGCCCAAACATAGTTGCCATTGCCATCTAACTTACAAACAAAAGTATTGCGCCCTCCCATCGCTGTAAGAATATTAGAGCCCGCACTCGGATCAAAATCCACTGTGCCATTGAAATATCCGGTGATGTAAATATTTCCTATGGTATCAATAGCCATTTTTACGGCTTCGTCCTGATTGGTGCCTCCCATTCTTTTGCACCAAATTAAATTGCCATGATTGGTATACTTTGCAATAAAAATATCATCATTGCCTGCAGATGTTAAACTACTGATTCCAGTATCGAGATCAAAGTCGGTCATGCCTTTAAATGATCCAACAATGAATACATTTCCTGCACCATCAACTTTTATATCATTGCTTGATTTAAAGTTATTGCCATGGAGGCCTTTTGCCCATTTAAAAATGGTATTCTGAGCCTCACTATTATTGGCAAAAAGAAGAAAGAAGAAAATATAAAATTGTCGCATTCCAAGTAGATTACGAGATTGCTACTTCATCAAAGTTAAACACTTGATTTTCTAAACTGTTATAGCAATGCATTTAGGGTAGTATTGTGGGTATTTTTTTGGGTATTTTTCATGGTTTAAAGAATAAAAAATTTGTATCTTTAAACTCAAATTACAATATGGAAGTAGCTTTTATCTCGGAATGCAATACTTTCTATAATATTCTTGCCAAGAGTATTAATATGAAGTACCCAAGCCTAAAATTCTTTTATTACGAGAGTCCAGCGCAATTTGAAATGCAATTGCAACCTGCCTTTAATTATATTATCATTAAATTAACGAATTATGAAAAGTATGATAGTATGATACACAAAATGATTCAAGCATATCCACAAACAAAATTCATCGGCTTAGTAATTAATAGTAATTTCAAGCTTTCAGAAAAATTATTGGCAAAGTTCACACATGTCTTTTTGGATGCAGAAATCGAGGATAAACTCAATTTGTTGTTTCATGATGTAATGGGACCCAAAAAATCTCTGCCTCTTGAAGGATTAAAAATAGAGGAAAACAAACGTAAATATCTCAATTTGAAACCCGAATTTAGCAAATGTTTGTTTCTCGTTTATCAGCTTAAAACTGCCACTGAGATTGCTCTTATTATGAATAAATCCAAAAGAACTATTGAAAAATATATTGATGCGCTAAAAAAGGTGTTTGAAGTGAAACGTAAGCAGGATTTGGTAGAAGTTTGTAGGTCAATTATGATGCATTGAATTTCAAATTATTTCTGTGGACCCCTGATAGCCGTGCACAGGTTTTTTGTGGAGGCTGGATGAACTGATTCCGGCTGAACATCAGGTTCAGTTTTCGGAGTAACACAAAAGCATGCACTACTTAGTACCCACGGGTTGCGTGAGCTAGGCCTAGGTTTTAGTATACACCGAATAAAACAAAAGAGCACCTCTGACAGGCTGTTGGGAGGGATTCTTCTGGAGCAATATTGGTTAAGAAGCAAAATCCTTCAACACCAAATGCCTTAATCAAACAACGAGTTTTTCCTTGGGAAATCGTTATTGATCAAATAGTTTTTATTTGAGGATTTCACGAAATCTCGGTTAACCAAGTTTTTAAAAACGCCATAAATCTTTCGCTTAAAATTATCGAAACTCTTTATGTCGTTGGTCGGTTGATTCGTTTTGTAGTATAACAAACGACCGGCTTGAGTTGCACTTATCGATTTATTCGTACTGTAATTATTGACCTGATAAATTAGGGACAAGGTTTGTTTGTATATTTCAGGCAAATTATCAAATTCTCCACCGAAAATTTCTCTCAGCTCAGTTACATAATCACCGCGCATTAATTCTCGATTTAGTAAATAAATCGGATATAGCTCCGGACTTTCAGGATGTTTGTAAATTATACCGGATTTTTCTAAACGCGTTATGGCCTTAAAATGATTGTTATCAGGAGTTAATAAAATGGTATGTTGATAAAGCTGATTAGCTTTTTCGGATTTATATAAATAAGCAAGTATTGATAACTCATCTGCTGTTAGCGAAAACCCATTCAATTTCTTCTGAACAAATAGGTCAAAAGAGTCAATAAACGAAAGAAAATTCTCATCTATAAGCTTACCGCGTTGAATAAACAAACCTAAATCATCTTTGCTATAAAACCTATAGTAAGGCAAGTCTATATTGTTTTCAAGAGCTGCGTTCACCAAGTTGCTCATACCTCTCGCCTTACCTTCCCATTTATCAAAAACTTTAAGAACATCTGCCAACCTTGGATTTCGAGGCTTTGAGTCAGGTATGATTCTTCTTACCGGAATTTCATGATTCGGAATTTCAACAAGGAGTTGCCTCTTAAATGAACCGGGATTTCGAATTTCTATAAAAGTATTTGGTTTAATATTAATATTAATATATTTATTGATGCTGTAATCTCTGTGTGCTATGGCATTATTAACCGTTTCTCTAAGAAGTTGTTCTGGATATTCAGGTTTCGCTGTTCCACTTCTTTCAATGGTTACCCCAATCTGGATATTCTTTAAGATATAGGCCAAGCTCTTTTCCATTAAGGGAATAACATTGTCTATCAAGGATTTTTTGTCTTGAGCAACCTCATACGGAGTATCAACAAAACCGTCAACTTGTGCACGCCAGCCCAAATAATCTTTTACATGTTTTCCACAAACAAGCATCCCAAGAGTGGTCGGGGTCTCTCCAATTATAAATTTCTTACGCGTTAAAAATGGTTTTGCATCCTCAACGTCCGATTTAGTAGTTTGTGTTTTTACTTCTCTATTTAATAAGTAGATGTAGTCATTAAGTTTATCGATGTCAATTTCTTCGAGGCTTGTCTCTTCAACTGTTGATAATTCTCGGGCATTTTTTATCTCCTCCTTAAACTCTTCATGAGCATTGATTGTATTTTCATCTACCTTATGGTCGCCTGTCAGTATGCGCTTGTATGCTGTTCTCTCAAAAAAAGCATATTTTAATTCTTCAGGTAGGGCATCAATGTACAAAACACACACCCTCTTATCTAATACTTCCCTTATCTCTTGACCAACAATATACTCATGGACATCAATTGGATTTTGATCCTTATCGGTAAATTTTGTTCCGAATTCTTTAATCACACTTTCAAAATCCTCGCTATAGCCTTTTAGTTCATAATTCTTATTGGTAACATTATTATTATCCTTTATCCCTAAAATTAAAATACCCCCTTTAGTGTTAAGAAAAGCGCTAATCGTTTGCAATACAGCATTTGATGCCTTTAAATTGGCTGGCGTTGGTTTTAATTCAACTTTTTCGGTTTCAACAGGAATATATTCTTTCCTTGTAACACAATCCTCAATTTGTTCAAGTATTTTGTCAATTTCTTTCATCAAACAACCGGCTTTTACCCTGCCAAGATACATAAAATGTCGGAATTTCTTTTTG
>JBILVQ010000048.1:0-17113 GCA_044370375.1 Bacteroidia bacterium
TACTTCAAGTTTATCTCAGCGTTTAAATGCAGGCAACGAAACTTTCAGTCTTATTGGATCGAACACTACCTTTAATATTACCTCAGCCGGAAGTGAATTTGCAGTGGGAACAATTCCTATTGCCCGTACACAAGGACTAAATGGAAGCATACAAGAACTCGTATTATTTTCATCAACACTCAATCTATCTTTATTACAAACTATTGAGAATAATCAAAGTTGCTATTATTCTACTTTACCGGCAATCACTTTCAGTCCTTTTATCACTGTTGCCCCTTCAGCAACCTCGGTGAGTATTAATTATTCAAACGCTCAGTTTAATCCTACCACATATAGTATATCATGGAGCGCTGCAGCGCTAGCGGCAGGATTTACCGATGTTACCGATGCTGCTTTACCTGCGGGAGCCATTAGCCTCAGTCTTCCTCCAGCTGTTTCAGTGGGTGGTGCCTACTCAGGAAATATAACTGTAAAAAATGCCTGCGGCACAACAAGTGCCTTACTACCATTAACTATTTCTGTACTTAACCCAATTTTGGGAACAACCCTTACTGCCCAGGTTGCTTATTCCGTAAGAAAGCTTGCTGTGGGATACAATGGACCTGCTATTCGTGTAAGAAGAAGCAGCGATAACACCACACAAGACATTGGCTTCACTGGTTCGGGAGATTTGGACCAGGCGGCTTTGCTTGCCTTTGTGGGTGGTTCAAACGGATTCATTACCACATGGTACGATCAAAGTGGAAACGTTAGGGATATGGTGCAGAATACAGTTGCCAGACAACCCCGCATTGTGAATGCAGGCGTTATTGATATAAAAAACGCAAGAGCCGGGTTAAAACATTTTGCAGCCAACCAACACTTTTTGAGTGTGACTACAGGATTTCTTTCAACCAACAACTGGACCGTCAATTCAGTCATGGGTCTTGATGGCGGAACAAATCAAAGACTCCTATCAGGAGCACCCAACTGGCTCCTGGGTTTTTGGGGAGGAAATGAAAGTGCTTTTTACTTCAATGCAGGCAACGGAGGAACATTGGGTTCAGGATTTCCTGCAACCACAACGTTGCAGGTATATACAGGAATAGGCCAGGGAGCATCTAATGCCACTGTTTTTCGTAACGGGGTAGATATCTCTGCCCAAGGCGGAGGTGTGGCATCAAACCCTCCAACAACTCTAACTACAGGAGGCTACAATGGAGGAAGTGAATTCTCTGATGGTACCGTACAGGAAGTTATTGTAATTAACACTTCTATAAATACAAGTGATCGTCAAACCATTGAAACCAATCAACATTGTTATTATTCGGTTCAGCCTACCATCAACTTATCAGCTATTCCGGGAGTTCCCGCTAATTCAACCTCAACCACTATCAACTACACAGCCACAACGCTTAACCCGGCTACTTTCAGCATCACCTGGGATGCAGCTGCATTGGCAGCAGGTTTTGTAAATGTGGTGGATGCTAGTTTAACTGCAAGTCCTATCTCAGTAACCATGCCTACACCTACTGCCGCAGGTGGTATATTCAATGGTATTCTTACTGTGAAAACTGCTTGTGGCGTGGTGAGTATCAACTACCCTATTGCTATCAGAATACTTAACCCTATTCTCGGTACCACACAAACGGCTCAAGCTGCTTACTCGATCAGAAGGGTAACACCTGCTTACAATGGGCCTGCTATACGTGTAAGAAGAAGTAGTGATAACACTACACAAGATATTGGCTTTACCGGTGCAGGTGATTTAGATCAAGCCGCTTTACTTGCCTTTGTGGGCAGCGGTGATGGATTTGTTACAATTTGGTACGATCAAAGTGGTAATGTACGCGATGCCGTTCAAAACAATACTGCCAGACAACCTCGTATTGTGAATGCAGGAGTGGTTGATTTAGCTAATGCGCGTCCTACCTTAACACTCTCAGGTGGTCAAAACATGATATCTGCGCTTACCAATGCACAAGCCGTAGGAACAGGTATTACAGCAACTATTTCTTCTGTATTCAGAACAAATACCGGTGTAAATCAATCTTTGATTTCGGGTAATGGAAATGAATACAATATTCATGCACCTTGGAGTGATGGAAACACCTATTATGATGTAAGTAATCCGGGACAAGGCAGGATTCAAGGTCAGCTGAATTGGTCGGCTTTATCTGTGGCAAGCTTCTTAAGAAATGGTGCCATTGCACAAGTATACAAGAACGGAGTGAACTCCCTCAATAGCAACTCCAGAAACACCTCGTTCACGTTCAGCAACAGCAACATCTTTTTGTTCTCTTTCAGCAACAACTCAACCTATACACAAGGTATAGTGCCTGAAATGATTTTGTTCTCTACTGCACTTTCAACAAGTGACAGACAGATTATTGAACTCGATCAAACTTGCTACTACAATATAGTGAATCCTTTATTTACGCCATCAGTGACTGCTGCAATTACAACTGGATCTAATCCTACTTGCGGTGGTACTTCAATTACTTTCACTGCTACGCCAACAAATGGAGGAGCATCACCGTCTTATCAGTGGACCAAAAACGGACTTAATATCTCAGGTGCAACTGCTGTTACCTATACAGGTGTTGCTGGCACTGATTTTGCAAATGGTGATTTAATCAGAGTAGTATTAACCAACAATTCTACTTGTGCAATAACAACAGCAACAAGTTCAGCTATTAATATGACTGTTAATCCAGTTTTTGTACCCGCTGTTTCAGCAGCTATTACAACAGGTACTAACCCAACCTGTAATGGCACTTCAATCACGTTTACAGCTACTCCAACAAATGGAGGAGCATCGCCAACTTATCAGTGGACCAAAAATGGAACTAATATATCAGGTGCAACTGCTGTTACCTATACTGGAGTAGCTGGTAGTGACTTTGTAAATGGTGATTTAATCAGAGTAGTATTAACCAGCAATGCAACATGTGCTAGTCCAACAACAGTAACAAGCACTGCGATTGCTATGACTGTAAATTCAACCGTTACTCCATCAGTAGCGCTTGCCATCACTGCAGGTTCAAACCCAAGTTGTGCAGGAAGTTCAGTTACTTTTACCGCAACACCAACCAATGGTGGTTCGAGTCCAAGTTATGATTTCAGGGTAAATGGTTCTTCGGTTCAAAATTCTGCCTCTGATACTTACACAACCTCTTCATTAACCAATGGGCAAACGGTAGAGGTAATAATGACAAGCAATGCCGGGTGTGCATTACCATTAACTGCTAACAGTTCTATAATCACCATGACGGTTGATCCCGGCTTGATTCCAACAATTACAATTACAGAAACGCAATTTAATCTCTGCTCAGGAGGCATTGACTTTTCATCAGTAGTTACCAATGAAGGAGTTTCACCAAGTTATCAATGGAAATTAAACGGTGTTGATATTCCGGGCGAGATTAACTCTTTTCTAATTCAATCGGGATTAATTGATGGAGATATTATTACCTGTGAATTAACCTCTTCCCTTGCATGCGTAAGTGGTGCAACCGTTTTATCAAATGCAATAAATGTTGACCTAACCGGATCGCAATCAACTTGGTTAGGATTAAGCAATGTTTGGAACGCCCCTTCCAATTGGAGCAATGGGGTGCCTAACAGTAGTGTTTCTGTAATTATTCCTGCTGGGACACCATTTTCGCCTGCAGCTTTAGCACCTGCTTTTGCTTATGATCTAACAATCAATCCCGGGGCCACCCTTGAGATTTCGGGCTCATCAGTTTTAGGGATTTATGGTAATTTCACCAACAATGGAACCTTTATTCCCAATACAGGAACGTTAAGCTTTCTCAATTGTAATGGAACAGGCCCAACCATACACACCCTGGGTTCCGGAACAGGAGTTGAAACAAACTTTTTCAATTTAACGCTTAACGATGCCAGCGGACTAATCCTTGGTGAAAATATTTCGGTAGATGCAACACTTGCAATTACAAATGGAAACTTTAATGCTGGGACAAAAGTGGTTACATTGAATTCTACCGCAGCTAGAACCGGAAGGATTGGTCAGCTTTTGGTTGGTACTTTTACTGGAAATATCATTCAAAAACGTTATATGCCGGGACCAACAACAGGTTGGGCCTTGCTAGGAACCTCTGTAACCAATGCCAACATAGCACAATGGACGGATGATTTTCCAACATCAGGATTCATAGGCTCTACAGGATGGGCCGGAGGTTTCATATCAATCTACCATTATGATGAAGCTCCGGGAGGTCTGTTTGACGCAGTGGCATCTTACGTTCCAATAACAAATGCTACAAATGCAGTAGTGAATGGGAAAGGATACTGGGTTTATTTAGGAACTGCCTTAAATACCACTGCTGATATTACCTCAGATGTAACAGGAACCCCGGCAATGGGTACCATTAATTTAGGAATTACCTATACTGATTCTGGAAATCCTACGGAAGATGGATGGAATTTAATAGCTAATCCTTACCCAAGCACAGTAGATTGGGAAGCTGCAGGATGGACAAAGACTAATATAGATGGTGCAGTATATATCTATCAGGCCGACAATCAACAATATGCTACTTATGTGGGTGGTGTTGGTACAAATGGCGGTACAAGATTTATTGAAAATTCACAAGGGTTTTATGTAAAAGCAAATAGTTTAAGCCCTGCATTAATTGGAACCGAAACAGTTAAAGTTAATCAAACTGCAACTTTCATTAGAACTACAGATCCAGAAAATGTGCTCCGACTAACTCTAAGCAGCAATGACCTAAGTGATGAAGCCATTATTAGATTCGATAACAATGCCACTTTAGATTTCGACCAAAATCTAGATGGAGTAAAGCGCTTTAGCAAACAAGCCAATTATCCTTCCTTGGGTGTTGTCAGTAACAATCAAAACCTTTCAATTTGTGCATTGCCAAAAGGAATGAACGAGGTTACTTTACCATTGATGACAGGTTCATCAACTGCAGGAAACTATACTTTAAGTTGGAAAATAAATAATCGATTTGAAGAGGCTTATTGCATGACACTAGAAGACCTAGTGACTGGAGCTAAAATTGACATGAAAACTAACTTCTCTTATTCTTTTGAGTTAGCTGAGGGGATTCAAAACAGATTAGTGATTCATTCTACCCATTCTTTACCTACTAGGATTGAGCATCCAAACTGTACTGAAAACAGTCTAGGCAGAATCACCATTGTAAACAATAATAACAACGAGGCTGTTGTTGAATTAAGAACCGAAAACGGCACTACCCTTGAAAAGGTTTCTTTCAGCAATTCGGAATACACTTTTGAAAACTTAAAACCCGGATTATACCATTTGAATTTTGAAAACAAGGGGGTTTGTGGTAATTTAATTCAGGAAATATTCATCTCTGGAGAAAACTACACCAATGCAAGTCTTTCTACAAATGTTGAATCTGTTGATTTAAACATCAGCGAATCAATTGAATTAACTCCTTCTCCTGAAAACGGGTCAATAATAAGTATTGATTTTGGCGATGGTGTGAGGCTTGAAGGAATTTCGCAGAAAGAAAGCATTCAACACCAATACAAAAGCGAGGGTAATTTTACCATTAGAATCGTTTCTGTAAACGGAAATTGCAGTGATGCAAAAGAGATCCCTGTTTCGGTTAGCAACAATGAGCTATTTGCGGTTAAACAATTAGACAACGAACTTCAATTGCTGTACAACTTTGAGAACCCAACCAATGTTGAAATGCAAATTGTAAATAGTTTAGGAGCAATAGTTTTTGAAAGCAATCTCAACGGATTAAAAACCGGAAAACAAAACCTTTCTATTGCCAATTATAAGCCTGGTGTTTACTTTGTAAGTTTCAGCTATGACCAAAAAATGGTAACGAGGAAAATTGTGAAGTAAGGATATTGTGAAAGAGTAAAAAACCGACCACTCTTTGTGGTCGGTTTTTTTTGTGCCTTTTATTGCTCTGGCTGCAATACTTTATATACTTTGATTTTTGCGATGGAATAGCAAACCACAAATGGCCCTATTTAGTTAAATATCAAACAGTTACTTTGAAAAAATGTTTTGTAAACTGAGCCTGCTTTTCATTATTCTAATCACCACTACAACTATTGCTCAAAACAATTTGTTTGAAAAAGTATATCAAAAAGGCTTCAATGACCTCGAGTATAAATTCTTAAAACGAGACAGCAGTGGCTTTGCGGTTTATACAGAAAGTGTTGGTGTAAACAACAATCCCTATCTATCCTACAATTGTATTCATCATTGTAATGACACCGGATTGATATTGCAGCAAACAGAAATAAATTTAGTTCCGGAGTTTTGGGAACGCATTGAAGTCTTAGATTGGTACAATACAGTTGATGAAAATTTTATTGTGAACTAAGGAAGATATAGATGCGATTATGGCATCTTAGATTCCTGCCTAACTTTTATAATGAATTCTGCCGGTAGTATACTTCGTTTTAAAATGATTGATAACGGGCAATAAAGTTTCGACTTCGTATTTGTTTCCTTAAAAAATTCATAGTCCAATGGATAACCATTTTCGCTAACCAATAAGCCCGAAACTATTTGAGGATGTTAATGTTTGCCATCTTTGCTAAAACCTGTTTAACGCAAGTAGTCTTCGTCTGGTGCCTCAAAATAGAGGTTGTAACATCATAATAAACTACAGATAAGTTGCCTCCTAACACCTTCAATATATTGGTAAAACTGACGGCTTTAACAAGCTCCATTTACCATTGATGCAATTTATCCAAATACCTATAAATGCTGTAAAAACTAATCTCTTCGGTTAATATTTGAATAAATTATCGGTCGCTTTAAGTTTGCTGACAGGATACACAATTCGTGTAATAACCAGGTGCCTGAACAAATCATCTTCAATGGAATTGAAACCTATAAAATCAAAATTTTGTCCCAACAAAAGCTCTGGACCAACTAGATTCATCGATTCAAACACTGCAAAAATGTATATACAAATGCTATTTCTTTATCCTTATCAAAAGGTAAAACAGCCTGTCCTCGGTGCAATGCATTTAACTTTTTGCCCTGAGCAATTAAAAAATCAATCTCAATGGAATCTGTTGAACTACGAACAGTTTGGATTAAAACATAATTTCCAGAGGATTCATTTACAATCTGAACATTCGCAGAGCCACTTCTAATCTTTTTACACCTAACAAACATTGATTAAAAGTAAAACTCAACCCAAACAAACAGTGGGACACCCAAGTTACAAGCAGAAAACCAGGTTTTTCAAGGGCTTCAGAGGGTGGTAGTAAACAACCGCAGAAAACAGGAAAAAGCATTGAAAATTGGTAGAAAAACCAACGCCAATACTCGAATGGTAGAAAAACACAATTTCATTTTTCGCAATTAACAATGGATTGTGGGTTTAATTTTAGAAATCAAAAATTTATATCCCAAAATAGGTTCAAATTTGCTTTTTGAAAATCAACTTAAAACCTTGAAATTTCTTCAAAACGATTTTTAAGAACTCGATTAAAACAGAAAAAAGCACCCATGAAAAGGATACTTCTACTTCTCCTGATGTTTGCCTTGAACATTCAGGTTCAGGCGCAAAATACTCTAGACAACCTGAGTTTGGGTGGGGCAACCCCTGCAGCTGTATCCTATAGCTTACGCCAGGCAAGTAGTTCTTATGCGGGGCCTGCCATCAGGGTGCGCAGAAGCAGCGATAATGCCGAACAGGATATTGGATTTTCGGCCGGGGAATTGGACCAAACAGCCTTGCTGGCTTTCGTTGGCCTGGGCAATGGTTTTGTAACGGTATGGTATGACCAAAGTGGATTTGGTCGGAATGCTGCGCAAACCACACCGGCCAATCAACCCAGAATCGTTAATGCAGGTGTTGTAGAAACCCAAAATGGCAAACCTGCTATCTTCCTGAATGGTACTAATTCAGTGTTAAGACAAACTACCTTGATTGTTAGCAATCCATACTCCATTAATGTGGTGGCGTCAAGGACGGCCTCAAACGGAGGATATCAGCGATTAATTAATTTTAGTGCCACCGGTGATGCCTTTTGCTTTGTTGGGGCTTTCCAAGGAAACTATGCAACATTTACCGGCAATGGAGCTGCATGGAATGATGTTGCCGCTAATACACAAAATATTTCAATTGGAAATACCTCAAACATCCTTACTGCAACGGCCATAAACGGTGCCAATGGCTTATCCCCCTTTGTGAATAGTGTGGCCCAAAACAGAAAAACGGGAACAACTTCTACTGCATCAGGGTTCTTAATTGGAGCAGCATATAATTCAACCAATGTATCACAATTGTGGACCGGTTACATTTCGGAATTTGAAGTTTTCCCATCTGCCTTAAGTTATGAAGAGCGTCAAAGTCTGGAATGTAATCAGGCTAGCTACTATACTGTAACCATTAGCCCACAGGCGGAACTTGTTATCAGAGGAACTGCAACCAGTGCTTCATGTTACAATGCAGAAGAAGTAGTAGTTTGGAAAAACAGTGATTTGGTTAATACTTCTGCAATAGGAAATAATTTAACCAAGTTTACAGCCAATGGAGCATGGAATGGAGGGGCATCTTCTCATAACACAGTAAGTGCAGAAGGTTATTTCAGATTTGTTGCCACAGAAACCAACAAAAACCGGATGGTTGGATTAAGCACTACGAATACAAACTCAGATTTCAGCTCCATACAATACGCCATCTATCTGCAAAACAATGGCAATGTCAGCGTTTATGAATCAGGGGCGAACAGAGGAGTATTAACCACCTTCTCGGGAGGAGAAGAATTTAAAATTTCGGTAGAAAACAATGTGGTTAAATACTACAAAAACAATAACCTTTTTTACATCAGTTCACTTAGTCCAACATTGCCATTGATCATTGATGTGTCCATCAACGAAATAAATGGTACGGTAACCAATGCCCGGGTTGGAAATTTTAACACAGGAGCTTTTACTGCCAGTGTTATTTCACCAACCTTTTCATCCCCTATTTATCAATGGAAGCTGAATGGCACACCGGTTGGGGGAAACAGCAACACTTATACCAACAACTCATTGGCTAATAACGATGTTATCACCTGCGAGGTGAATCCGAATTTAGCAGGTTGTTCGAGCACCCTTTTTATTTCCAATGCAATCACCAATCAATATGACGCCAACCCTGCAGGATTAGATTTTGCAATTACGGCAACACCAAGTTCATTGGGTTGCGCGGTGGCAGAAGAGGCAGTACGTTGGAATGGCAATAGTTTGGTGAATGTTAATGAAACTTCGGGTAACCTTAACAAAATTCAGAGCAATGGTGCATGGAATGGCGGAGCAGCCTCACTCAATACGGTTAGTAATGATGGCCACTTAGAATTTACAGCGGTTGAGACCAATAAAAACAGAATGATTGGTTTAAGCAACAGCAATGTCAATAGCGATTTTACAAGCATTCAGTATGCTATATATCTTCAAAATAACGCTACATACAATGTGTTCGAATCAGGCACCAACAGAGGTGGGTTTGGTGCTTTTTCGGGAGGAGACATTTTTAAAATTGCCGTTGAAGGCAATGTTGTAAAATATTACAGAAACGGCAGCTTGTTTTACCTGAGTGCGGTAAGCCCAACTCTTCCTATGTTGGTGGATGTTTCCATCAATGAAACCGGAGGAACTGTAAACAATGCCAAAGTTAGAAATTACAGTGGAGGAACCTTTACTGCAAGTGTTGGTGCAGGAGTTGTTAGTCCGGATTACCAATGGTATTTAAACGGTGTTCCTGTTGGTACCAACAGCAACAGTTATTCAAATGGGGCATTAAACAATAATGATGTTATTTCTTGTGAACTAACCCCTAATATAAGTGGATGCAGCGGATTAACTTACCCCTCTAACAGCATCACCAATTTAGTAGTAAGTAATCCAACAGGAATCAACTTTTCAATTGCAGGAACGGTTTCATCCATTGGCTGTTCGATAGGAGAAGAACAGGTTAGATGGAACGCTGCTAGTATTGCCAATTTGAATGAATCTGGAGGCAACCTTAGCAAAATTCAGAGCAACGGAGCATGGAACGGTGGTGCTGCCTCATTGAATACAGTAAGCAATGATGGTTTTCTTCAGTTTACAGCTACCGAGACTAACAAAAACAGAATGATAGGTTTAAGCAACACAAATGTGAATAGTGATTACACCACCATTCAATACGCAATATATTTGGTTAATTCTAGCTTGCTTTTTGTTTATGAATCGGGAACTAGCCGTGGGAATTTCGGAAGCTTTTCCAGTGGTGATGTTTTCAAAATTGCGGTAGAAGGTGCAGTGGTTAAATACTACCGAAACGGAAGTGTTTTCTATATCAGCTCAATAGCACCCACTCTGCCACTTCTAGTTGATGTTTCCATTAATGAAACTGGTGGAACAGTAACTAACGCAATTGTTGCCAACTACAATGCAGGTACCTTTACTGCTTCTGTAAGTGGCGGAGTAGGCTCACCCGATTATCAATGGAAATTAAACGGTGCAAATGTTGGCACCAACTCCAACACATATACCAATGGATCTTTGGCCAATAATGATGTTGTTACATGTGTGCTGACCCCAAACTTAAATGGATGTGGTGGTATTACTTATAACTCAAATAGTATTACCAATCGCTTTGTAAGTTCACCAACAGGAATAAATTTTTCAATACAAGGGACACCAACTGTTAGCGGATGTGCTCTAGCCGAGGAAGAGGTTAGATGGGTACAAGCTAGCTTAACCAATGTAAATGCAACAGCAAATAGTCTGATAAAAATTCAGAATAACGGAGCCTGGGATGGAGGCGCTGCCTCTACCAATTCGGTTAGCAATGACGGTTTTTTCCAATTCACCGCCACCGAAACCAACAAAGCAAGAATGGCAGGATTAAGCACGGTGAATACCAATTCAAACTTCAACACGATTCAATATGCTGTATATTTATTAAACAATGGAACTTTCCAGGTTTATGAATCAGGCACCGGTCGTGGTTCTTTTGGAACCTATTTAACGGGTGATGTTTTCAAAATTACCGTAGAAGCATCCGTAGTAAAATATTACAAAAACGGAACTATTTTCTACATCAGCAGTATTGCACCCACCCTTCCTTTAATCGTTGATGTTTCTATTAACGAAACTGGAGGGACTATTACCAACGCCTTGGTAAGAAATTATAATACCGGTACCTTTACTGCAAGTGTTAGTGGAGGGGTTGTTTCACCGGATTATCAGTGGAAACTGAACGGTGCGAATGTAGGCACAAATTCAAATACTTATACCAATACAACCCTTAGTAATAATGATGTTATAACCTGTGTTTTAACTCCAAACATAAGCGGTTGCGGTGGAATAACTTATCCCTCCAATGCCATCACCTATATAACAGTGCCTATTCCTAGCACTGTTGATTTTTACATTACAGGAACATCCGTAAGCTCTGCCTGTAAAACCGTAGAAGAGGTAGTAAGCTGGAAGGTTAGTTCCTTGACCAATGTAATTGCAAGCACTAACAATCTAAACAAAATTCAGAACAACGGGGCCTGGGATGGAGGCGCTGCTTCATCGAACAGCGTTGGCAACAACGGATACTTTGAGTTTACGGCTACGGAAGTTAACCGCGCAAGAATGGCCGGATTAAGTACCACCAATGTTAACTCCAACTTTACAACAATTCAATACGCATGGTATTTAAGATCCGATGGCTTGTGCGAAGTATACGAATCAGGAACCAGCAGGGGCAACTTTGGCGCTTATGTTGGCGGTTCAGTATTCAAAGTTGCTGTTGAAAGCGGAACCGTAAAATATTATATAGATGATGTATTGAAATACACCAGTACAATTGCTCCTACCCTTCCCTTGTTAATTGATGTATCGATACGTGATATTGGAGGAACCATCAGCAATGCCCTGGTAAGCAACTACAATGTTGGAGATTTTACAGCGGTTGCTATTAATGCAGGAGCAAGCCCAACCTATCAATGGCAACTAAATGGAATAAATGTTGGTACCAACTCAACAAGCTATACAAACTCTTCCTTAAATGACGGAGAAATAATCACTTGTATTCTAACCCCGGACATTGGCGGTTGTTCTACAACAGATATTACCTCCAATTCAATTACCAATTTCGCCATTCCGGCTCCAACAGGAACCGAATTCTATATTCTTGGTACCGCAGCAAGCTCAGCCTGCAACAGCACCAACGAGGAAGTGCGTTGGAGAGCATCAAGCATTGTCCTTAGTGTACCTTCAGGAAATAATCTTTCACGTTTGTCAACCGCAGGAGGTGCCTGGAATGGAGGCGCTGCTTCATGGAATACCGTTGCCAACAACGGGTATTTCCAATTTACCGGCATTGAAACCAACACCTACCGTATGGCTGGATTAAGCAATACCAATCCTGATGCAAACTACACAACCATTCAATACGCCTGGTATTTAAGAAATGATGGAACCCTTGAAATTTATGAATCCGGTACTTCAAGAGGAGGCTTTGGTGCTTACACTGCCAATTCAATTTTCAAAATTGCTGTAGAAGCAGGTGTTGTGAAATATTATCATAACGGGGTATTAAGGTATACTAGTCTTATTGCTCCTACCCTGCCGCTATTGGTAGATGTCTCTATTTATAGCCCTTCTGGGACCATTAGCAATGCCCTTGTTTCAAATTTAAGTATTGGTGATTTTACGGCAGTGGCTACCAATGCCGGAGCTAGTCCATCTTATCAATGGTTATTGAATGGATCGAATGTAGGTACAAACAGCAACACATACAGCAATACCTTTCTGTCTAACGGAGATGTAGTAACCTGCCAATTAACTCCAGATCTTGGTGGTTGTTCAAGTACTACTTACTCATCAAATACAATAACCAATATTCAGGTAGCGTCACCAACCTCAGTAGAATTTGTGATTACTGGAACCGCCGCATCAACAGGCTGTAATATCGGCCGCGAGGAGGTAAGATGGCTAGTGGCCGACTTAGTGAATGTGACCGCCAGCAACAACAATTTGTTCAAAACACAATCGAATGGTGCGTGGAATGGTGGTGCTGCATCACGCAATAGCATTTCAAACAATGGATCTTTTGAATTTACAGCCACCGAAACCAATTTGGCAAGAATGGCCGGTTTAAGTACCACCAATGTGAATTCCAATTATACTTCCATACAATATGCATGGTATTTAAGATCGGATGGCATTTGTGAAATTTACGAAACCGGAACCAGCAGAGGTGGCTTTGGTGCTTACACTAGCGGAAGTGTTTTTAAAGTAGCCATTGAAAATGGTATAATCAGGTATTACCTGAACGGAACCTTACGTTATACCTCCACCATTCTTCCAACATTGCCAATGATAGCAGACGTATCAATTCGCGATATTGGGGGTACCATTACAAATGCCATTGTAACCAATTACAACACTGGAGTATTCACTGCAACCGTTACAAATGCTGGTGCCGCTCCAACCTACCAGTGGAAATTAAATGGTGTTAATGTTGGAACCAATAGTAACAGTTATACCAACACCACTCTTAGCAATGGAGACATAATTAGTTGTGATCTAACTCCCGACCTGACCGGTTGTGGTGCCACTATCATCCCATCCAATAACATCGTAAATAATGAGGTAAACCGTCCCATTGGCGTTGAATTTTACATCGTTGGAACAGCGGCTCCAAGCGGTTGTATCGTTTCTGCAGAAGAAGTTGTATGGAAAAACTCAGATCTGGTGAACGTATTATCTATTGGAAACAGTCTCAGAAAATTTCAATCAAACGGAGCTTGGAATGGAGGAGCAGCATCATTTAATACAGTTAGCAATAACGGGTATTTAGAATTTACCGCAACAGAAACCAACACCTACAGGATGTGTGGATTAAGCACAAGTAATGTAGATGGAAATTATACCAGCATCCAATTTGCCTGGTATTTAAGGAATGATGGAACACTTCAAATCTATGAATCAGGAACAGCTAGAGGAACCTTTGGTAGTTATGTGAGCGGTGATAAATTTAAAATTACCGTTGAATCAAACGTTGTAAAATACTACAAAAACGGAACCCTCTCTTATATTAGTTTGGTTGCACCAACATTGCCACTGGTTGTAGATGCCTCTATTTATACCATTGATGGTACCATTACCAATGCCATTACCGGCAATTACAATACGGGAACTTTTACCGCCACAGCGTCTGGTGCAGGAGCAAGTCCAACCTACCAATGGAAATTAAATGGTGCGAATGTTGGAAGTAATAGCAATACCTATGTGAATACAACGCTAACCAACAATGATATTATTTCTTGCGAACTAGGCGTTGATATTGTTGGTTGCAGCAGTGCCGACCCTGTAGTTTCCAATTATATTTCAAACAGCTTCAGCATCACCCAAACGCCCATTGAATTTTATGTAGAAGCAAGTTCCACTTCAGCAGCATGTAATACTGCAGAAGAAGAAGTGGTATGGAAAATATCAGATCTATCGAATGTAACCGCAAGCGGAAACGACTTGGTAAAAGTACAAAGCGGAGGTGCATGGAATGGTGGTGCAGGTTCATGGAACACTGTTAAAAATAATGGATTCCTTCAATTCACAGCCACCGAAACCAATACTGCAAGAATGGGTGGATTAAGCACAAGTAATCCCAACTCCAATTTCACCACTATTCAATATGCCTGGTACTTGAGAACGGATGGTACAGCCGAAATTTATGAATCAGGAAGCAGCAGAGGAAATTTTGGTGCCTACGGAGCAGGTGCTATTTTCAAAATTGCCGTTGAAAGTAATGTTGTAAAATACTATCTGAATGGCGTATTGAGGTATACAAGTACCATTTCACCAACACTTCCCTTAATGGTAGATGTTTCCATCAACACTCTGGCCGGAACGATTAGCAACGCTATCATATCAAACTACTATTCAGGAACCTTTACAGCAAACGCCACCAATGCAGGTGCTGCTCCTGATTATCAATGGAAATTAAATGGTATCAATGTTGGAACCAATAGCGCAACTTATTCAAATACTAGTTTGGTGGATAATGATGTGGTAACTTGTATTCTTACACCGGATGTAAGTGGTTGTTCAAGCCTTGGCAACCTGAGCTCCAATGCAGTTACCAACAAAAGCATTCCAACCTTGCAGGGAACAGAAATTTATGTTAGAGGAACTGCCACTTTAGGAACTTGCAACAATGTTGTTTCGGAGGAAGTGGTTTGGAGTGTTTCAGGATTACAGAATGTAATTGCAAACGGGAATGATCTTCTGAAAAATGCCGCAAATGGAGCATGGAACGGAGGAGCCTTTTCCTACAATACTGTTAGCAACAATGGTTACCTAGAATTTACAGCAACAGAAACCAATTTATATAGAATGTGTGGTTTAAGTACAAGCAGCATTGATGGGAACTACACCACGATACAATATGCTTGGTATTTAAGAAATGATGGAACGGTGCAGGTTTATGAATCAGGAACAGCAAGAGGTACCTTTGGAGGATATTCTGCAGGAATGATATTCAAAATATCTGTTGAATCTAACATTGTAAAGTACTACAAAAACGGAGTATTGATGTACACCAGTCTGGTAGCTCCTACGCTCCCCTTAATTGTTGACGCATCACTATACAGTATTAATGCAACCATTACGAATGCCATTGTGGTGAACAACAATACAGGCACCTTTACAGTGGTAGCAACAAATGTAGGAGCTTCTCCTACGTATCAATGGAAAGTTAACGGTGTAAATTCAGGAACAAACTCAACTACTTATGTAAATACCAATCTGCAATTGAATGATGTTGTTAGTTGTGAAGTAACCCCAGATGCTTCGGGTTGTAACACAGCTTCTTACCCATCCAATAATGTTACGGTAATCACCAGTGGAAATCCAGTTGTTGCCGGCATTACAGGTACAACCACTTTTTGTCTTGGAGCTACATCACAATTAGCGAATGTAACACCGGGAGGAACTTGGTCAAGCAGTAATGCTTCCGTTGCAACAGTGGATGCACTTGGACTTGTTACCTCCGTTAGCGCAGGGATTAGTTCCATCACCTATACTGTAACTAGTGGTTCCTGCAGTGCTGATGCGGTAACTACAGTAACTGTTGAGGACATTGTTCCAGTTGTAAGCATTCTTGAAAGTGCTAATAACATTTGCCAGGGAGCAAGTTCAACAATAACGGCAACAGCCAACAATATTGGTGGAGGCACCGTAAACTACGATTTTAAAGTAGATGGAGTGAGTGTACAGAGCTCAAATGCCAACACTTATGTATCTACCGGTTTTGCCAATGGTGAAGTTGTAACCTGTGAAATAACAATAGCCGGAGGAAGCTGTCTGAATACAACAACCGCATTGTCTAACAGCATCACAATGATTGTGAACAACAACGCTACCCCTACAGTTAGCATTAGCACACCAATCACCAGTCTTTGTAGCAGTGGTTCTGCAACATTTACAGCAACAGCATCCAACACTGCCGGTGGTATTATCAATTACAACTTCAAAATTAATGGCAACAGTGTTCAGAGCGGGCCCATCAACACTTACAGTTCAGCCTCCATTGCCAATGGTAATACAGTAACCTGTGATATAACGGTTACAGGCGGTACTTGTTTGGTTAGTAACAACGCTACATCCAACAGCATTGTTATGACCGTAAACACCAATAGTACACCAAGCGTTTCAATAAATTCCACCGCAACAACCCTTTGTTCAGGAAATACTGTTACCGTAACAGCAACGGCATTGAACACAGCCGGTGGTACGGTAACCTATACCTTCCTTAAAAATGGAGTAAGTGTACAAAGCGGATTATCGAACACTTACACAAGCAGCACGCTGGGCAACGGAAATACAATTAGCTGTAACATCAACATTAGTGGTGGAACATGTTTAACCTCATCGGTAGCCTCCTCTAATGTAATTTCCTTTACTGTTAATACACCCGGAATCGTTTTATCCTCTTCCGGATCAACTGTATGTTCTGGGGCAAATGTTATTTTCACAGCAGCAGCATCCAACATCTCAGGTGCAGGTTCAGTAACCTATAACTTCAGGAGAAATGGTATCACGGTTCAATCAGGAACATCCACAACCTATAGCACCGGGGCTTATGCTAATGGGGATGTATTTACCTGT
>JBILVQ010000226.1:0-5031 GCA_044370375.1 Bacteroidia bacterium
TCATACGGTTAACGGTTGCAATATTTGTGTGGGCGATGTTTATGCCAGTGGAACCATCAGTGGTTCTTCACCCGATACTTACGGAAGTATGCTCGAGTTATCATGGAGAGGAACCAAGCCGCTTACCTTAAACGATCAATCCACGCGTTCTTTTATTGCCGATGGCGATGAGGTTCTTATCAAAGGTTATTGTTCAAAAAACGGAAAACGAATTGGTTTCGGTGAAGCAAGATCTAAAGTATTACCCGCAAAAAAAATATAAACAAAAATGAAGCAATTGATTGAATGTGTTCCTAATTTTAGTGAAGGAAACAATCTGCAAATTATTGAGCAAATTACCAATGCCATTGAAAGTGTTGAGGGCATTAAGTTGTTAAATGTTGATCCGGGCAAAGCCACCAACCGCACCGTTGTTACTTTTGTAGGGGAGCCCGAGCAGGTGGTAGAGGCTGCTTTCAGAGGAATCAGAGAAGCTTCGATGTTGATTGACATGAGTCGTCACAAAGGGGCACATCCAAGAATGGGCGCCACGGATGTTTGTCCTTTTATTCCTATTGCAGGAATTTCGATGGAAGAAACAGCCAACTTTGCAAAGAAGCTGGCAAAGCGTGTGGGAGAGGAGTTGGCCATTCCGGTTTATTTGTATGAGGAAGCTCAGGCCGATAAAAAACGTTCAAACTTGTCGGTAATCCGCGAAGGTGAGTATGAAGGTTTTGCAAGAAAAATAAAATTGCCGGAATGGAAACCGGATTTTGGTCCGGCCGAGTTTCCTGCCAAAGCAGGTGCTACGGTTATAGGAGCACGTGATTTTTTGGTGGCTTACAATGTGAATTTGAATACGACTTCAACCCGCAGGGCGAATGCCATTGCTTTTGATGTGCGCGAAGCGGGAAGGGTAAAACGAGAGGGCGATCCGGTAACCGGAAAAATTGTTACCGATGCAACAGGAAATCCGGTGAGCATTCCGGGCAGTTTAAAATGTGTAAAAGCCATTGGTTGGTTTATTGAAGAATATGGCATTGCTCAGATCTCGATGAATCTAACCAACATCCGTGTAACCCCTGTACATATTGCTTTTGACGAGGTTTGTAAAAAAGCAGCTGAACGAGGAATTCGTGTAAGCGGTTCGGAAATTGTAGGATTGGTTCCTTTGCAATCTTTGTTGGATGCAGGGAAATATTTTTTAGAGAAACAGCAAAGGTCAGTGGGTGTTTCGGAAGCAGAGCTTATTAAAATTGCCGTGAAGTCGATGGGACTTGATGAGCTGGCCCCTTTTCATCCTGAGGAAAGAATTATTGAATACCAATTGCGCAACAAGCAAGAGGAACGTCTTGTAAGTCTCAGTGCCAAAGGTTTTGCCAATGAAACAGCTTCTGAAAGTCCGGCCCCGGGCGGAGGTTCAGTAGCTGCCTTGTGCGGATCTTTTGGTGCAGCCTTGGGAACCATGGTGGCCAATCTTTCTTCGCATAAAAGAGGATGGGATGATCGCTGGAAAGAGTTTTCTGATTATGCGGCCATGGGTCAAAGATTAAAAGATCGACTCTTGTTTTTGGTGGATGAGGATACACGTTCTTTTAACGCCATTATGGATGCCATGGCGCTGCCCAAATCGAATGAGGAGGAAAAGGCTATCCGTAGCAAGGCCATTGCAGATGCCACACGTTATGCCATTGAGGTTCCTTTTATGGTGATAGAGGCCGCTGCAGAAGCCATGCCCATGGTGAAGAAAATGGCCGAAATCGGTAATAAAAATTCCATTTCGGATGCAGCGGTTGGTGCCCTTTGTTTGCGCACTGCTGTGCATGGGGCTTATTTGAATGTGAAAATTAATGCGGATGGATACAGCGATAAGGTATTTACTGCTGAAATCATTACCAAAGCCAAAGCAATTTTGCAAAACGTGATGCAACAGGAAGCAGAGGTGCTGGCCTTGATGGAAGCTTAATGAAAAATAACCATTGAACCGTTTTTGCGTAGAAGCACCATGAAAAGCAACAAAAAGTGAGGTATATCGACAGAGTTCTTCGTGATCGTCCGCGCCTGAGGAAGATAGTTTATTTCTTTCCTTTTCAACTGCTGTTGGTTCAATTTAAAAAGAATCACCTCCTTTTGTTTTATTGGTTCATTCTCTTTGGTTTTGCAACGCAGAAGATGGCTGCCAAATACGGTATTCCTTATTTGTTTTTAAATCCTGAATACCTTGACAAGGTTAATTTTCTAAGCTATTTTATTGTTGGTATCGGACTGGGAGGATTAATCATCGCTTTCAATATTTCGAGTTATATCATGAACTCGTTCCGCTTCCCTTTTTTGGCAACACTGTCGAACCCTTTTCCAAAATATATCGTCAATAATTTTATTATCCCTGCCTGCTTCACGTTGGTTTATGCGGTTAATATTTTTATTTTTCAAATCCGCGATCAGTTTGAAACAGTGGCCAATGCGGCCATTGATGTATTGTCGTTATTGGCCGGGGTGTTCGCTTTTATTTTTCTTGCTATCACTTATTTTTTTCGCACCAACAAAGACATTTATCGCCTCTTTAATGTGCAAACAGCTGATGCGCCCAGCGGTCAGGTGAAGAGTACCAGCAAAGTAGTGATGCGGAAAAATATGTCGTGGAAGGCATTGAATGAAAGTGAGCGCGACTGGAAAGTTGAAACCTATTTGAGCGGGACCTTTAGAATCAGAATTGCTCGTGGCTACGGACATTACGAAAAGGAAAAATTATTGGGAGTGTTTAAGCAAAACCACACCAATGCTGCCGTATTTGAATTTGTTGTAGTGATCAGCATTTTGATTCTTGGCTTTTTCAGAGAGGTTCCTGCTTTTGGAATTCCGGCCGGAGCAAGTGTGTTGTTGATTTTTACCATGTACTTGATGCTTACCAGTGCAGTGTATAATTGGTTAAGAGGTTGGTCAACCACCTTGTTTTTTGTGATGATTTTGTTGATCAATGCGGCCTTTGCATGGGATGTTTTCTATGTAACGAATGCTGCCTACGGCATGAATTACGAAGGCAAATTTCCGGTTTATAAAAACAAGGAAGTGGAAGCATTGGCCACAGATTCCGCTAATTTCGAGTTGGATAAGGAGGGTACTTTGAATACGCTCAACAAATGGCGTTTAAAGAATACGGTGAATTCCTTAACAAGAAAAGAAAAGCCACGTTTGGTGATTATTAACGCCAGCGGAGGAGGTTTGCGTTCTTCGCTATGGTCCTTTTATTCTCTGCAATATGCCGATAGTTTGTTGCATGGAGAGTTGCTTAATCATACGGTGCTGATTACGGGTGCATCCGGAGGAATGGTTGGGGTTGCCTATTTACGGGAGTTGTATTTTCGTAAGACGATGAACCGTTTGCGTAATTTGTATCACCGCAAGTATGCCCATGATATTTCAACGGATTTACTGAATCCTATTGTGTTTTCCATGACGGTGAACGATTTGTTTTTAAGGATTCAAAATGTTCATGTAGGCAAATATAATTATAAGAAAGACCGTGGTTATGCTTTTGAGCATAAGCTCAACCAAATTACCCGATATTATTTGGATAAGCCAATGATGGACTATGCCGATGCCGAGAAGAATGCCATGATTCCCATGATGATTTTTACCCCAACTATAATTAATGATGGAAGAAGGTTATATGTTTCCAGTCAGAACGTTTCTTATTTATGTCACCCGCAGTTGGGGGATAACATGAAGATGGAGCGTTTGTCGGAAGGAATAGAGTTCAGAAGATTTTTCAAGAAACAGGATGCCGATCAATTGCGTTTTACTACGGCCCTTCGGATGAGTGCTACTTTCCCTGTGATTATGCCCATTGTAACCCTTCCTTCCACACCGGAGATGCATGTGGTGGACGCTGGTGGAAAAGATAATCTAGGGCTGGAAACGGCCTTAAAGTTTTTATATACCTTCCGGAATTGGATCAATACCAATACCTCGGGTGTGGTGATTATCCAGGTGCGCGACAGGCACAAGAAAGTGCAGGATGATGCCAAAGGGAACCAATCGTTAATGGAATCACTAACGGCTCCTATAGAAAGTCTTTACGGCAATATTTTTAGTGTCCAGGATTACGCTCAGGACCAATTGTTGGAATATGCTGGTTTATGGTTTGATGGAAAATTGGAGGTGATTAACTTTCAGCTACGCAACCAAAAACCGGATAAAATTTCATTAAGCTGGCACCTAACCGAGAAGGAAAAGCAAAAGGTTTTTAATTCTATTGAATTGCCTGAAAACCGCCAGGCCATTGAACGAGTGAGAAAGTTGTTGGAGTAGGTAGTGAAATGTGGATAGTCAATTCCGCAATAATTAGACAATATTTTTACCCTAGCCGGCATAATCAACAAACAATAAGCGCAGCCACTCACCTATAGTCCCGAAGGGACGAAATATTGTAGCCGCGGATTTTAATCCGCGGTTATTCATTGCGTTAGCAATGAATAATGGATAATGGAAAATAAATAGGATTTCAATCCACGATTTTTCATGGCGTTAGCCATGAAAAACAAAAAATGAATTCCGCCATTATTAGACAATATTTTTTCCCTAGCCGTCATAATCAACAAACAATAAGCGCAGCCACTCACCTATAGTCCCGAAGGGACGAAATATTCTAACCGCGGATTTTAATCCGCGGTTTTTCATGGCGTTAGCCATGAAAAATGGATAATGAATAATAAATAGGATTTCAATCCACGATTTTTCATGGCGCTAGCCATGAAAAACAAAAAATGAATTCCGCAATCATTACAATATTTTCACCCCAGCCGGCATAATCAACAAACAATAAGCGCAGCCACTCACCTATAGTCCCGAAGGGACGAAATACAATAGCCGCGGATTTCAATCCGCGGTTATTCATGGCGCTAGCCATGAATAATGAACGAATAATAAATAGGATTTTAATCCGCGGTTTTTCATGGCGCTAGCCATGAATAATGGATAATGGAAAATAAATAGGATTTCAATCCACGATTTTTCATGGCGTTAGCCATGAAAAACAAAAAATGAATTCCG
>JBILVQ010000227.1:0-5008 GCA_044370375.1 Bacteroidia bacterium
GGTTTCCTCTGAACTGCTTTTTTTGATTGTGGGAACCCTGGTTTATCGATTGATCATTTCCCTATCATTACTTAGCGGAATACCCTCAGAATATATCAAATTATTAACCGCCATCCTGGTTTTATCAGTTCTGTTTATACCTTCGGGAAAATCGAAAAAAGTTTAATGGTAAATACAATCCAAATAAGGCAAATAGAAAAAAGTTTTCCGGACCACGCGGGCAGGCCTGTTGCAATAATTTCAGGGATAAGCCTTGACATTAACGACTCAGATTTTATTGCCATTGTTGGCGCCAATGGCAGTGGAAAAAGCACGCTTTTCAATTGTATTGCAGGCCAATTAAGCACAGATAAAGGAAACATTTTGATAGGGCAAAAGGATATTAGTGGTGAAACAGAAAAAAAAAGAAGCAGCTACATAGGAAGAGTACTACAGGATCCCAAAATGGGAACCATCGGCAGCATGACTCTTTTAGAAAATTTACGATTAGCCTTTTTAAGGAATCAAACAAAATCTTCGTTTAGGCAAATTGACAGAAGTTTCGTTCAAATGGCAGAAGAAAAAGTTAGTTTGTTAAACATGGGGTTAGAAAAACAGCTAAATAAAAAAATGGAAGAGTTTTCTGGCGGACAAAGACAAGCATTAAGTTTAATCATGAGTGTTATGGTTCAACCAGAGCTTTTGTTAATGGATGAACCCACCTCGGCTCTCGATCCAAAATCTGCACAAAAACTTCTTGAAGTTACGCATGAGTTGTCGCAAAAACTTTCCTTTAAAGTTCTGATGATAACCCACAATTTCAAAGAGGCAATTTCTTATGGAAATAAACTAATTGTGTTGCGCGAAGGAAAGATTTTCAAAAGTTTTAGCGGCAAGGAAAAAGCTGAACTAAGTGCAGACCGACTTTACGAAATGATTTAGGATTACTAATTTTCAGGTAGGACTTCCGGCAAGGAAACAAAGTCCTGAACTACGTAGGCTGCGGGAAAATTAGCGCTAATTTTTTTCTGGAAACTAATGGCTTCCAATCTTGTCCTGAAATCGCCTACCCTAACACGGAAATTGGGAGATTGATAACTTTCATAGGCCTGAATGGTATGATATTGGGATAAAAACTTAGCCTTCACATCTTTGGCTTTTTCCCTTTCGCCACCAAAATGGATTTGCACCCTGAAGCCAGGAATAGTTTTTTTAGCCTCGTTTATTTCTTTGTAGACGTGAAGCAGTCTTTTCGTTTTTAATGAATCAGCCAAAATAACCTGACCATTTTGGGCCATGGTCTGAAAAAAAAACAGACCAGCGCCAAGGCCAAGGACAATAACCAATAGCAACCTGTTTTTCATGTGCTTGCAAATTTACGTTCCAAATATTCAACCACCACCTTCGGAAAGTGCTCATATTCCAAAAGATGAATCTTTTTGGCCAATTCATCTACTGAGGCTCCCTCAGGTATGGGAATAGAAAAACGTGCCAAAATTTCGCCCTTATCATATTCCTCATTTACCAGGTGAACGGTAATGCCGCTTTCCTTTTCTCCGGAGCTCAAAACGGCCGCATGAACATGGTTTCCATACATCCCCTTACCACCAAATTTGGGTAAAAGAGAAGGATGTATGTTAATAATTTTCTGTTCGAAAGCATTGATCAACGAATGGGGTATTTTCAGTAAAAAACCTGCCAGGACAACCAAATCTATTTGATTGCTCAACAACCATTGGGTAATTTTCTCGCCTTGGGTTAAATCACCCTTTTGGAAAACGAAAGCCGGAACCCCTAATTCCTTCGCCCTGTTGATTACACCGGCAGAGGGGTTGTTGGTAACCACCAACTCCACCCTGGCCAAGGGGCTGCTTTTAAAAAACCTAATCAGGTTTTCTGCATTGGTGCCATTTCCGGAAGAAAACACAGCAATTTTTCTCATTTCGAATGCATAATTAACAATTTACCAACAAAATGCAATCAGTAAATATACTAAAGCACTACCAATCAAGCACTTAGGATTAAAGTAATCAAAAGTCTTTATTTTGTTTTTTGATTTGTTTCCAATTAATTTTTTTCTTTGCCGATTATTAAAACCAAAAAAACTAAAAACATGTCTGACATTGCAGCTAAAGTTAAAGCCATTATTGTTGATAAACTAGGAGTGGACGAGAAAGAAGTTACTCCGGAAGCAAGTTTCACCAATGATTTGGGCGCTGATTCACTTGACACCGTTGAATTAATCATGGAGTTTGAGAAAGAGTTTAATATTGCGATCCCCGATGACCAAGCAGAAAACATTGGCACAGTTGGTCAAGCCATTTCCTACATTGAAGCGAACGTAAAATAAGCCTCAGGTTTCTGATGGAATTAAAACGAGTTGTAGTTACCGGTCTGGGGGCATTAACCCCACTGGGCAATAATGTTACAGAATACTGGGATTCACTGATTAATGGGGTTAGCGGTGCCGACTTCATTACTAGGTTTGATGCAGCCAAATTCAAAACAAGATTTGCCTGTGAGGTGAAAAATTTTGATCCAAATGCCCACTTTGAAAGAAAAGAGGGTAGAAAATTGGATTTATTTTCTCAGTTTGCCATGGTATCCACCGAAGAAGCCTTTGTTGATTCAGGCATTGTATTGGAAAATACGAATTTGGATCGGGTTGGTGTAATTTGGGGTTCGGGTATTGGCGGATTAGAAACCTTCCAGAAAGAGTGCATGGAGTTTGCCAGAGGTGACGGAACTCCTCGTTTTAATCCATTTTTCATTCCTAAAATGATTGCGGATATTGCCTCGGGCCATATTTCAATAAAATATGGATTTCGCGGGCCTAATTTCACTACCGTTTCAGCCTGCGCATCCTCAACCAATGCCATGATTGATGCCTTTAACTATATTCGGTTAGGAAAGGCAGACATTATTTTTTCGGGGGGTTCAGAGGCTGCAGTGAATGAAGCCGGAGTTGGCGGATTCAATGCCTTGCAGGCACTTTCCGTTAGAAACGACAGTCCGAAAACTGCCTCGCGACCATTCGACCTTGACCGGGATGGATTTGTTTTAGGAGAAGGCGCAGGAACGGTTGTGCTGGAAGAATTGGAACATGCCCTCAAAAGAGGGGCAAAGATTTACGCTGAATTGATAGGTGGCGGGCTTTCGGCTGACGCCTACCACATGACAGCACCGCATCCTGAAGGAATTGGGGCTTCTAAAGTTATGACCTATGCATTAGAAGATGCGGGCATGACCCCACAGGAAGTTGACTATGTGAATGTACATGGTACTTCAACACCATTGGGTGACCCCCAAGAAGTGAAAGCCATTCAAAACGTTTTTGGTGAACATGCTTACCGGTTGAACATCAGCTCAACAAAATCGATGACTGGGCATTTGTTGGGCGCGGCTGGAGCCATTGAAGCTATTGCTTCCATTTTGGCGGTGGTAAATGATGTGGTTCCACCCACCATCAATCATTTTACCGATGACCCAGCTTTTGACACCGGCCTGAATTTTACCTTTAACAAGGCCCAAAAGCGGATTGTTAATGCAGCTTTGAGCAACACCTTTGGATTTGGTGGCCACAACGCTTCTGTAATTTTCAGGAAGTATAAAAATTGAGGGATAATTTCAAAGGGCTCTACTTTTTTTTCAAAAATTTCTTGTCGCCCAACCGTGCCTTGCAAAGCCGGTTAAAGAATGTTTTGGGTTTTTATCCAAGAAATATCCGGCTATATCAACTTTCACTAAAACCCAGATCGGCAGGGCCCGATGAAAATTCGACCCTTGGTTCTGGCAACAACGAGCGCCTAGAATTTCTGGGAGATGCCGTTCTCGGTTCGGCCATAGCCAATTTTCTGTTTAAAAAGTTCCCCTTAAAGGACGAAGGTTTTTTAACGAAAATAAGATCTAGAATTGTCAGCCGCCAACACCTGAACCAAATTTCCTTAAAGTTAGGGCTTCCCTCCTTTCAGGAAAAGAAGAAAACAGACAGATTTTCAAAATCCCTTCCCGGCGACACGCTGGAAGCACTTATTGGTGCAGTTTTTCTTGACCGCGGTTACGAATTTACCAACCGTTGGATCATTAGAACCCTGATTCAGCAACACATGGATATTGATGAAATTGTTTCGGTGGACAAAGATTTCAAGAGCAAAATACTAGAGTGGGGCTACCGTGAAAAGAAAACAATCCGGTTTGATGTAATCAGTGAAACAAAAAACACGGGAGTATCTCTTTATTCGGTAAGTTTGTCGATGGATGATAATGAAATATCACAAGGCATGGGAAACAGTAAAAAAGCAGCGGAACAAAGGGCTGCAGAAATTGCCTGCCAAAAGCTAAATATTCCTGACAAGGAAGAATGAAAAAAGTATCCCACCGGCTTCAAACAGATGAGTCTCTTGAAAAAGAGATTTTTATTTTTGGATTGGTTTCTTCAGCCAAAGATTTTAGATTAAGTTGGATGATCAATAATCATCTTGGTTTCAACCTTGAAAAGGTTGGACAGATTAACATACCGGCATACGAAAACCTAGAAAACATGAAAAAACAACAGAGCATGTTTTCTGAAGAAGAGCATGAGCCTGTTCTTCCAAAAGATTATTCAGTGAATCCGGTTTACCACTTTGCCTTTGATTTATTCTATTCAAAGGTTTTCCTTTTGGTTAATCAGGGATCGCTTAAATGGCTGGTACCCGACCTAAAAACCATGGACTATTTTTTGTTGATTAAAGGCCCGATGCCCGGCATTGAATTAAAAAACATTTTAAAACAACTCAAAGAAATCCCTGTTATTACAATGGCCGTAAGCATGGAGTTAAATCAAATTCCGGCCGCTAACAGAGAGTATTTTATTCATGACAATTATGGAACACTGGACAAGAACTAAAATTGTAGCAACGCTAGGACCTGCTTCAACAGAAAGACAAACGCTAAGTCAAATGATTGATGCAGGAATGGACGTTTGCAGAATTAACTCCTCGCATGGTAGTTACGAATTCCATCAAAAAGCTATTGATACAGTAAGGGA
>JBILVQ010000228.1:0-5002 GCA_044370375.1 Bacteroidia bacterium
TGTAAAGATTCACCTCTTTTCCGAAAACAGAATAATCCAAATATTGCAGCTTACTTTTATTTTGCACCGAATCATAAGCAAAGGCCCGATCATAGGTAAAGCAATTATTTCCTTGGGCATCATTCAAATAAATTGGACTTGAAAATTTGCCTGAAGGGGCCAAAAGCGTAAGATTACTATTAAAATCAAGATGATCTTTGATAATATAAACACCGGGCCCCGGATCAGATTTAAAAACAAAATCCGTATGAACCGCACTCAGCAAAGAATAAACTACCATGTCAACATTAGGCCAAACATCAATAATCCTGATACCGTCAGAACCTGAAGTGTATTGAGAAAAATTGGCCGTACCTAAGGATTGTTCATTCCCCTGCAAATCTCTTTTTACTAATTCAAGTTGCTTATTCCAAGATAAAAAATTCTGCTCATTGCCTAAGGTAAAATTTTGACTAGGTAATGAAATACTAAGCGGGTGCACCTGGCGTATTGCCTCAAATTCACCGTTACCCTTTTCAATCAGCCGGCTTTCAATAGAAACCCACCATCCATCCTGGTTCTTCACATGTAGAGGACCGTAGGCTGTCTGCTCATAAAAATCCCTGCCATCGCTTCCCCTTTCAACAAAATACCTGCTTGTTTCAGTTCTTTTTTCTATTAATTCAAAACACTGTTCACACGGAGCATTCTCAGGCAAACGGCCATACTCAGGGTGACTTCTCCATTTGGTTTCTGGGACAAATCTCTCTTCGGGAAAAGAAATTTTTGGGCTAAAGGAATCCTGAGTTAAATTATAAGGTCTTTCTAAAGGACCTTTTTGAGACTGTTGAGCAAAATTTTCACCCGAAGTCAATAGCAAAATGATTGCCGGCAATAGCTTCGAAAGCAAGCAAAAGTTAAGGGCAATGCGATCGAATATTTTAATGAATAATTTCATGCCAACCGTTTTTGGTGATACGAATTTATAATTTTTTCTTGAAAATCTAATTATTTGTTAAAAAAAAGAAGACGTTTTTCAAAAAACAATTTTATTTCCTCTTGTAAGGAACAATTTGCCCTCTATTCTTTAATGAAAAAGGGTTCAATCGCGGAAAAAAGTACATTCGCAAAAGATTATCGCCACCATGAAAATTATCTTTCCCGAAAAATTTATCCTCGCTTCCGGTTCTCCAAGAAGAAAACAACTATTGACGGATCTTGGATTTAATTTTGAAGTCCACCAAACCAACGCTAACGAGGATTTTCCTGAGCATTTAGAAAGAGAAGAGATTCCTTTGTTTTTGGCCGAAAAGAAAGCGCTTGCAGTTCCAGATTCCTTGGCCGCTGAGCACACCATTATTGCTGCCGATACCATTGTTTGGATTCATGATAAGGTTCTCAACAAACCCGAAAATTTTCAGGAAGCCTACAACATGATTTCGGAAATTTCAGGCAAACAACATACAGTGTTTACTGGGGTTTGTTTGCGAAGAAGCCAGCAAATAAAAACTTTTTTCTGTGCCACAGAAGTTAGTTTCCGTCATTTAAATGACGATGAAATAAACTTTTACATCGAAAAATATCAGCCCTATGATAAAGCAGGTTCCTATGGCGCCCAGGATTGGATTGGCCTAGTAGGCATTGAAAAAATCAACGGATGCTACTTCAATGTGATGGGTTTGCCTGTTAGGGATTTATACCTGCAATTGCAATGTTTTCATCGTTGAAATGATGCAATAACCTTCGGGTTAAAATTTAAAACCAAGCGTAGCAACTACTCCGCCCCAGCTTAATTTTTCACTAACTAAGTTAGGATTAAAATCACCATTGTACAGGAAAACTTTTCTGCTCATAGCGCTTTGATAATAGGCTACATCCAGAAAGAAACCTTCCTCACGATATCCGGCACCCAACGAAAAAGTTTGGGTGGCACTTTCCCAACTGGTATTGCTGAACGGACTGCCAAAATAAGAGTAACCTCCTCTCACCGAAAAACGATCCAACTTCCATTCAGTTCCTGCCCTGAAATTGGTGGCAGCTGTGTATTTGCTTTCTATGGCAGCATTCTCATCTAAAAAAGAATACCTTACTGCACGCAAACTGGCCTCGCGATAATCAACAAACTCCACATCACCGGTTATCAAACCCAATTTTCCAATGATAAAAGCCAGACTACCCATGGCTCTGAAAGGGGTTCTCAAATTATAATCAAAACTTCCATTATCGGCAAAAGAATAATTGGTTCCATTGTCAAAACTAGAGGTCATGTAATAATCAAACGACTCAGATAGCTGATAAAAAGTTGGCGTATGAAAAGAGGCTCCAATCCTAATCCAATCGAGCGGCATAACAATAATTCCAGCCTTTAAATTCGTACCGCTTCCTCTGGTTGCAACATCTTCAGCATAAACAAAATTATCAATTGCCACGGTGTCTTCTATATCTCTTTCTTCATAATTTGAAGTATGATTATAGCGGATTCTGGCAATGCCGATGGTTGCACCCCAAAAAAGAAAATTATTGTAGTTTCCACCAAAAGAAATGGCTGTTTCATTAATTCCACCGGTTGTGGCAGTATTTCGGGTTTGCAATTTGTTTATTCCTGCAGGCATTTCAGAAAAATACCGGTTGGGATTCAGGCTATCATTCAACGGATTAATCAAATAAGTTTGATAGGCCATTTGTGTGGTAAAACGATCAAACTGTTCTGTCTCCTTTCCTTGCGCACCAGCAGTAAACGAGTCAAGAAAACTACCCGAACCATTGGTGCCGCTGGTCAATGTCCTGTTATTGAAATCTGCAATGCGGTTCATACCAATGCCAAATGAAAAACTCTTCCAACCTTTGGTATCCTTTTTGGCATGCCTGGTTTGGCCATTAAATACCAATCCTAAATTTTGAAAATTAAAGGCATATCTAGAGTCGTCAGCACCACTTCCCAAGTAGTTAGTGTTAGCATTTCTGTAGAAAATCTGGGGTGAAAAAGTAATCTCGCTTTTTCTGTAAAGACCAATCCCTGCGGGGTTTGTACTTAACGAACTAAAGTCGGCACCGAGTGCTCCAAAGGAACCGCCCAAAGCTATTGTTCTGGCTGTACCGCCATATTGCTGCCTTGAATAACGCAAAGCATCATCTTCATTTTGCGCAAGCACATGCAGAGAAAAACCGAACATGCATAGGGCAATGATTGGAAATATATTTCTTTTCATCTTGAAAGGTTTTAATGGGTTCAAAAAAAAATACCGGGCCGCATCGTGCACACGAAAACCCGGTATTTAATCTTTTGAAATTATTTTCTTCTAACGCCTCCGCCTACAGAACCACCGGATGATCTGCTGCCACCGGATGGTGCACTAAGGCTTCCACCGGATGAACCTCTGCCGGGTGATGGGGACACCGAACGATTGTTCGATGGAGCAGGAGATAAAGAACGATTGTTGGAAGGGGCAGGACTCACACTTCTTCCACTGTTGGCAGGTCTTTCAGGACGACTTGAAGGAGGAGTCACAGAAGAAGGCCTGCTGCTGCCTCTGTCCATTTGTTGGATAGGTTGTGAATTTTCTCTGGAAGGCTGGTAATTGTTTCCTCTTGGAGTGGAAGAAGGACGATTGTAATCATTGCCACGTTGATAATCCTGATAACTATTAGATGGCGTTCCGGGGCGTACATTGTTGTTTTGAGCAGGCCTGCTATTTTGCTGTGATGGTCTGTAGTAATCGTCCTGTCCGGCCTGACTGCCTTGATTTCTGGGCCTGTCATTGTTAATGGTCGGATTCACCGGGCGACTGTTTTGTTGCGCAGGAGCAGAAGGCTGAGTGCGGTAATCAGGAGCCACACTAGCTGGTCGGCCCGATTGTACCGGACGACTATAGTCTGATGGAGCAGGACGTGTTGTATTGTTCAAATCCTTACTGCCCGGCACCGTTGAGGGTGCATTGCTTCCGCGAGGATTGGCATCAATGGTGGTAGCCGGACCTGAAATGTTACCTGCAGGTCGGGTTGAATTTCCATTCCCAACATTTTGTCCAACCGGTGTGTTGGGCCTTGCATTTTGTTCACTCACCTGACCATTATAACCCGGACGGCCTGCGTCAGGAGCAATGCTGGTAGAAGGTCTTGAACTACCGGCAGCGGTTTCAGGGCGTGAAACAGAACCAGGCCTTTCAACACCTACTGATTTATCAGAAGTGGGTCTTGCTCCACTTGATAAGCCTCCGTTGTTGTAACCAGCCGGACGGTCAACCGATGCTACTGGTGTAAATCGATTGTAGGAACCTGTTTCTTTAGCAACAACACCTTCGTAATTTTCTGAAAAGGATTTCCTGTTATAACCACCGGTGGCACTGGACGAATTACGTGGTCCATAGTAGTATGTATTCGCATCAAGACTGTTGTAATAAAAGCTATTGTTTAGTCCTTGGTTGTAGCCATGCCAATAACCATTGTTGTAACCATTCCAATAACCATTGTTGTAACCCCAGCCATATTGGCTACCCCAAGGACGCCCCCAACCGCCATAGCCCCAACCATTACCGCCATAACCATAGCCATAATTGAAGCCCCAGCCTGAACCCCAGTAATTTGGCGTATTCCACCAACCTCCGCAATTTCCGTAATACCATGAATTGGTATAAATCCATGGTCTGTAGTAAGGATTATACCAGCCACCATAAGCCGGACCTCCTCCCCAAACAACCGTATTGTTTACCGGTGCCCACCAAGAATAACCAAGGTAAATACTGTTACCCCAAAAGAAGGGATCGTAATCATAGTAATAAACATTGGTAAAAAATGGATCATAATAAGACCAGGCAACATTACTGCTATGAAATCTTCTGATTCTGGAAGAATAAGCATAATCATAATAATCATCATAGTTAAAATCACTATTGTAATTATTGGTGATATAGGTGTTCCCTGATCCGTCAGTAGTTTGTGTGGTGGTTCTTTGAGCATTCGGGTCGAAATAATCACCGTTGCCCTGTTGAACAGCATCATTGCTTACACCTGAGCTTTGAGACGG
>JBILVQ010000229.1:0-4998 GCA_044370375.1 Bacteroidia bacterium
CAAATCACTGACATAGGCTTTCTGGGGATGTATGAAGGCCATATACCTTGGTGAAACGAATCCGCTGATGGTTTTCTCATGGATTAAACTTGCGCTGTCGGTCACCAAAATTTTTTGCGAATTATTAATGACCAAATAGGCTTTTCCTTGGTAAAAGTTGATGCTTTGCGCCACATCACCCAACGATTGCTGGTTTATATGCTCATAATATTGATGAACCACCGCTCCGGTGGACAGGTCGATTTTACTAATACTTGAATTGGCAAGCATAAAATTACCTTCATTCAACACCAGCAATTCTCCCTTTAAACCATAATCAACTTTGTTTTCAACCGGAGGTTCCGGTGGCTGATCTTTTCTGCATCCGCCAAGCAACATGATCAGGCAAAGCGAATAAGATAGGAATGTTCTCATGCTATTTTACTTTGTCCTCCCAATGCACCGCCTCGTTTGTATGGATATGAAACCTGGCATTGATAAGATACTCACCCTGAAAGGATCCGTCCATCATTGCATGGCATTCCTTCAACAATTCCATGGCCTCATCAAAACCGCACTCAACCACCGTTTCAAAGGGGGTAACAGCATAGCGAAAACCATGTGCAGCAATGGCCGCAATAACCTGATCAATCACCGGAAATGCTTGTTCACGTACAACCATCGGTACCACTTGAATTCCAATGTGTATCGTTTTCTTATTTTCCATCCTTTAGGGTATGATGATTATTTGCTGATAAAACCATTGATTGTCTTCTTTTGTTCTTCCCCTTAACAAATAAGCTCCGGGCGGAATGTCCGGCATGGAATATGCTTCCTGATGGTTGATGCTTACAATTCCCTTCACTTGACCTTCATAATTCAAAAATTCCAAATACGCTGGCGTCTGATTGTTCGGCAAAAATAAATGCAGTTCACTGCCGCTTTGCAAAGGATTCGGATAGGCCCTTAATTCTTTGTTCTTATCTTGCTTTGTCAACCCTGCTGGAGCAAAATGAATTACTCCCACAGCATCCAAATCAAATCCACCTTGCGCAAATGGAGTAGGATAGGGGTCGTTGACGAGATGGCCCTGTGCATCTCTAGTGCTAAAACTTTCGCATTGAATACATCCCACAACATCTACTATTCTTACATGGGTAATGCGCTGTAAATCCAAATTTAGGACACTGTCCAAATCATCTAAATTGAAAGGAGTTCCGTAAAATACCCTGTATTTGCCGGCCAAATTGTTCACTTTCTCGGGCTGACTCAATCCAAAGGTGCCGGTCTGATTTAGGGTATCGATATAGGTACTTGCCGGAAAACGAAAAAAATCAAGGCCATTGGAGCTAACTTCCACAAAGGCAAACTCAAGAAAATCATCCGAAAAACTATTTTCAAATACCGCAAAATCCGCACCCGGTCCGTTGCTAATGGGATAGGGAAATTGCAAGGTGGCAGATCCGCCATCACCCAAACTAACTACCCCTACACCGTCTGCCATCCCCAAGGTCATGCTGCTGTCGTTAGGTCCGCTAAACCCCAACGAAAGGTCCATACAATCCATCGGGCCATTTTGCAGAACGCATTGATTGGCCCATCCGGAAAAAATACTGCTGTCTTTGTGTATGGCCGATGTTCCGGGTAGGCCTGCCGCCGGCTCAAACTGCGCCAGCACGATGGCACTGTGCAACAAAAGCAAAAAACAAAGAATAGTGATGCTTATTGTTTTACCCATTGCTTGATGTTGTGTTCTTTTGAATTATTTTGGTGAAGATAATAAACCCCACGACTCAAATGCTCAACATTCAATTGCATTTGGTGGATATAACTGCCGGAAAGTATTATTTCTCCTAGCGTATTGTAAAGGGAATAGTTTTGCCATTCATTCGACTTGCTTTCAAGGTTTAGGCTTGATGCTTGACAAGGATTGGGAAAAATGCGAAAAGCAGATAGCTTAGTCTGCTCGCTTATGCCTACCGGATTTGGGTTAATTCTTAAATCATCCAAACAGAAATAGGCAGGCGTATTCATGCCGAAAGCACCGTTATCACTACTACGCAAAACAAATTTCAAACTATCACAGAGCGGCAATCCGGAAAGATCAAGCGAATCCCAGGTGCTAACCAAATAGTCGAGGGTGTTATCAGAAAATCGAAAATCAGCCAAATAGAATTCAGCCGAATCATTCAACATGTTTCCACCTGCATAGGGGAAAACAACCACTTTAAAAAAGTCGGGATCATTGCCCGTTAACCCACCAAATTTCTTTGCAAAAGTATCTCCGTCTCGCATGCTGTTGTAAGCATAAGTGCTATTGCTAAATCTTACGCTAAGAGGCTGTGCTGCTGTACCATTGTTCAGCACCACAACTGCATGCTGCTGCCCAATTCCGTAGCCCGGACTATTGTACCCGCTTGCTGCCTTGGCCGACATTTGATTGGTAAAACCTGAGGTAACGGAGTCGGTTAAGGTTGACCAACCAAAGCCACCCGCCCAAAATCCAAATCCAAAAGAAGTATCATAGGTATTTTTGAAGTAGGCCAGGCCACTTTGAAAGCCTCCGCTAAAGTCGGCACCATCCCAATAACCCACTACAGGCACATTCGGAAATTCAAAATCGCTGTTGCTGATTTGTGCATCGACATTTTTTAGGCCAATAAAAAGGAAAAAAGCCAATAGAATTTTTGTTTTCATAAAGGTTGGTATTGAAAATTGATTTGAACTTGATAAAACCTACCCGGCATAGGGCGCTGGGCCACCACCTGATAAGCTTCATCCAATAAATTTTGAATGCTGAATTGGGTGGTAAATTTCCATTGCTTGACGTTGATTTGTTTGGCGATGGACAAATGATAGAGGCGGTAAGGACTTAAATATTCGAAATTATCGGAGCTTGTGTAACGAAATCCGAAGTATTGTTGCTGCAACAAGATGCTTACACCCGAAAAGGAAATGCCTGCATAGTTTAGGACACTGTACAAGGGGGTGTACATCAATTGTTTCCCACGAAGATTTTCGTGAACAGCAGCATTGTTGGGCAAAGTAGCAAGGGTATAGTTTACCGAACCTCCCAACAAAAATTCGGATTTCTTTTTGCGGAATTCTAATTTCCACTGACTTTCCGAACCACGGCTCCAAACACGATACAAGTTATGAGCCGACCAGAAAGAACCCATTGGCTCCCATTGTATCCAGTGATCAATAATCCTTGTATAAAAGGTTTGATGATAAAAAAATCGAAGGGATGAAAGGCTGCCTAATTTAAAAAGATGATCGAGTAGGAAGGATGCCTCGGCTGTATAACCTTGTTCAGGCAACAAATCGGGGTTTCCGCCCGGTTCCCAGAAACGGTCATTAAAGGTAGGTAATCTGAATACCCTTGCTCCTGAAAGCATGATGCGCAATGGCTTAAAAGCCTGCCACTCTAATTCCAGTGAAGGGGTAAAGGGGGCTCTTTCCCGGTCGTAAAAATCTTGTCGCAAATGTAATCTGCTTTGAAATTTCGCATCATCGGTTGACCATTGAAATGAACTAAAAAAAGCGCCTCTGTGTTCTTGCTGCATTTGTCCAATTTCGACTGCTTTGCCTACCAAATATTGATGGCTTAGCCCCGAAAACCACAGCCATTTTTTTCCCTTTCTTTCATAATTCATTTCAGAATATAGTTGGTCTGAGGTGGAAGGTGCGTCAATGTTTTGTTCCGCGTCCACATACCTAATTTTCTCAACGATTTTACTGGTAAAAACATGCAGCACCGCCTTTGGTCCAAACCACTTGTAACCACCCATTATTCTAAAAACTTCATCTGACTGGTTTTGCGCAGCATGTTGCTGATGCATTAATTTGGGTAAATTTTTCTCACTTTGATGCAACCATGATTTTGCATAAACCAAATGTCGCTCGTTAATTCTGTAGTTGAACTCAGGCAGCAAATTGAGCGCTTTTTGTTCTGCGTTTCTTTGGCGAATGTTCGTTCCTAAAGAATCGTACAAGAAATTATGCTTCGAAATGTCAATCCCAAAACCCAATCGGGCATTCCATTTTTTTCGGCCTGCTTGGATAATGCCTGAGCTGCGTTGAATTCCGGAACTACTTAGCGTATGAAAAACATTGATGTAATTGCCTTGTGGCGATTGAGGGTTACTGAAAGTAATGCTCCCTGCAACAGCCGAAGAGCCTCGCAAGGAAGAGCCTGCTGTTGTTTCCAAACGAAACATATCAAATAATTCGGCAGGAATAAGACTCAAGTCGGATGTTCCGTTCAAGCTACTTTGTATAGGCACCCCTTCCCAAATTAAGGCTACTTGTTGTGCGTTGGAACCCCGAAGCGATGGAGTTGCCAAGGTCCCTTGACCGTATTGTTTAACGAATAATGTATTATTGACCGCCAGCTTTTCGGCCAAGCTTAAATTATGCTGGAATTTCCTGAGGAGCGTATCCTGGTGTAGCCTGTTGCTGCTTTCCAACTCCATGCGTCCCTTGCTTGGGATTTCCACCTCCTTAAGAAACAGGTGTTTCAGGGTGTCGTTTTGGGCCGCTGCGTTTACCCAAAAGACAAAGGCAAGCATAGGCAACAAGATGCTGCGTAAGGACGAAGGGCATAAAATCCCAACTATAACTGACCTGTGTTCCATTTTGAATGAACAACAGCAATAAAACATGAAAACAGTGAAAAGTTTCGCTGTTCTCAAGGTTTACTCCCGAACCTTTTGAATATCATTAAGTGTTTTGGCAGGTCTTCTGACTTCACCGGTTTTTGAGCGCCTTCCCGGCAATGCCAGTGGCTTGTTGGCTCAAAAATCTTCCTTCGGCCGGTGTTTACAGCAGCGGGTACTGTTCCTGATTTTCACAGGATTCCCTTTTCATCCGGTTTTACCCGGAACCATAACGGTGCAAAAGTAAAAAATCATTCCGGCATTCTCCAACAAACGGAAAAATAATTCAAGGGCTTTTCAACAATGAGAATATAAAGCAACAGGAAATGAATTCAACACTCAAACCGTGCAATCCATGATT
>JBILVQ010000230.1:0-4975 GCA_044370375.1 Bacteroidia bacterium
AGTAAGTGGAAATGCATTCAAGACCTATTTTTTGGTCGAAGTTTTTGACTTTTGATTGAAAAACTACTTGATTTCCCTTTGATTCATTGGCTAGCGTTACCTCTCGACAAAAGGGGTGAACATGAACGGATATAAAGTGGACAAGTGTTGGTTTGCTTAGGTTAAGCATTCTTGAACAGGGAGTTTTCCATTCATTGGCCCCGGGTTTAATTTTCCAATGACCTGTAAATTTTCTCCCATAATCATCGGTAAAGGGATTGTATTGGCCGCTTAGTGGCTTCTCGATGCCGCAACTAAGCTCATTGGCTCCGGGATTGGTCTTTAAATTTCCTGTATTGCGCAATATGACTGGATTACTGTGAAAACCATCGGGTCCCGAAACGCGGTCGGTAATAAATACGCTTTGTTGGTAAAGTGCTTTCATTGGTTTGGTTAAATCACTGTTGAGGCGATAACGAATTACAACTCTTTGCCTTACCTCTTTTATTAAATCTTTCTGGTTATGATTTAAAACTTGAAAGGCAACTTCAAGGGGTTGATTACTCAACACCGGAATTCCAAATCCTTCGGGCATTCGCAAATGGGTTTGCCCTTCGGTGAGCGTAAACAAACGGGTATTGCTGCCTTGGGTTTTCACTTTCCAGGCGCAATATTCCGGTTTTAACAAATTTAGATTGTTATGACATAAATAATCATCCGATAATTTTTCTCCTGTTTTCGGATCAAAAACCTCTACATAATATCCCGTGAGCCAAATTAATTCCTGACCTCCAGCCAAGGGTTGAAAATTATTGTTTTCAAAGGTGAAATTTACCACTTCAAACGGCCCTTGCATCGACCGCAGAATTCCTTTAATGGGAAGATTTCCGGATTCAATGACAAGAAATCTGGCCTCCGGTATATCATTCTTGGATGGATCCGTATTTTCTTTCCGTTTTTCCCATTCTTCCAGCCAGGTATAAAAGTCAGCCTGCTCCGAAGTTTTTTTATCGCCATGCTTGCTACATCCCCCAAAAATCAAAACCAACATTGCCGTTGTTAGACAAATTCCTATGGTTTTGAAATAATTCATTGGGTTTAATAACTGCTTTTGGCTCCTCCAATTTGTTCAATGGGATGCCAAGTGGTTTTTATTTCCTGAAGGTCTAGAATGGAATATGGACTTTCAGTTTCCGATTTCCAAGCATCTTCATTTTTTATAAAAGAACGTTTAACATTCAAGGAAGCAAGTTCCTGAATGTTCTTGATTTCATTGGCGCTATTGCGGTAATAAACAATTGCATTCACATCCATGTGAGAAGCAAAATGAGAATGAAGTTCGGCACTATGGCCTGTTAGAACATTTACCACCCCTGCAGGTAAATCTGAAGAATGTAAAATTTCGGCCATGGTTACTGCACAAAGCGGCTGTGTTTCAGAAGCAAGAAATATGACCGTATTTCCACCGGCAATGGCAGGCATGATGCTGCTCACCAAACCCAATAAAGAAGGAGTTTCGGGTCCAATAATAGCAACAACCCCCATGGGTTCAGGAACTGAAAAATTAAAGTGTGAACTTGCCACAGGATTTACACTTCCAAACAATGCCTGATATTTATCACACCAACCTGAATAATACACGGTACGGTCAATGGCCAAGTTTACTTCTTCCTGCGCGCTTTTGGCAGTATTACCCATTTGAATTAATTCATCGATCAATTGGGATTTTCTTCCTTCCATCATTTCGGCAATTCTATACAAGATTTGTCCGCGATTCATGGCTGCTCTTCCGCTCCAGCCGCCAAAGGCTGCTCTTGCGGCAACTGCGGCATTCCGGAAATCTTTTCTTGATGAAAGACAAACATTGGCAAGTGTTTCGCCTTTTTTATTAAGCAGTGGGTAGTATCTTCCACTTTCTGTTCTCGGAAACTGCCCACCGATGAAAATTTTATACGTTTTTAAAACATTAATTCTTTCCATTTTTTTTCTCCTTAAAGTTTAACATAGGCGTTTAATCCGTGCAAACCACCCTCTCTTCCAAATCCACTTTCTTTGTATCCGCCAAAAGGGGAGGTAGGGTCGAATTTGTTGTAGGTATTTGCCCAAACTACACCGGCCCGCATTTTTGTGGTTAAATTAAAAATTTTAGATCCCTTGTCTGTCCAAACACCTGCCGACAAACCATAGGGAATATTATTGGCTTTTTCAATCACTTCTTCAACCGTTCTGAAAGTTTGTATTCCCAGTACCGGTCCAAAAATTTCTTCCTGAACAATTCTATGCGACTGAGATAAATTCATGAAAAGGGTTGGTGCGCACCAAAAACCTTTTCCGGGTAAATTACACTTGGGCTGGAACATTTCAGCACCTTCATCCAATCCAATTTTAATATAGTTTTGAATAGTTTGTAATTGGGCTTTGGAGTTAATGGCCCCTATATCGGTATTCTTATCCAGCGGATCACCTACAATTAAACTTTGCATCCGATGTTTTAGTTTTCTAATAACGATATCTGCAACCCCTTCCTGAATAAAGAGGCGGGAACCGGCACAACAAACATGACCTTGATTAAAGAAAATTCCATTGATGATTCCTTCCACGGCTTGATCAATCGGGGCATCTTCAAAAATAATATTGGCTGCTTTGCCACCTAATTCGAGGGTTGCTTTTTTGTTGGTTCCTGCAATGGCCTTTTGAATAATTTTTCCAACATCCGTTGACCCTGTGAAAGCAATTTTATGAATATCAGGGTGGTTCACAATTGCAGCGCCTGTGCTTCCAAACCCGGTTACAATATTTACAACGCCTTCGGGTAAATCGGCATCCCTTATAATTTCTGCCAGTTTGAGAGCGGTTAAGGAGGTTGATTCAGCCGGTTTTAATACAACGGTGTTTCCACAAGCTAAGGCAGGCGCAATTTTCCAAGCGGCCATCAGCAAAGGGAAATTCCATGGAATAATTTGACCGGCAACACCCAGTGGTTGAGGATTTCGGTTGGGGAATGCATAATTTAATTTATCACTCCATCCTGCATAATAGAAAAAGTGGTTTGCCGCCAAAGGGATATCAATGTCTCGTGATTCGCGAATGGGCTTGCCTCCATCCATTGTTTCTATCACGGCCAGTTCGCGCGATCTTTCTTGGATCATTCGTGCGATGCGGTAAATGTATTTGGCCCTTTCTTTACCGGGCATTTTTTTCCAATGTTTTTGATAGGCATTTCCTGCTGCTTTCACAGCAGTATCTACATCCTTTTCATTAGCTTCTGCAATCATCGAAATTTTTTCTTCGGTAGCAGGATTAATGGTTGGGAAATATTTGTTGCCGGAGGGTGGAACGAATTTTCCGTTGATGAACAATCCATATTTTTCTTTGATACGGATATGTTCTTTCCCTTCCGGTGATGGCGCATAATCCCATCCGCCTATTTCAAGGTTGTTTTCGTTTTTGGAAGGTTCACCTTTCATTTGGCCGTTTTTTTTCGGACCGCTTTTTGTTTTTTCCATTGTTGTTTAGGGTTGAATGGAATTAGTCTTTTGAAAAATAATCTGCGCCCTGATAAACGCCTGTTTGTTCTTTCATGAGCTGCATGAGCAAATCATTGGTCAAACTGCTAGCGCCAAATCTGAACCAATGGTTGCTGAGCCAAAGATGGCCTAAGGTTTCTTTGACCATGACCAGGTTTTGCAAAGCAGCTTTGGCTGTTGAAATTCCTCCGGCCGGTTTCATGCCAATCATGATTCCGGTTTTAAAATAATAATCTCGAATGGCTTCCAGCATGGTTAAGACCACGGGTTGGGTTGCAGCAGGACTAATTTTTCCGGTAGAAGTTTTGATAAAATCAGCACCTGCATACATGGCAATATCGGATGCTTTTCTAACATTATCAAGCGTACACAATTCGCCTGTTTCCAAAATAACTTTCAGCCTTGCATTTTGGCAGGCTTCCTTAATGGCAGCAATTTCATCGAATACAAAATTGAAATTACCTTTCAAAAATTCACCCCTTGAAATTACCATGTCTATTTCATCGGCTCCATGGTCAACAGCGAATCTTGTATCATCTAATTTCACCTTCATGGGGGCTTGTCCGCTAGGGAAGGCAGTAGATACAGAGGCAACCTTTACTCCAGAGCCTTCGAGTAGTTTTTTGGCCAATTGTACCATGGTTGGATAAACACAAACAGCAGCAACGGTTGGTAGTCCAGCAAGGGCATCGTGAGGATGCATGGCCTTGTAGCACATTTGTTTAACTTTTCCGGGAGTATCTTTTCCTTCAAGAGTTGTTAAATCAATCATGTTAAGGGCCATTTTGAGCCCAAAAACCTTCGATGATTTTTTGATACTTCTAGTATTTAACCTGGCAACTCTTTCTTCAACACCTACCTGGTCAATTGGGGTAGACTCAAAAAAGTTTGGTTTAATGGTTCCGTTCAGCATGCATTAAAGATTGGTTCTCAAAGATAATAATATTCTGTGTTTATTGCATGGAGGCCATAACTTCTGAAAGAATCTCGGCCGTTTTTTCGGGGGCTTCGCAATGCACATAGTGTCCGCAATCTTTGACCAGGTAAAGTTTAAGATTTTTAATTCCTTTGAGTGCCTCCATTATAAAGTTCTTTGGCAGGCCGGTGTGGAAGAGTTGATTGGGAATTAATGGGTCGTGGTCACCGAACAACACCGTAGAGGATATGGTTGGAAAATTCCTGAAATTAAAAATTTCGTGATGCAGCATTTCTTCAATGCCGAGGGTGCAGGAAGCAAGATAAGTTTGCTGACTTGCATGGGCAAAATCGGAGCTTAGTTTTTGGATTAGCTTTAAGCAATTAGGATGATCTTTTCTAAAAAAACCTGCAGGAATCAAAAACTGAAGGGTTTGCTCGAGAGGAATGGGTGGGAAATTTTTTAGACTTAGCGAAATTTTTTGCTTTTCTTCTTCTTTAAAACTTTCAAATCCGGCGGGTGCGATTAAAAACAAGTGACGGAAAAGGGATGG
>JBILVQ010000049.1:0-16820 GCA_044370375.1 Bacteroidia bacterium
ATTGTTTGATTTCCTTGGCAGCAGTAGCGCTTCGTAACCAATATGTTTGTCCTGATCTCAATGAAAGCACTGAACTGCTGATCAAAGGTGGACGCCATCCGGTAATTGAGCAAATGTTACCCTCCGGTGAATCTTATGTTAGCAATGATGTCATTATGAATCGCGAACAACAGCAGATTTTAATGATTACGGGTCCAAATATGTCAGGAAAATCGGCCTTGCTGCGGCAAACAGCAATTATTCAATTGTTGGCTCAAATCGGCTCTTTTGTTCCTGCTGTTTCTGCCAGTCTTGGCTTGGTAGATAAAATATTCACAAGGGTAGGTGCAAGCGATAATATTTCCTCCGGCGAGTCAACGTTTATGGTTGAAATGAATGAAACGGCAAGTATTCTGAATAATTTATCAGAACGGTCCTTGATTCTGCTCGATGAAATCGGAAGGGGTACGAGTACTTATGATGGCGTATCGATTGCCTGGTCGATAGCAGAATATCTTCACGAACATCCAACCAAAGCCAAAACCCTTTTTGCAACACATTATCATGAATTGAATGAAATGACCGCTCGTTTTCCTCGAATCGTCAATTTTCATGTTTCGGTAAAAGAAAGCAAAGGCAAAGTGATTTTTTTAAGGAAACTTCAGCCTGGAGGGAGCGAGCATAGCTTTGGAATTCACGTAGCCCAATTGGCAGGAATGCCCAAGGCCGTTGTAAAAAGAGCAGAGGAAGTGCTTACACATTTGGAAAGTTTGCGTCATTCCTCGCAGGAGGGAAATCAAGAAAGCTTGCCGGCAAGGCCACAAACGGCTGAAGATGGATTACAATTGAGTTTTTTTCAATTAAATGACCCAGTGCTTGAACAGGTGAAAGAAACTTTGCTAAGCCTCAATATCAATACCATTACACCGGTTGAAGCATTGTTAAAACTTCAAGCCATTAAAAAAATGGTTGGGGCCTGAACCTGTTTTTTATTCACATCGGTTTAGTTTTTTTTCATTAAAAATAACCATCAACCATCCACAGAAATTATATCTTTGTGGCGCTGGGTAATTTCTACCCACACAGTCCTTTTTTACTAACCTTTTATCATTGTCATGGGTTTTATTGCCAATATTACCGCTCGCCAGATTTTAGATTCCAGAGGGAATCCAACCATTGAAGTAGATGTTGTTACCGATACAGGTGCCGTTGGCCGCGCTGCCGTGCCTTCCGGAGCATCTACCGGAACCCACGAAGCCGTTGAGTTGCGCGATGGTGACAAAGATTTTTATTTAGGGAAAGGCGTGTTAAAGGCGGTTCAAAATGTAAATACCGTGATTAGAGAAGCGCTCAACGGTCAATACATCTTTGATCAAAACAGTATTGATAAAAAAATGATTGCCCTTGATGGTTCTCATAACAAGGCCATCCTTGGTGCAAATGCTATTTTGGGTGTTTCATTAGCAGCATCAAAAGCAGCTGCCCAGGAAGCAGGATTGCCCTTGTTTAAATACATTGGCGGAGTAAACGCCAATACTTTGCCCATCCCCATGATGAATATTTTAAATGGGGGATCGCATGCCGATAATTCCATCGACTTTCAGGAGTTTATGATTATGCCCATAGGCGCATCTACTTTCATGGAAGGAATAAGAATGGGAACTGAAATCTTTCATCACCTGAAGAAAGTATTAAAAGATAAAGGATATTCAACTAACGTTGGCGATGAAGGCGGTTTTGCTCCTAACATCAAATCTAACGAAGAGGCAATTCAAATTGTTATTCAATCCATTGAAAAGGCCGGTTACAAGCCCGGTCATGATGTGTTTATTGCCATGGATGCCGCTTCTTCTGAGTTTTATAACGCAGAAGAAAAAGTTTATCATTTTCATAAATCTACCGGAGAAAAGTTAACACCAGAACAAATGGTTAGCTTTTGGGAAGACTGGACCAAAAAATATCCTTTGGTTTCTATTGAAGATGGCCTAGCAGAAGATGACTGGAAAGGTTGGAAGTTATTAACCGATAAAATTGGTTCCAAAGTGCAGTTGGTGGGTGATGATTTGTTCGTTACCAATGTAAATCGCCTTTCAACCGGCATTAAAGATGGAGTGGCCAATTCTATTTTGGTTAAGGTAAATCAAATTGGAACATTGTCCGAAACTTTGGACGCTGTCCAAATGGCACACAATAACCGTTATACTGCGGTAATGAGTCATCGCTCAGGAGAAACAGAAGACACTACCATTGCAGACTTAGCCGTTGCCTTGAATACCGGCCAGATCAAAACAGGTTCCGCTTCCAGAACGGATAGAATTGCCAAGTACAACCAATTGTTTCGTATTGAAGAGATATTGGGTGAACAAGCCATTTATCCCGGAAGAAATTTTCGTTACTTGCCTAAATAAAATTGAAAACCAACTGAAACAAACCCTTAGCCTCTAAAGACCCTTCAAAATGGATACACTAAAAGAAAAATTCAAAGAAAAAGCGCTTCCCATGGCCGCTGAAGTGAAAACACTGATCAAGGAACATGGCGACAAACAACTAGGAACCTACACCGTGGCTCAGGTTTATCAGGGAATGAAAGGAATCATCGGAATGGTTACCGAAACTTCTAAATTGGATGCAGATGAAGGAATCCGCTTCAGAGGCTATACCATTCCTGAACTTAGAGCCAATCTTCCTAAAGCGAAAGGAGGAACCGAACCATTGCCGGAAGGGATTTTTTACTTGATGCTCACCGGAGAGTTTCCAACGCAGGAAGATGTTATCAATGTAGGCAACAACTGGGCTCGCAGAAGTATTGTTCCGCGCCATGTTTTCGATATCATTGATAAACTTCCTACCAATACACACCCCATGACCCAGTTTAGCTGTGCAATTATGGCACTTCAAACCGAGTCACTTTTTGCTGCCGCCTACCGAAAAGGTATCTCCAAGAAAAAGTACTGGGATTATGTTTACGAAGATTCTATGAATCTAATCGCAAGATTGCCACGTGTTGCTGCTTATATTTATCGAAGACAATACCACGGTGGAGTTCATATTGAACCCGATCCGAAATTAGATTGGGCCGCTAATTTTGCTCACATGATGGGGTATGAAATTTTTGATTTCAAGCGATTGATGCGTTTGTATTTAACCATTCATGCCGATCACGAGGGTGGAAATGTTTCAGCCCATGCTACCCATTTGGTTGGTTCTTCCCTGGCTGACCCTTACTTGGCCTTTGCGGCCGGTATGAATGGACTGGCAGGACCATTGCATGGTTTGGCCAATCAAGAAGTAATTACTTGGTTACTTCAAATGAGAGAAGAATTAGGCGGAGGTTTGCCAACCAAAGAACAGGTTGCAGATTATATCACCAAAACCCTTGAAGAAGGTAGGGTTGTGCCTGGATACGGACATGCAGTGCTAAGAAAAACCGATCCTAGGTTTACAGCTCAACAAGATTTTTATGCCCGTTACATTAAGCCTAATGGAGCTGATGATATTTGTGAGCTCGTGCAACTGGTTTATGAAGTTGCGCCCGATATTTTAGGCGCTACCGGAAAAATTAAAAATCCTTGGCCGAATGTTGATGCACACTCCGGTGCTCTTCTAATGCATTACGGAATGGTTGAATTCGATTTTTACACCGTATTGTTTGGCGTTTCTCGTTCATTAGGTGTTCTCGCTTCCCTTATCTGGGATCGCGCATTAGGACACCCCATCGAGCGTCCGGGCTCCATCACTACCGAAGGAATAAAAAAGAAAATTGGTATCTAAAAGAAAAGGCAACTTTTAAAGTTGCCTTTTTTGTTGATTATTCGGTGTAAAAAAAAACCTGATTCCGCTAAAGGTTCCCTAAAAACCAAGCTAATTTTATAAGGTGAAAAAAGTAATTCCCCTGCTGAAAAACAAATTTTTCCTTACGGTACTTTTCCTTACCGTATGGTTGAGTTTTTTTGATCGTTATGATTTCTTTACCCAATACAAAACGGTTCAGGAATTAAAACAATTGCAAAAAGATAAAGCCTATTTTCAAGAAGAAATCGATAAGAACAATGAAATGATCCAGGCCCTTTTAAGCAATCCCAAGGAACTTGAAAAATATGGACGAGAAACTTATCTTATGAAAAAAGATAATGAGGATGTTTTTATCATCATTGATAATTCGGCTAAATCTCAGGAAGAAAGTGAAGAAAAATTCTCGGCCAAATATTAATGATTGCCAATTTACTCTCTCACTGTAGCAATCAATTTGAAATTTATTCCCCTGAAAAAGAAAAATTCAGGGTTGAAATTCATGATAGTATAATTGGTCTTGAAGCTTATTGGAATGATTTGTTTCGTTTGCAATATCCGCTAGAAGTTGGAAGCGCGCTGGCTGCTGCTGAACAGGCCAACCTAAAGGATATCACCTTTAAGTATGCAATGGTTTTTAAAGGAAATGAATTGATGGGCTTGCTTCATTTCCAATTATTGTTGGTTAGCAAAAAACATTATCCTGATTTTTCTGAACTTTCAGCTGCCGCCTGCAACCTCTACAAAATATTTTCGGGCAGAAAATACCTTGGATTGGTTTCTGGACATTTGTTTATTACCGATTTTCCAACCTTTGCCTACACCCATCAACTTAATCAAGGATTTTGGATCAAAGAGAAAATTGTATCGAGGCTTGCTCGGCAATTGGATGTGGATATAGTTTTGCTAAAAGATTTACACAGCGAAGAAAATTCTTATTGGCAGCATCAAAAAAAATTCGCCATGTTGCCCGATGACCTTTTTATGGAGATGTCCATCCCCGATCAATGGTCCAATCTTTCCGATTATGTTAAGGCTTTAAGCAAAAAGTATTCTGCACGAATAAGGAAAATGACAGAAGAACCACTCTCTGTGCAGCAGCAGGAGTTATCGCTTGCTCTCGTAGAGAAACATCAGCAGGAATTGGAAGAGTTGTATCAACAAGTTGTTGATAGAAGTTCGGTAAAAATGGGTGTTTTAAACAAGGGTTATTTTTTGAAGATGGCCCGAAACCTTGGAGATAATTTTAAAATTTATGGTTATTTTGAAAAGGGAAAATTACAGGCTTTTTCTTCTTTTCTTCAAACCGGAATTCAATTGGAGTTGTATTATATTGGCTTAAATTATCAATATAATCAACACAAGGAATTATACCCAATGATGATGGTTCATGGTCTAACCCGTGCTATTGAGCATGGCTTTACCCAATTCAGGCTTGGCAGAACGGCACTTGAGGCCAAAGCTATTTTAGGTTGTCGTCCGCGAAATATTATTAATTTGGTTTATTTTCGTAACAGATGGCTTCGCTACATGATGAACTATTTGTTGAAATTAACCGCATTGGAAAGGGGAGAGAGTTGGAAATTACGAAATCCTTTTCGAGAGGCTACTCAGCTTTCTGGTGTGAACAATGAAATAAAAATGAAACAATGAAGAATACTGCATTAGTTATTGGTGGCGGATTAGTAGGTTCGCTTCTTTCAGTTGTTTTGGCTAAAAAAGGCTACAAGGTTACCCTGGTTGAAAGACGCCCTGATATGCGGAAGAACCGTATGCAGGCAGGAAAGTCTATCAACCTTGCGTTAAGCGACCGCGGTTGGAAAGCACTTCGTACGGTTGGTCTTGAAGATGCCATTCGAGAAATTGCGATACCCATGTATCATCGTGACATTCACCACCTGGATGGTAAACGGTCGCAACAGCCTTATGGTAAAAACAATCAAGCCATTTATTCGGTGTCGAGAGGTGGCATTAATTGTACCTTATTGGATTTGGCGGAACAGCAAAGCAATGTAGAAATGTTCTTCGGGTTGAGAAATACCAAAATTGATTGGAACAATAAAACGGCTCATTTTGCAGACGACAACGCAGGGAAAGAATTACAAATAAAAGCTGATTTAATTTTTGGATCAGACGGAGCTTTCTCAGCGGCACGTTTGCATCACCAAATCACCTCAGATCGTTTCGATTATCGCCAGTTTTATATTGATTTCGGTTACAAGGAATTGAATATTCCACCGGATGAAAATGGTAATTTCAGGCTCGATGAAAATGCATTGCATATTTGGCCGCGCGGAAATTACATGATGATTGCACTGCCTAATCTTGATAAAAGTTTCACTTGTACGCTTTTTTTTCCTTTTGATGGAGACCCTTCGTTTAGTAAGTTAAAGTCAGAGAAAGATGTTCTTGATTTCTTTGAACGCGACTTTCCGGATGCGCTTCCAATGATGCCAACCTTGTTGCACGACTTTTTTACCAATCCTACGTCTTCTCTCGTTACTGTTAAATGTTCGCCTTGGATCAGAGAAGATTATTTCGCCTTAATCGGTGATGCCGCGCATGCTATTGTTCCCTTTTTCGGACAAGGAATGAATTGTGGTTTTGAGGATTGCACCGTCCTGAATGGCCTGATCGAAAAACACAATCACGATTGGGGAAGTATCATGCCCGAATACCAGCAGTTAAGAAAACCCGATGGAGATGCCATTGCCGACCTTGCTATTCAAAACTTTGTTGAAATGCGGGATAAGGTAGCCGACCCGAATTTTTTGTTGCGAAAGAAAATTGAAGGAAGATTGCATGATAAATACCCTGATCAATGGGTTCCTGCCTACTCCATGGTAACTTTTTCGCCCGAAATTCGATATTCTCAGGCGCTTGAAAGAGGGAGTTTTCAGGATAAAATCATGGACGAAGTCATGAAACATCCGCAAATTGGAGAATTATGGGATTCTGAAACCATAGAACAGCTAATCCTAAGTAAATTGTAACATTAGTACATGGTCCTAATGTTAGTACAATGTACTAATATTTTGCTTGTTCAGCAACGATACCGGCTAATTGCTCATTTATTTTAAGACCACTTCCGCTGATAATAACGAGCGTGCTTTTGTTGTTGTCAAGTTGGTTAAGTCCTGCCAAGGAAACGGCTGAGGTTGGCTCAATCATCCACCCACGGCCGAGTGCCTTCAGCAATGCTTTGTGAATTTCTTCCTCTCTCACCTTTAGGAGGGTTCCCCTGCTGCTTTGAAGGGCAGTCATGATTTCTTTTAATCTTGGAGGGAAACGATTGGCAATTCCCTCTGCCAAAGTCTTTTGGAAGTGATGTTCCTCTGGCGGGATACCATGAAACTCATGATAAAGGGGAGCGCAATTTTCAGCCTGAACGGCAATTAACTCAGGAATAAAATTTATTTTTTTTACGGCCAGTAATTCCGCCAAACCTTTAAACAACCCAAGCAACAAAGCCCCATTACCAACAGGTAGAATAATTCGTTGCACCAAATTTTTCCCCAATTGTTCATGCAGCTCATAAGCCAGCGTTTTTACACCTTCAATAAAAAATGGACACCAAACATGGCTGGCATAAAAAGAATCATTGGCCGCTTTCATCGCCTCTATGCTCGCATTTTCTCTTTCACCGGGAATTACCCTTAGGTTTGCTCCAGCCGCAGCTATTGTATTTAATTTTCCACCGGAAGCGTGTGCTGGAACAAAAATTTCACAAGGAATACCAGCCATTTTTGCATACCAGGCAATGGCCGCTCCGGCATTTCCCGAAGAGTCCTCCACAATCGATTTTACTCCCAAATAAGAGAGCATACTAATCATGGCCGTAGCGCCACGGTCTTTGTAGGAACCCGTAGGGAGCATTCCTTCCCACTTGAGGTGAATCTCTTTGTTTTCCCAGCTTGCCGATGTTATTGGTGTATTCCCTTCTCCAAGACTGATGGGTTGAAGGTCATTAAAAGCGGAAATCAATTTCGCATATCTCCACAGTCCGGTGTTTTTATTGTTCTCATCCCGTTGAAAATCAAGAACCCCTTTTTTTATTTGCAGGAGCCCTCCGCAGGAGCACTTCCATTGGGCTACTTTAATTTCTTCGCTGCGATGGCATTGAGTGCAAAAATATCGGTCTTCCGAAGCCTGGTTGTGAATATGCATTGTTACTACGGCTTGTTTTTTCTACCAAATCAACCCAAGGGTTAATGCTTTCAAAATTATGGAATAACAAACGATTATCCGAAATTAAATTTTCGTTTTTTCAAGTTTAAGTATTCAGGCAAAACAGCTCGCGCTTGCTCTTTTGAAAGATGGTTTTGATGATGGAAAGTTTGTATGAAGGCATGTCGGAGTTGACTTTTCCAAATTAGTGTTTTGGTAAAATCCCGGATCCATGATGCAGGGAAGGAGGAAATGGGCTGCGTGGGGGGGAGGTTTCAAAAAAAAGTAGTCTCGACGGGAATCGAACCCATATCTAAAGTTTAGGAAACTTCTATTCTATCCATTGAACTACGAGACCGGGAAATATCCTTGAAGGAAAAATTTCAAGCGCGAAAATAGTGAAAAAAATACACTCTGTAAGGCTTATTTGATAATTGAACCATTACTTACTCCTTTGTCGGGTTGTACCAGACTTAATTTTCCGTCATGATCAGCAGCCATCAAAATCATTCCTCTTGATTCTATCCCTTTAATGGATCGAGGGGCTAAATTTACCAGCATACTTACCTGCTGCCCTACCAATTGTTCGGGTGAATAATATTGTGCAATTCCACTCACAATGGTTCTTTGGTCGAATCCGGTGTCCACCTTTAATTTCATAAGCTTGTCCGTTTTGGGCACTCTTTCTGCTTCCAGAATGGTTACCACCCGGATGTCCATTTTGCTAAACTCATCATAGGTGGTTTCCCCGTGCTGAGCCTCAGCGGAGGGTTTAACGGCAAGCCCTGCTTTTTTATCATGAAGTTTTTTTACTTGTGCCTCCACCACACTATCCTCGATTTTTTCGAACAAAAATTCCGGATTTCCGATAGGATGACCTACAGGTACAATATTGGTGCGCCCTGCGTCTGAATAGTACAGTGTACTAATATTTAGCATTTTGTACAATTTTTCCGAAATGAAGGGAAGAAATGGTTCAAAAACCAGGGCAAGATTAGCGCAAATCTGCACCGAATAATTCATTATTTGAGCAACCTTTTGCGGATTAGTTTTAATTAACTTCCATGGTTCATTATCCGCAAGGTACTTATTACCGGCTCTGGCAAGATTCATCGCTTCGGCAAGTGCTTCCCTGAACCTGAATTGATTCATCGATTGCTCAATGGCGGCAGGGATTCTGGCTAATTCGTTTTCTAACTGAATTTCGGTGGGCCCTTTTTCTTCCTTAAAATCGGGCAATATTCCATCATAGTATTTTTGCATTAAAACAAAAGTGCGATTCACGAAATTGCCAAAAATGGCCACCAATTCGTTGTCGTTTTTTGCCTGAAAATCTTTCCAGGTAAATTCACTGTCCTTTGTTTCAGGTGCATTTGAAATCAAATAATAGCGCAGCACATCCGGTTTGTCAGGGAAATCCTCAAGGTATTCATGCATTTCAATGCTCCAACCTCTGCTGGTGCTCATTTTATCGCCTTCAAGATTCATAAATTCGTTGGCAGGAACATTTTCCGGAAGAATATAGCTTCCTTCTGCATGCAGCATTACGGGAAAAATGATGCAATGAAAAACAATGTTATCTTTTCCAATGAAATGTAGCAATCGGGTATCTTCCTTTTTCCAATAATCTTCCCAATTTTTACCGTTTTTTTCGGCCCAGGCACGGGTTGCAGAAATATAACCGATGGGAGCATCGAACCAAACATACAAAACCTTTCCTTCGGCTCCCGGAAGGGGTACCGGCACTCCCCAATCCAAATCGCGTGTTACTGCCCGTGGGTGCAGACCAGCTTCAATCCATGATTTGCATTGGCCATATACATTCGCCTTCCAATCGTTTTTGTGGCCTTCAAGAATCCACTCTCTTAACCAATCTTCATATTGATCTAGTGGCAAATACCAATGTTTGGTGCTCTTTTTTTCGGGTGTTTTGCCGGAAAGCACCGAATGTGGGTTGATTAATTCTTCCGGACTTAAACTTGATCCGCATCTTTCACATTGATCACCATAGGCATTTTCATAACCGCATTTAGGACAGGTTCCTACTATGTAACGGTCGGCAAGAAAAACTCCTTTTTCAGGGTCGAAATATTGTTCAGTGGTTTCTTCCTTGAATATCCCCTTTTCTTGAAGTTTCGTAAAAAACTCGGTTGCCGTTTGATGATGAAGAGGGTCACTGGTGCGATGGTAGATATCAAAGCTGATGCCTAGTTTTTCAAAGGAAGCTTCATTTAAATGGTGATATTTGTCAATGATGGCGCGCGGAGTGGTGTTTTCTTTCATGGCCTGATTGGCAATGGCTGTTCCGTGTTCATCGCTGCCACAAACGAAAACCACGTCTTTCTTTTGTAGTCTTAAAAATCTTGCGTAAACATCAGCCGGCAAGTAGGCTCCTGCCAGATGCCCAATGTGTTTAGGGCCATTGGCATAGGGCAAAGCTGCGGTAATGGTGGTTCTCTTAAACTGGCTCGTCATTCGTAATTTTGGGTTTGCTTTGTATCTTGCGCCAAAGATAATAAAATGAATTGTCCTCCTTTTTTGCAAAAAGGCGATAAAGTTGCCCTTGTAGCCCCTGCAAGGAAAGTTAGCAGGGAAGAACTGAATTTTGCCCTTGATTTTATCCATGAACAGGGTTGGGAGGCCGTTTTTGATGATGATTTGTTGGGGCATTTCCATCAATGGAGTGGTACTGATGAGCAAAGAACCCTTTCCATGCAAAGATTGCTCAACAACCCGGAGGTCCGGATGATTTGGTGTGTAAGAGGAGGCTATGGTTCCATGAGAATCATTGATCAATTAGACTGGTCTGTTTTTTCTCAATTCCCCAAATGGATGGTTGGTTTTTCGGATATCACTGTTTTTTTGCAACATCTGGTGCATCTTCAGCATTGCTTTTGTATTCATGGCCCGGTGGCCCTTACTTTGCAAAAAGGAGAACTGACAGCACAAAATTTGCTTTCTGCCCTAAAGGGTGAATTCAATGAAATTGTGTGTTCCCCTTCTTCCTACAATCGGGCAGGCAATGCTCGCGGAATGTTGCATGGTGGCAATTTATCATTGCTATATGCCCTTCAAGCCGGACCGGAAGATTTTTTTCCGGAGGGTAGTATTTTGTTTATAGAAGATCTGGATGAGTATTTGTATCATTTGGATCGCATGATGATTGCTTTGAAAAGGTCTGGTAAGCTTGCTCGTTTGGGTGGATTATTGGTTGGTGGAATGACGGCCATGCGCGACAATGAAATTCCTTTTGGCTGCGGGCCGGAACAGATTATTTTGAATGCAGTGCGTGATTATGCCTATCCGGTTTGCTTTAATTTTCCTGCAGGGCATATTGATAATAATCATGCTTTGGTTTTTGGTGCAGAGGTTGAGTTAAAGGTAGAACCTACGATTAGTACATTGTCCTATTTGTATGGCAAAGCACAATGATTTGGGTAAAAGGGGCGAAGAGTTAGCCAAAGTTTTTCTTCAAAATTCGGGTTATGAAATTCTTGCTGAAAATTGGCGACATAAAAGAGCCGAAATTGATCTAATTGCACGGCTGGGAAATTTTTTTGTTTTTGTAGAGGTTAAAACCAGAAGTACATCCGTTTTTGGTGAGCCTGAAGATTTTGTTTCGGAAAAGAAACAGCAAATGATGATTAATGCTGCAGAAATATTTCTGGAAGATTATCCTGCGCAATTTGCCATCGAGGTAAGATTCGACATCATATCCATTGTTTTGGGGCCATCCGAAGAAACCCTTCATCATTTTGAAGACGCCTTCTCCGACCGACCTTGATGCATGTTTTCACAACCCTGAAAGAGGGAATTTAATTTGCTCGCCAAGAAGTGCTCTACCATTCTCCTTTCTAAGGGCTTTTTAATAGGGATTAATTCCGCCATATTTGTGTATAAAAATGATGGTTTTGGGCTAAAAAATTAGAACTTTGCGGAATGAAAAGTAACTCATCCCGAAATCGACCTGCAGGAAAAGACACCAACCGTTCCAAGAGCAAGGAACCATATGGAGCTAAGAAATCCGGGGCAGGGAATTCTTCCGGTGGAAACTATAGAAAATCAGAAGGAAAGAATTCATCCAAAGAAGGGAAATTAAAAACCGGCGAGCGCGATTTTTTTTCTTTTCCGGGTAAGGAAGAGAAACGTCCGAGGACCGGTTCATCCATTTCCGGAAAAGATTCTGCAAAACCCGCATTTAAATCATCGGCTACAAAGGCCGGTGGCAAAGGAGAGCGTGAGTTTGATAGAAACAATGCCAAGGGTCGTTTTGGTAAGCGTGATTCGGAGGGTGGAAGTGCTTCTTATGCAAAGGGGGATCAGCCAAAAAGACAAGGCAATGATTCAAGGGAAGATTCAGCATTTCGTTCGGTAGATGCCAGGGGAAAAAGCAAATCCTTCGTTAACAAAAAGGATGATCAGGTGGCCGGTGCTGCCAAGTCAAAAAGATTTTCTAAACAGCAGGACGAGTTTTCTTTTTCTGATGATTTCGGATTCTCTTCTGAAAGGCGCTCGGGTAGGGGAGATCAAGATGATTGGAATTTCGGGAAAGATGAGTTTGCCGAAAAGCCTAAGTCGGAAAGAGGAAAGAAAATAGAGATTCAAAAGGCTTTGAACAAGGGAATTAATTCCTCAGATTTTGGAACTGATGCCAAAAGAAAATCGCCCAACGATTTATCCAACGGACTCAAAAGTTTCGGAAAGTTTTATGTTGCTCCTCCTGAGGAGAAACCCAAGAGAGCGCCCCGAAAATCAACAGAAAGCGATGATTCCGGACCACGACCGATGAAACCCTGGGAGAAAAGATATGCAGGTTCGGGTAAAAGCAAGGCCACACCACATCAAAAGAAAAACGACACATTGCCGGATATCAAAAATGATGAAATCCGACTTAACAGATATCTTTCGTTGGCAGGGATTTGTTCAAGACGTGATGCCGATGAATTTATCAAGGCAGGAGCAGTAACAGTAAATGGAAAAGTTGTTGTAGAAATGGGCTATAAGGTTCAGCCGGGCGATGAGGTAGTTTACGGAGGCTTGGGCATTCGGCCAGAAAAACCTGTTTATCTGCTGTTGAACAAACCCAAAGATTACATCACGACCTCTGATGACCCGCAGAACAGAAAGACAGTTTTGCATTTAATTCAAGGTGCCTGCAAAGAGCGGGTTTATCCTGTTGGTCGTCTCGACCGCAATACTACCGGCCTTTTGCTGTTTACCAATGATGGAGAAATGGCCAAAAAGCTTACCCATCCCAGTTCCAAGGTTCAAAAAATGTATCATGTTGTTTTAGACAAGCCCCTAACAGCGGCCGATAAAGTAAAAATTGCATCCGGTATAACCTTGGAAGACGGACCCGTGATTATTGATGAAATAAATTACGTAGATACTGCAGGTTCTAAAAAGGAAGTGGGTGTGGTGATTCATAGCGGAAGAAACAGAATTGTGCGTAGAATCTTTGAAAGCCTGGATTACGAGGTGGTAAAGTTGGATCGTGTGATGTTTGCCGGATTAACCAAGAAAGATTTACCCAAAGGAAAGTGGAGAATGTTGAGTAAGCCAGAATTGAACTTGTTGAAAATGTTGTAATGCATTTTTTAAGGAAGTTTTTCTTTGAAAAGGGGTTTATTTTCGTTTAAATTTTGAGTTAAGCAAAGGTTAATTAAATTTGTTGGAATTATTAGGTTGAAACAAGGGTTTTAAATGGCCATATTAGGATCTATTTTAGGCAAGGTGCTTGAGTTAAGAAAGTCGCTTCCGGTGGTCAGAATACCCCGAAGCAACTATCAGTTGCAACGTTCGAGTTTTATTCGCCTGTTAAAAAAGGCACGTTACACGCAATTCGGCCAGCATTATGGTTTTGATGAAATTCTCAATAGCAATAATCCAATGCGGGCCTTTCAACAAAGGATTCCTGTGTTCGATTATTCAAAAATTTCAAGAGAATGGTGGCATAAGTCTCTGAACAATGAACAAGACGTTTGTTGGCCGGGCGTAATAAAGTATTTTGCCCTTAGTTCAGGAACTTCTGAAGCCGCCAGTAAATATATTCCGGTTTCCAATGAGATGCTTCGCTCCATTAAAAGAACCAGCGTTCGTCAAATAATGACCCTGTCTCATTATGATATCCCTGATAATTTATTGGAAAAGGGTTTTTTGGCCATCGGTGGGTCAACCAATTTAAAGAGCCGTGGAAGTTATTTGGAAGGCGATTTATCTGGAATTACCGCACGAAACATTCCGTTTTGGTTTCAGGAGTTTTATAAGCCGGGTAAAGAAATTGCTCATGAGCGGGATTGGAATACAAAAATTGAAAAGATTGTTGCCTCTGCCAAAGATTGGGATATAGGTTTTTTGGTAGGAGTACCTGCTTGGATTCAATTGATTGTAGAAAGGGTCATTGAGCATTACAAACTAAAGAATATTCATGAAATCTGGCCCAGTTTAACCGTTCTGGTGCATGGTGGTGTTGCTTTTGGGCCATATCGGGAAAGTATCCAAAAACTATGTGGTAAACCGCTCATTTGTATAGAAACCTACCTTGCTTCTGAAGGTTTTATTGCCTATCAAACACGGCCCGGAAATCATGCCATGCAGTTGGTCTTAAACAATGGATTGTTTTTTGAATTTATTCCGTTTAATGAAGAAAATTTTACTCCGGACGGAAGCCTTAAAGACAACCCACGTGCTTTGTTAATTGATGAGGTTCAGGAAGGCAAAGAATATGCAATTTTATTGAGCACCAATGCAGGCGCTTGGCGATACCTTATTGGCGATACCATTCGCTTTACCTCAAAAAACAAAGCGGAAATCGTTATTACCGGCAGAACAAAACATTTTATTAGTCTTTGCGGTGAACACGTTTCGGTGGACAACATGAATCAGGTTGTTGCTCATGCTGCCGAAAACCTCTCCGTTTCTATTCAGGAGTTTATGGTTGCAGGTGTACCCTACAACAATATGTTTGCGCACCATTGGTATATTGGCAGCGATAAAGCTGTAGATGCCGAAATGGTGAGAAATCTTTTGGACGAAAGAATGAAGCAAATCAATGATGATTATAAAACCGAAAGAATATCTGCCTTGAAGGAAGTCATTGTGGAGGTTTTACCTTTAGAAGTGTTTCATGCTTGGATGGACCATAAAGGAAAGATGGGCGGACAACATAAATTTCCAAGGGTAATGAAAAGCAATCAGTTGTCGGAATGGCAGGATTTTGTGCGCAACACACCCAAGGCATGGCATTCTAAAAGTTCAGCATTGATAAAAAATACCTAGGCCGGATGTTTGGTTATTTTTTGCAGGGCATCATTCCGGGTTTGATTTTGAGTGTTGCCATTGGCCCTGTTTTTTTTATGTTAATCAGTACCAGTTTAAACAGTGGTTTCCGAAAGGCTATGGTGCTTGAAACCGGAATTATTATTGGAGATGCTTTTTGCATTTTGCTTGCTGTTTTAGGGCTGCAGGCTATTTTGGCCAAAGAAGAATACCGGCAGCTCTTAACCATTACCGGAGGAATTATTTTGATTCTTTTTGGATTTTTTTCCTGGAAAAAAGCAGCCGGTGCGGTAAACATGGGAAGTGATTCCGTAAAAGAAGTTTCAAATTTCAGACTGTTTTGGAAAGGTTTTTTTTTCAATATTTCCAACCCATCTGTTGTCTTTTTTTGGATGGCAGCCGTAGGTATTGCCATAAACGAATTTAAGAACGACAGAACAAAAGTAATTCCTTATTTTGCAGCAACTTTGCTAACCGTTTTTTTGATTGATGTACTGAAAGCATTCATGGCCTTTAGGGTGAAAAAATTTCTAAGTGGAGAAAATTTATTAAAAATGAACCGTATTGCAGGATTAGCTATTTTTATATTTGGACTATTAATTCTGTACAAAGGAATCACCCAATCATGATCAGAAACCAAAATCAACATTTGATTTTTATTTTCTTTTTAACCCTGGTTTTTGGGTTTATACTGGCAAGCGTGGTCAGGAACAATGATGAATTTTTGTTTTTTTCAGGGATTCTTGGCTCTATGTTTCAGTTGTATAACTACCCTCTTTACGAAGATAAATCATTATTGAGGCGTTATTTGGTAAGCGATGTGTTGTTTTTGGCTATTTCTTTGGTTGTTGGAAACCATGCTTTCTCCCTTCAGTTTCCTATTATTACAATCTTGTTTGTGTTGATGGCACGCGCCATTTTCTTCAGATGGCAGGGCGTTTATCCAGAAGACAAAAATCTTCCTCAAAAATGGAAATTGTGGTTATATAATTCCTTTATCTATCTTTTTGTTTTGGGGATATGGATTCTGTTGATTTTATTGTACCTCGATAAAAGCATAAAATAAATTTATTACTCCTTCAATAATTTCCCCTCCCCGCTGATTCGTTGATATTGCACGGTTGGATTTCCTCTATAATAAACATTCCCCTTATACTGAATTAAAACTTCCATTTTTTTTGATGCACCTACAAAGAAATCAAGTGCCGAAATATTGTTGGCATAAACAAAATCGGATGTTAGTTCCGAGGCTTTTATATTTCCTGTTCCTCTGCTATAGCAATAGAATTCTTGACTTTTTCCACGCAGAATGAAGTCACTTACCCCGGTATGAAGTTGGGCATAGGTTTTATAATTGTTGACCAATAAATCATATTTTCCAATACTCTCTTGTGCATTGAGCCGCAAGGTATCAAAGCGCAGGGTGTCGGTGCTACTGATATTTCCTGACCCCCAATTCCAGATGCTTTTGAAATTGGTAAAATGAAGTTCTGCTTTTATATCATGTTCGTATCCTTTCAGGAAGGCACATTGCGCGTGGTTTTTAAAGTGCAATATTCCGTTTTCAATGGTAGTTTCAATGTAGGGCAATAGGTTTTCCCCTCCTT
>JBILVQ010000231.1:0-4898 GCA_044370375.1 Bacteroidia bacterium
CTGTGCACGAGGCTGACAAGGAAAACAAGCATAAATTGTTGGGAGCAGTGCGTTTTGATCAGGTAAATTTTGCCTATCCATCGCGACTTGAGATGCCGGTATTAAAGCAACTGAGTTTTGATGCCAATCCCGGTGAAACCATTGCCATTGTTGGTCAGAGCGGGGCCGGCAAATCAACCATCATTTCATTGTTATTGCGCTTTTATCCGCACAGCGAAGGAAAAATAATGGTGGATGGAAAAGAAATCAACGAATATCCTTTGAGTTATTTGCGCGACCAGATGGCCATTGTACCGCAGGATGTGTTGTTGTTTGGCGGCACCATCCGCGAGAACATTGCTTATGCGGCCACAGGAGCAAGCATGGAAGAGATCAAAGATGCGGCCATTAAGGCGAATGCGCATGAATTTATTACTTCATTTCCGCAAGGATATGACACGATGGTAGGAGAGCGCGGTGTAAAATTAAGTGGAGGACAAAGGCAGCGGATTGCCATTGCGCGTGCAGTTTTAAAGAATCCATCTATTTTGTTGTTGGATGAGGCTACGAGTTCATTGGATTCAGAATCGGAGCGTTTGGTGCAGGAGGCATTGGATGCTTTGATGGTAGGAAGGACTACTTTTGTGGTGGCGCATCGATTGAGTACCATTCGCAAGGCCCATAAAATACTGGTGATTGACGATGGTCGTGTTGCAGAAACGGGCACGCATGATGAATTGATATTAAAGCCCAATGGTATCTATGCGGGTTTGAGCAAGCTACAATTTGACCAGGGACATTTAAAGCGAGAAAATTAGCAATTGAATGCTTAACTTTGTGGAGGCAAGACGTTCTATCGCTGTCCGCTTCGGCGGGGAGAGGAAAGTCCGGGCAACACAGGGCGCCATACTACCTAACGGGTAGGGGATGAGGAACCATCTACAGACAGTGCCGCAGAAAATTACCGCCAGGGTGTTCGCAACCTGGTAAGGGTGAAAACGTGAGGTAAGAGCTCACGCGTGCAGGGGCAACTCTGTTACGGGGTAAACCTTATGGGTTGAAAGACCAAATAGGCCGGAGTAAATTGGGGCTGCCCGTTCCATCACCGCAAGGTGAGCTCCGGTGGGTAGGTTGCTGGATTCCGTTGGCGACAGCGGAACAAGATAAATGATAGAAGCCATGGGGAAGCAATTCCTTGTGGCACAGAACCCGGCTTACAGGCTTGCTGTTCTAACACTGTTGGCGAAAGCTGGCAGTGTTTTTTTGTGGGCGTGTGCTGCTAACAAATTCATTTAGGACAATGTACAAGATGCAGGGAATCACCATTTTTTATGCACCCGTAAAAGCAGCACCGGGCCCTTACTGCAACCTTTTTTTGAAGAGGCAAATGAAAATAATCACTAAAGGTCAGTTAAGGGATTTATTTGAAATTCCGTTTTCAAAAAAAGGGTTTCCGTGGCGGTCCCTCACGCAAATGGTGCCTGACTAAAAAATATCTTGGATTAGTTTTCGCTGTTTTGGAAGAAATAGTCAGCAAGAAATTGGGTTGAAAAGCGTTTAAGCAGTTTTTTTATTTGATGGGTTCAAAGAGAAAATAGGATGAAAAGTTAGAATATTTTTTGGAGCCTTCCCATTAGGCCATTGTCTTTATCTCATGGATTAAAATAAAATGATAAATTCGCAAAAAGAAAAGGCTCAAGCCGATGTTTATTTTCGAAATCTGAAAGTTTAAATAAACCAAGAAGAAAAACCATCGTACAAATAAAAAGTCCAAACCCAGCGGTTTGCAACAATTTTAGACTGAAAAAGAAGAAAATGAAAAAGAAGGTTCTTAAGCAAGGGAGTTCGCTCTTTGAGCAAATCAAACAGATAGATGAAAACGGCAACGAATTTTGGTATGCGCGTCAATTGGCTAAAGCATTGGAATATGCGGATTTTAGCAGAAACTTTGTTGGTGTAATCAATAAAGCGAAAGAAGCCTGTGCCAATAGTGGCCAAGTGGTTTCCGAACACCTCGTTGAAACCAACGAGGTGTTAGAAGCAGGGCAGGGTGCGAAACATACCTACCCGAGTTTCAGGCTGTCAAGATACTTCTGTTACCTCATCGTGCAAAATGCTGACCCAGGCAAAGAAGTAGTGGCACTTGGACAAACCTATTTTGCCGTTCAAACCCGTATTCAGGAACTACAAGGGTTAGAAGCCTATCAAAAACTAAGCACTGAAGAGGAGAAACGCTTGTTTTTGCGTAACGAATTGGCAAAACACAATACCCATTTGGCAGCTGCCGCTAAAGATGCGGGGGTTATTGAGCCGGTGGACTTTGCCATATTTCAAAACCACGGTTACAAAGGCTTGTATGGTGGTTTAGATGCCAAGGGCATACACCAAAAGAAAGGACTAAAGAAAAGCCAACAGATCCTTGACCACATGGGCAGTACGGAATTAGCCGCCAACCTGTTCCGCGCTACACAAACCGAAGAAAAGCTGAAACGAGAACAGATCAATGGCAAACAGCAGGCCAATCAAACCCATTATGAAGTAGGTAAAAAAGTCCGCAAAACCATACAAGAATTAGGCGGTACCATGCCTGAAAATCTACCAACGACCGAAAGCATTAAAAAGTTGGAAAAGAAAGCAGAGCCAGCCAGTTTAAAGAAACCTAGAAAGAGTAAATGAAAAACCGTTTAGACAGCGATTTGTAAAATTATACCATGAAAGGATTCATCCAAAAATCATTGAATTCTAAAAGCCCTAATACAGCCAACTAACTTTCTCCGGCCACTGGAAAGAATATAATTTAGGAAAGATGGATGCATTATTGAATAAGCCAACCTTCAAAAAGTTGGCATAGAAATTTAATGCCATAGGGTTTACAATTCATAATTTATTTGTATTTTTGTAAACTAAGATAAAAACAATGATGAAAGAGCAAGTAGGAAATAGAATCAAATCAGCCAGGATGTTAGCGGGTCTATCATTGCGTGAGCTTTCTGATATACTCAATGGGATTGTAAGTCATAACGCAATTAGCAAATATGAAAAAGGTGAAATGATGCCTGATAGTAAAGTGCTCATTGCTTTATCGCAAGCACTTGATGTAAAAACTGACTACTTCCTAAGACCTCAAACCGTAGAAATTAGGAACATTGAATTCAGAAAAAAAAGTGGCCTTCCCGTTAAGAAAATCAATGCGATTAAAGAGAATATCAAAGACAATATAGAACGCTATATTGAATTGGAAACTTTTTTAAACTTTAAAAATTCATTTGTAAACCCAATTAAGGATTTAGTTATTGAAAATGCCGAAGATGTTGAAAAGGCAGTAGGACAACTTTTGGAACAATGGGATTTGGGAATCAATTCCTTGCCTAATGTCATTGAAATTTTAGAAGACAACGATATTAAAGTAGTAGAGATTGATGCTGATGAAAAATTTGATGGCTTATCAGGTTGGGCCAATCAAGCGATACCAGTCATAGTAATAAATAGAAACTTTACTGTTGAGCGTAAACGGTTTACCGCTTTGCACGAATTAGGGCATTTGTTACTCAATATTAACAACGAAGATTTTAGTCATCAAGAAATAGAAAAATTCTGTCATCAATTTGCCGGGGCTATGCTATTGACTAAAGAAGCCCTTTTTAATGAGTTAGGCGAAAGACGGAATTCTGTTTCTTTAAATGAACTCATTCATATCAAAGAATCTTATGGTATTTCTATTCAAGCCATTATGGCTCGTGCCAAGAACTTAGGTATTATTTCTAATGACCAATATGTGCGATTTCGTATTTGGGTAAACAGCAACCCTAAGCACAAAAAAGAAATTGGTTTTGGTGAATATAAGGGGGTAGAGCATTCCTCTCGTTTCAAACAATTAATATATAGGGCAACTGCCGAAGAAATTATTTCAATGAGCAAAGCCGCAAGTTTATCTAATATGAAACTAGCACAATTTCGTGACGAATTTATGGCGATATGATTGTAGTTGTAAATGATGCCAATATTCTCATAGACTTAATTAAGCTTCAATTAATAGAAGCCTTTTTCGATATAACGTGGGAGTTTCATTCTACCAATCTTATCATTGAAAATGAATTATATGACGAGCAAAAAAATCAGTTACAACCATACATTGATAACGGAAAACTCATCATTCAAGCATTAGATGTAGATGATATGCTCAGTATTATGACAATTCAAGCTCAAAAGCCACAGTTCTCTGATAAAGATTGCTCTGCCTTGCATTGTGCCCAAAAACTCAAGGCTTCTTTAATAACCTCAGACAACCCATTAAGGAAGTACGCAAAAGAAATGAAAGTAGATGTTCACGGGCATTTATGGGTATTTGACGCTTTATTAGAACACAATTGTATCACAACTGAAATTGCCATAAACAAACTTAACGAACTCAATACTATAAATTCAAAACTTAAACTACCCGAAAAAGAATGCAAGGCAAGGATTGAAAAATGGAAAAATCAAGCCCACTAGGCAAATCAAACAAACACGGTTCAGACAATTAACAAAACGTGGTCAACTGGGAGGAATTTAGATTAGTAGAAATTGCTGAATTCATGCCTAAACATTCAAACCAAGTAAAACAATTCTATATCCGATTATTCGATTAGAGCACATCTAATCTATGTCATTAGTGCTAAATGGTTTGGTACTTTGAAGGATGTAGTTTGGTAAAGAATTATTTTTCCTTTATTATTTAGTTTTTCGAGAATGAAATTTGTGATTTAATTATTTGCCCATTATTTCCCAAACCAACCCTCCCTTCCGGCATTTAGCCTTGTAGGCGTGTTTATTTTTAATAATTTTCAGGTTCATACAGCGTTTTCAAATTGACAATTTTCGCTAATTTAGTGCCTGAATAAAATGATTTTTCTACCCCTGTCATCATGAAAAGAATCCTG
>JBILVQ010000232.1:0-4847 GCA_044370375.1 Bacteroidia bacterium
CGCAGTTGGAGCAGCCATTGCGCATACGGTGGCCTCTCTTGGATTTGGCGTTTTGGCCAACCTGTTGAAACTGGTAGGCACCCTTTATCTTGCCCTTGCAGTATTTATTCTGGTGGTTTTGGTCCCAGTTGGCTTAATCATTAAATTGCCATTTCGACAGTTTCTAAAAGCGGTGGCCGAACCGGTAAGTATTGCCTTTGCTACTACCAGTTCTGAGTCTGCCTTACCCAAAGCCATGGAAAACATGGAAAAACTTGGGGTCCCAAGAAAAATTGTCTCTTTTGTGATGCCGACAGGATATAGTTTTAATCTGGATGGAACAACACTTTATTTGTCGCTTGCTTCGGTTTTTGTGGCTCAAGCTGCAGGTATTGAACTGAGTTTTGGTCAGCAATTATTAATGGTTTTTACACTAATGCTAACCAGCAAGGGAGTTGCGGGAGTTCCCAGGGCATCCTTGGTTATCCTATTGGGAACAGTAGCGAGTTTCAATTTGCCGCCAGAACCTGTGTTTGCGATATTGGCCGTAGATAGCCTGATGGACATGGCCAGAACATCGGTGAATGTGCTCGGAAATTGTCTTGCAACGGTGGTAATTGCGGTTTGGGAGAAGGAATTTGTCCCTGTAAAGGAATGATAATTAGATAATTAAAAAATTATCCAAGGTTATTAACAATTTATTATTCAAATGTTTTTTAGGTCAATTTTTTTACTCAGAAATTTTTATATACTTTTGCAACCATGAGAAAAATAGTTATTCTTTTAGCCCTTTTGAGTGCGCCATATTTTGGCCATGCTCAATATCGCTGGGATTTCGGTGGTGGCGTTGGTGTTAGTAATTACCTCGGAGACATTGGTGGTAAGGACAAAACCAGACGTGACTTTATTTATGACCTGAAGGTTCAAAAAACCCGAAATACCGAAACATTTTTTGCCAGATACAAATTCCGTCCGGCAATTTCCTTCAAAACCAGTTTAACACACGTTACCATTGAAGGGGATGACTCTTTAAGTACAAACCCGGCCCGTAATCAGCGGAATTTAAGTTTCAGAAATAACATGTTCGAGTTGACTGAAACAGTAGAATATTATTTCTACAAATCCTCCAATGTTTCCGGTCGCCCCGGCTTGAGAGGTTCAAGAAAAAAGGTAGATTTCCGTTCTTATTTATTCGTTGGGGTAGGTTTGCTTTACAGTAACCCAAAGGCAGAATTGAATGGATCAATGGTCGCATTACAACCTTTACAAACTGAGGGTGTTAAGTATTCAAGGTTTGTTCCTGTAGTGCCAGTTGGTCTAGGACTCTCCTACACCATTAACCGTAACCACAGAATCGGTTTAGAATTCGGATGGAGATGGACCTTCTCTGATTACTTGGATGATATTTCAACGGTTTATGTTGATCCTGCAACCCTAGGCAGTGATAACGCCAGAACTTTGGCCAACAGAAACCCTGAAACTTGGCCAACTGTAAAGGACCCAGTTACAGGTGCAGAAACGAAAGTTAAGCCTTCAAGTGCTGCCAATTATGGCTATGAGGATTTCAACAAAAACACCGGAAAACTCAACAAGCGTGGTGATGAATCCAATAATGACAATTATCTGTCTTTGTTGGTAACTTATTCCTACGTTTTAAAAGGAAAGAACAAGTTCTACAAATCTAAATACAAGAGCTTGCAACAACGTAGAAAAGTTGTTAAACGTAAAACAAGAGCGAAGTTCTAAAATACTTCTTCTTCAGAAAAAGCCATCCCATAAGGATGGCTTTTTTTTTGCCCCTTTAAATAAACCTAGTCCCGGAATTTTTATTATCCTAACCACTCAACTGCCTAGAAATTTATAGTCGGCTGGCAACCATTCTTTATTATTACAAATGCCATGACAATTCTTTTTCCACGCAAAACAAACTAGTTGTTCCACATAAACATTGAATAAAAAAGCTTCCTTTTTCTACCCTCTGGGGCTAGAAACTTGAAGTTTCGCCCTTCCCATTCGCCCCAGCCATTGTTTTTGACCCCGCTTTTTTGCCGAATGCCCCATTCTTTGTTATTGACCCCAAAACCCTTTGATGGGTTCAGTGATCGCGTCACTTTTGCAAAAAAAAACAAACAATGGAAATAACCTATCAACTATCCCTCGGCCTCCACGTAATATCAGGATTTACCGCTTTGCTATGCGGATTATTGGCCATGATTTTCAAAAAGGGAGGAAAACAACACATCCTTTCGGGCAAAATCTTCTTTTTTGCAATGACAAGTGTTTGTTTTTCGGCCCTGCTCATTTCAGTTATGAAAGGAAATCAATTCCTTTTTGCTATTGGTATTTTCTCCTTTTACCAATTAATGGCGGGCTATCGGTCTATAAAAAATAAATCACTTCAACCTGCATGGTACGACTGGCTTTTGTTGCTGATTGGAACCGCCAATGCCATTCAAATGGTTATGTCCCTCCATATTGTTTTGCTGGTTTTCGGCAGTTTAAGTTTGTTTCAAATGGTGGGCGAATTTCTTTTATTCAGAAAAGCAACCAAACCAGATTTTCCTAAAAATGCATGGTTAAGGAGACATATCGGCATGATGATGGGTTCTTATATTGCAACCCTTACAGCCTTTATTGTTGTAAACATAAAAGAATTTGAACCTGCATGGCTTCCCTGGATACTTCCTACCTTTATTTTCACACCCGTGATCGTTTATTACACAAGAAAGTTTACTGGCCCTAAACCCAAAAAACAAACGATATGATAAGGAGTGGTCTAATCCATCTTTTCGTTTTCTTTTGCCTGTTCTATGCTGTTTCCAACGCACAGGTTTATCAAGGAGGTGGGCATACCCGACACCGTTTTGCGCAGCTAAATGTTGGCCTTGACTATTCCTTTTTTCCTGCCGGTTCTGCAAGCACCTTTCATTCCGATGTCCCCGGCAGTTATACGCCCCAAAAAATGGAAGGAATGTCGCAGGCAAGGGTGCTTATCGGTGGCACCCATTTTTGGGGTAAGGCTGATTTTTTTGTCAGCATTCCCATCCTTCAGTTCATGAACAAATCAATTAAACAGGAAGTCGAAACCGGAGGGAAGTTTTTTATTACCCGTTTAAAACACCATCGGGTAAGTCCATTTGTAGGGGCCGGTTTTTTGTATGGTGGATTTCGTTCAGGACAAGGCGGACATTTCGAAAGGGCACAATTTCCGCTCTCAGCAGGCTTTGGTTTTCTGCATGGAGCCTGTATGCTGGACTTTGGCCTCTCCTACTTTTGGAATCATTCATTCAACTATTATTTTGAAAAAGAATTAGGGCGAGAAATTAAAACCCCGGCTTTAAGGTTTTCTATCGGGATCAAGTGGATGATGGAAACCACTTTAAGTGCCGAAAAAGACTGGCAATCCGGAAGAACCCAATTATTAACAGACACGCTGGCCAAATTAAAACGTTTAAATGGAATTACCTTGGCCATTGGGCCTTCTTCAGCTTTTTTTACCCGTTCATCTCCTTTTATTGCCCAGGAACGACCTTTTTTGTATCAGCACAAAACCGTTGGCATTTTTCCTGAATTTGGTTTAGGTTATTATTTTCATTCCCCCGATTTGCAATTGAATTTGGTTTACAGAAAAAACAAAAGTGTTAAAGAGGCTTTTGGGCTTCAGCAGCAATTAACAAGGCGTTCACTTGGTTTTGAGGTCTACAAATTTTTGGGCGATTATCATGGTTTTGTTCCCTTTGCAGGTCTTGTTGTTGGAAGGGAAAACATTGGCTTTACCGAAGCAGATTCAACGATGATTCATTATGCATTAGAAGAAAAATTGATTCGCGCAGGAATTGTTTTTGGCTGGGACATCCGGCCCAACAGGATACAATCCATCCTGTTGCGTACCAATTTAAGATGGACGCCCGGTTTGGGCATTTCGGTAGCCAACAAAGGCACCATGTTTTTGGATCAATTAGAATTTAATTTTATTCAGGTGGTGATATTCCCGGGTCGGATTTTCTGAAAAAAAAAAGCTACGCATTACGCGTAGCTTTTTAACAGCCGAAAAAGAACGACTACCAGATTTTTGCTCTGATGGCTTCTTCACGGTACATTTTATCACCTTTCTTCACATTAAAAGCAGCGTAGAATTCAGGCATGTTGGAAAAGGGTCCGTTAACCCTGAATTTGCCGGGCGAATGAGGGTTTGTAAGAACTTGTTTTTTCAAGGCCTCGTTGGTATAGAGAGACCTCCACATTTGCGCACCGGCAATAAAGAACCTTTGTTCAGGCGTAAATCCATCCAAGTTCTTTTTTTCTTTGCCTTTTAAAGAGCGTTGATAAGCCTCAAATGCGATGGAAAATCCGCCTAAATCAGCAATGTTTTCTCCTACCGTTAGGTTTCCGTTCAGGTGCATGGTATCAATAGCAACGTATGCATTAAACTGCTCAATCACTACTTTGGTTTTTGCTTCGAACTTTTCTTTGTCTTGTGCCGTCCACCAATCTTTTAAATTCCCTTTTGCATCAAACTTAGCTCCCTGGTCGTCAAAGCCATGAGAAATTTCATGACCAATTACGGCACCAATTCTGGCATAATTGATGGCATCATCAGCATTCGGGTCAAAGAAGGGAGGTTGCATAATTCCTGCCGGGAAAACAATTTCGTTGATAGAAGGATTATAATAGGCATTAACTGTTGGAGGAGACATGTGCCATTCATGTTTATCAACCGGTTGTCCAATTTTGGTAATCATACGATTGAATTCAAAACGGGTGGCCGCCATTACGTTTTCGGCCAAAGAATTACGGGTAATGGCCAAACTTGAATAATCTCTCCACTTGTCGGGATAGCCTAATTTTCTAATGATGGTAGCCAGTTT
>JBILVQ010000062.1:0-14379 GCA_044370375.1 Bacteroidia bacterium
AACATGATCAGGGAATGACTTTCCAAGAAGTGCCAATTCCTGATGATATGAAGGATGAAGCTTTGGAATGGAGAGAAAAACTGCTCGAATCTATTGCCGAATTTGATGATTCTTTGATGGAGAAGTTTTTCGAGGATCCTGCCTCCATTTCTGAAAAAGAAATCATTGCAGCCCTTAGAAAAGCTTGTATTGCCAATAAAGTTGTTCCTATGTTGTGTGGTTCCTCTTTCAAAAACAAAGGGGTTCAAACCATGTTGGATTACGTGATGGAATTAATGCCTTCTCCAATGGACAAGGATAACATCGTTGGTACCAACCCTAATACCGGTGAAGAAGTTACCCGTAAGCCGGATGCCAAAGACCCTTTCACTGCTTTGGCCTTTAAAATTGCTACTGACCCCTTCGTTGGACGTCTTTGTTTCTTTAGAGCATACAGTGGTAGATTGGATGCAGGTTCTTACGTGTTGAATACAAGAAGTAACAACAAGGAAAGGATTTCAAGGATTTTCCAAATGCACGCTAACAAGCAAAATGCAATTGAATACATTGAAGCCGGGGATATCGGTGCTGCCGTTGGTTTTAAAGATATCAGAACAGGAGATACCCTTTGCGATGAGAAGAATCCAATTGTTTTGGAAGCAATGCAATTCCCTGAGCCGGTTATCGGTTTGGCCATTGAACCAAAAACACAAGGTGACCTTGACCGTTTAGGTGTTTCATTGAATAAATTGGCCGAAGAGGATCCAACTTTCCGTGTGAAAAGTGATGAGGAAACTGGTCAGACCATTATCAGTGGAATGGGGGAGTTACACCTTGAAATTATTGTTGACCGTTTAAGAAGAGAGTTTAAAGTTGAGGTTAACCAAGGAGCTCCACAAGTAAATTACAAAGAAGCCATTACCGGAAATGTTGAACACCGTGAGGTTTACAAGAAACAAACCGGTGGTCGTGGTAAATTTGCCGATATTAAGTTTTTCGTTTCTCCGGTGGATGAATCTTTCGTTCCGGATGACAAAAACGGAGGTCTTCAGTTCGTAAATGAAATTGTGGGTGGTAACATCCCAAGAGAATATATTCCTTCTGTTGAAAAAGGTTTCAAGGCATCGATGCAAAATGGTGTATTGGCCGGTTACCCAATTCAAACCATGAAGGTAAGATTAATTGACGGATCGTACCACGCGGTTGACTCCGATTCATTGTCTTTCGAAATTTGTGCTAAAACAGCTTTCCGTGAAGCATTGCCAAACGCAAGACCAGTATTGCTTGAGCCTATCATGAAGGTAGAGGTTATTACCCCAGAGCAAAACATGGGTGATGTTGTAGGTGACTTGAACAAAAGAAGAGGTCAGATTGAAGGAATGGATTCAAAAGCCGGATCACAAGTGGTGAAAGCAAAAGTTCCTCTGGCTGAAATGTTTGGTTATGTAACCCAACTCAGAACCATTACTTCAGGAAGAGCTTCTTCAACCATGGAGTTCTCGCATTATGCAGAAGCACCAAGAAATATCCAGGAAGAAGTAATTTCAAAAGCCAAAGGCAAGAAAGCCGAAAAAGTTTAATCGCTTTTATTTTCTAACGATAATGAGCCAGAAAATCAGAATAAAACTAAAATCTTACGATCATAATTTAGTGGACAAATCCGCTGAGAAGATTGTAAAAACGGTAAAATCAACCGGTGCAATTGTAAGTGGACCTATTCCGCTTCCAACAGACAAAAAGATTTTTACAGTGTTACGTTCACCCCACGTTAACAAGAAGGCAAGAGAGCAGTTTCAACTGTCTTCCTACAAACGTTTGATGGATATTTACAGCTCAACATCAAAAACTGTTGATGCATTAATGAAACTTGAACTTCCGAGTGGTGTGGAAGTTGAAATCAAGGTCTAACGAATTCACCAGAATAATTAATTAATCAATCACAATCAATTCCATGTCAGGTTTAATTGGTAAAAAAATTGGAATGACTAGTCTTTACGATGCCAATGGTAAAGTGATACCATGCACGATAGTTGAAGCTGGTCCTTGCGTTGTTACGCAAGTAAAAACCGTTGAGACCGATGGCTACGAGGCTGTTCAGTTGGGTTTTGGCGATAAAAAGGAAAAACACACTTCGCAGGCTATGCAAGGTCATTTTTCAAAAGCTAAAACTGCTCCTAAACGCAAATTAGTTGAGTTTAAGGGTTTCGAAAAAGCGCTTACACTTGGTGAACTCGTTACTGTTGAAATTTTCAATGAAGGAGATTTTGTTGACGCAGTCGGAACCTCAAAAGGTAAAGGCTTCCAGGGTGTTGTAAAACGCCATGGTTTTAGTGGGGTAGGAGGTCAGACCCACGGTCAACATAACAGATTGCGTGCCCCCGGATCTTTAGGAGCTTCTTCTTTTCCTTCTCGTGTATTCAAAGGAATGAGAATGGCCGGTCACAAAGGAAATGCAAGAGTAAAAATTCAAAACCTTGAGATTGTAAAAGTAATGGCCGACCAGAACCTGATTTTGGTAAAAGGTGCCATTCCCGGAGCAAAAGGTTCAACCGTATTATTGGAGAAATAGTCATGAAAGTTAACGTATTTAACACACAAGGAAAAGAGACCGGAAAGTCCGTAGCTCTCAATCCAGAGGTTTTTGGAGTTGAACCAAACGATCATGCCATTTACTTGGATGTAAAACTTTACTTGGCCAATCAACGTCAGGGAACGCATAAATCAAAAGAAAGAGCCGAGGTTAACTATAGTACCAGAAAATTGAAAAGACAAAAGGGTACCGGTGGCGCCAGAGCAGGAAGCATCAAGTCTCCTGTGTTCAGAGGAGGAGGCCGTGTTTTTGGTCCTCAACCCCGCGATTACTCTTTTAAATTGAATAAGAAAATGAAGCAATTGGCCAGAAGGTCGGCTTTGGCTTACAAGGTTAAAGAGAATAACCTGACCGTTTTGGAAAACTTCACTTTTGATTCGCCAAAAACCAAGGGATACCTTGAAATGATGAAAAATCTTAAGCTTGGGGATAAAAAAACACTCCTTGTGCTTGGGGAATCAAATAAAAATGTATATTTGTCGTCCCGAAATTTAACCCGCAGTAAGGTTGTAACTGCTTCAGAACTAAACACTTACGATGTTTTGAATGCTGCAAATCTGATTCTTACCGAGGGTGCGATTTCTGAAATTGAAAAAATACTGGCATAAAATGAGTGTTATTATCCGCCCCTTAATTACCGAAAAACAGACGGCTGCTTCGGAAAAATTGAATCGCTTTGCCTTTCAGGTTGCTGATGGTGCAAACAAGATAGAAATCCGCAATGCCATTGAATCCATTTACAATGTAAAAGTTGATAAAGTTTGGACGCAAAATTTTGTTGGAAAGGTTAAAACCCGTAACACTCGTAGAGGTCCTGTTTCCGGTCGTGTAAATGCCACTAAAAAAGCGGTGGTTTCTCTTGCACAAGGTGATACAATTGACTTTTACGCAAACATCTGATCTAAGACATGGCAATCCGTAAATTACGCCCCCTAACCCCCTCACAACGATTTAAAATCGTTAACGGCTTTGAGGAAATTACAAAAGCAACTCCTGAAAAGAGTCTCGTAGTTTCTATCAAAAAGTCCGGAGGTAGAAATAACTCAGGAAAAATGACCATGCGCTACATCGGTGGTGGTCATAAACGTCAATATAGAATTATTGATTTTAAAAGAGATAAGGATGGAATCCCTGCAACAGTTCATTCTGTTGAATATGATCCAAACCGCTCTGCACGTATTGCTTTGTTGGTTTATGCCGACGGAGAAAAACGTTATATCCTAGCGCCAAATGGAATTAAAGTTGGACAAAAGCTGGTATCCGGTCCGGGTGTTGCACCTGAAATTGGTAATACCATGTTGTTAAGCGAAATTCCATTGGGTACAATCATCCATGGAATTGAATTAAGACCTAAGCAAGGTGCTGTAATGGCGCGTTCTGCCGGTGCTTACGCTCAACTTGCTGCCCGTCAGGATAAATATGCAGTATTAAGGATGCCTTCCGGTGAAACCAGATTGGTATTGTTAACCTGCAAAGCAACCATCGGAACTGTATCTAATGGTGACCACTCTTTGGAAAGATCCGGTAAAGCCGGTCGTTCAAGGTGGTTAGGAGCCAGACCTCGTGTTAGAGGTGTTGCCATGAACCCTGTTGATCACCCCATGGGTGGTGGAGAGGGTAGAGCCTCTGGAGGTCACCCACGGTCTCGTACCGGTGTAATCTCTAAAGGTTACAAGACGCGTGCAAAAAAGAATGCATCGAATCGCTACATTATTGAAAGACGTAAAAAATAAGTAAGGAGTTAAAAGAAAATGGCACGTTCCCTTAAAAAAGGCCCCTTTGTTGACGTAAAGCTTGAAAAGAAAATTCTTGCTCAAGTTCAATCGGGTAAAAAACAAGCAATCAAGACCTGGTCAAGAAGGACTATGATTACCCCCGACTTCGTTGGGCAAACCCTTGCTGTTCATAACGGAAATAAGTTTATTCCCGTGTACTGCACCGAAAATATGGTAGGTCACAAATTGGGCGAATTCGCTCCAACACGTACCTTCCGTGGTCATGCCGGAAACAAAAAGGACAAAGGAAAAAAATAAGAAAAGAACAGAATCTGACCTACTATGGGCTCTCGTAAACAAAAAGCAGCAGACACTCGCAAAGCAGAGAATAAGTCGAAGTATTTCGCCAGACTTGTCAACTGCCCAACATCACCACGTAAAATGCGTTTGGTTGCTGATATGGTTCGTGGATTACCAGTTGAGAAAGCAATCTTTCTCCTAAAATTCAACCCCAAAGAAGCTTCCGGCCGACTTGAAAAACTTCTTCGTTCTGCCATTTCAAACTGGCAGCAAAAGAATGAAGGAGCACGTTTGGAAGACGGAAATCTTTTTGTGAAAGATGTCTTTGTTGACAGCGGATTTCAGATGAAAAGACTAAGAGTTGCTCCTCAGGGTCGAGGTCATAGAATTCGTAAGCGTTCTAACCACGTAACCCTGGTGATTGATTCACTGGCTGCTACACCCGAAGTTAATTAACAAAATAAAAGATTACAGACCATTTCATGGGACAAAAAGCAAATCCAATTAGCAATCGTTTAGGCATCATCCGCGGATGGGACTCAAACTGGTATGGTGGAAATAAATATGCCGAAAAGTTGGTAGAAGATTACCAAATTAGAAATTACCTGAATGCCCGTTTGGCAAAAGGCTCTATTTCAAAAATTGTAATTGAAAGAACTTTAAAGTTGATTACCGTTACCATTAATACTGCCCGTCCGGGAATCATTATTGGAAAAGGGGGAAAAGAGGTTGATAAATTGAAGGAAGAATTAAAGAAAATCACCCATAAGGAGGTTCAAATCAACATCTTTGAAATTAAGCGACCTGAGTTGGATGCTCATCTTGTGAGCGAAAGCATTGCACGCCAAATTGAAGGAAGGATTTCTTTTAGAAGAGCTATCAAAACTTCTGTGGCATCAACCATGAGAATGGGTGCAGAAGGTATCAAAGTTTCTATCGCCGGACGTTTGGGCGGTGCTGAAATGGCGCGTACAGAGCACTACAAAGAAGGAAGAACTCCTCTTCATACTTTCAGAGCTGATATCGATTATTCAACTTCCGAAGCGCACACTACCTATGGAAGAATTGGTATCAAGGTTTGGATTTGCAAAGGGGAAGTATATGGTAAAAGAGATTTGTCTCCGAACGTAGGACAAAGTGCCGGTTTCTCTGGAAACACCGGTGGTGCAAAAGCACCGGCTCCGAATGCCAAAGGAAACGGAAAATTCAATAAAGGAAAACGCAAACCTGGGGCAGGAAATAAATAAGCCCTACAAGTAAAGCAGTCATGTTACAACCAAAGCGTACCAAATATCGCAAAATGCACAAGGGAAAGGGCCAAATGAAAGGCATTTCCAACCGAGGAAATCAGATCGCATTTGGATCCTTCGCCATCAAATCTGAAGAAATGTCTTGGATTACCGCCCGCCAAATTGAAGCTGCGAGGGTTGCCGTTACAAGATATATGAAGAGGGAAGGTCAAATTTGGATTCGTATTTTTCCTGACAAGCCTATTACCAAAAAACCTGCAGAGGTTCGTATGGGTAAAGGTAAAGGTTCTCCTGAATATTGGGTGGCCGTTGTGAAGCCGGGTAGAATTATTTTTGAGGCCGACGGGGTTCCATTGGCTGTCGCCAAGGAAGCATTGAGACTTGCCGCACAAAAATTACCTATTGCAACAAAATTTATTGTTCGTAGAGACTACGCAGAAGAGGCAGCCTAACCAACTAATAGCAAAGAAAAGATGATTAAGCAAACCGTTATCAACGAAATGAATGATGCCGAATTACTCGATAAATTAGAAGTCGAGAAAGTTGGGTTGATAAAAATGAAAATGGGTCACCAGATTTCTCCATTGGATAATCCAATGAAAATCAGAGTAGCCAGAAGAAATGTAGCACGTCTGATGGCTGAAATCAGCAAAAGAAATAAAACCAAATAATTTCCCTGTAATGGAAAGAAATTTAAGAAAGGAAAGAGTTGGGGTTGTGGTAAGCAACAAAATGCAGAAATCAATTGTGGTGACTGTAGAGCGTAAAGTGAAACACCCCAAGTATGGTAAGTTCGTAAAGCTTACTTCAAAGTTCGTTGCTCATGATGAACAAAACAATTGCCAGATTGGCGATACCGTAAAAATCATGGAAACGCGCCCTTTGAGCAAAACCAAGAATTGGAGATTAGTTGAAATTGTTGAACGGGTTAAATAATTATTTGAGATGATCCAGCAGGAATCCAGATTAACGGTAGCAGATAACAGTGGTGCAAAAGAAGTTCTTTGTATCAGAGTTTTAGGAGGCACCAAACGCAGATACGCAAGTGTAGGCGATAAAATCATTGTAACCGTAAAACACGCTATCCCTTCTGGTGGCGTTAAGAAAGGTGCAGTATCCAAAGCAGTAATCGTTAGAACCAGAAAGGAGGTTAAAAGAGTGGATGGTTCATACATTCGTTTTGATGATAATGCAGTGGTTCTTTTAAACGCTGCAGACGAAATGCGTGGTACCCGTATTTTTGGACCGGTTGCCAGAGAATTGCGTGAAAAGCAATTTATGAAAATAGTTTCTCTTGCACCCGAGGTGCTTTAAGATTGATTGAATTATGTCAACAAAATTGAAAATAAGAAAAGGCGATACCGTGAGAGTAATTTCAGGGGATGCTAAAGGACAGGAGGGAAAGGTGATTTCCGTTGACCGTGAAACGCTTCGCGTAATGGTAGAAGGCGTTAACATGGTTTCCAAACACACAAAACCTACGTCCGCTAACCCTCAAGGGGGAATTGTTAAACAAGAAGCTTCCATCAATATTTCTAACTTGATGTTGGTTGTAAATGGCAAGACTACCAAAGTGGGTAGAAAACTTGACCCTAAAACCAACAAACTGGTTCGTTATGCTAAAAAATCAGGGGAGGTGATTAAGTAATATGGCCAACACAACGCGATTAAAAGAAAAATACCGTAAGGAAATTGTTCCTGCTTTGTCAAAGCAGTTTGAATACAAAAGTTCCATGCAGGTTCCTCGTTTGCTAAAAATTAGCATTAACCAAGGAATAGGTGCAGCGGTTTCTGATAAAAAACTGATTGATTCTGCCATTGGTGAATTGAGTCAGATTACCGGACAAAGACCGGTAGCTACCCGCTCCAAAAAGGATATTTCCAATTTTAAATTAAGAAAGAACGTACCCATTGGCGTTAAAGTTACCCTTCGCGGTGAAAAAATGTACGAATTTCTTGATAGATTAATTTCTGTTGCTCTTCCACGAATCAGAGATTTCCGTGGAGTAAACGAGAAATCTTTCGATGGAAAAGGAAATTATACCCTCGGTGTAACAGAACAAATTATTTTTCCTGAAATTTCTATCGATAAGGTTAGCAAAATAATGGGAATGGATATTACCTTTGTGACCTCAACAAATTCTGATGCAGAAGCTTTTGCCTTGTTAAAAGAGTTTGGGGTTCCATTTAAAAACCAGAATAAGTAAGATGGCCAAAGAATCAATGAAGGCAAGAGAGGTAAAACGCCTCAAGCTTTTCGAAAAATACGAAGAAAAACGTGCTGCCCTTAAGGAAGCAGGAGATTTTGCAGGATTGCAAAAACTTCCTCGCAATTCCTCTAAGATCAGAATGAGAAACCGCTGCAAAATCACCGGACGTCCTCGTGGTTACATGAGAGTGTTTGGGGTGTCTAGGATTACTTTCCGTGAATTAGCCGTATCAGGAATGATTCCGGGAGTAACCAAAGCCAGCTGGTAAAAAAAATAGAAACGAGGTATAATTGCCCTGCGTGCGGGGTAAAATATTAACAAAATGACAGACTCCATTTCAGATTTCCTGACCCGTATCAGGAACGCCATCAAGGCAAATCATCGTTTGGTTGAAATTCCTGCCAGCAAAATGAAGCAGGAAATGACCAGAATCCTTTTCGAAAAAGGATATATCCTAAACTACAAGGTTGAAAAAAGCAATGTTCAGGGAACAATTAAAATTGCTTTGAAATACCACCCGGTAACCAAAACCAGTGCTATTCGTACCCTTACACGTGTAAGTAAACCCGGTCTTAGAAAATATGCCGGTGTTGAAACCATGCCAAAGGTGATGAATGGGCTTGGTATTGCCATTGTTTCTACTTCTAAAGGAATGATGACCGATAAGGAAGCACGCGTTCAAAAGGTGGGTGGAGAAATTATTTGTTTTATTAACTAATTTAAACTTCAGCCATGTCACGAATAGGAAAACTCCCCATACAACTTCCCAAAGGTGTTGAAGTTACCATTACCGGAGAAACAGTTAAAGTAAAGGGCCCATTAGGGGAACTTTCACAAAATATTAATCCTCTCATTAAAGTTTCGAAAGATGAAAGCGGTCATATTGTACTGACCCGTGATTCTGATGAGAAACAACAAAGATCATTGCACGGATTATACCGTTCCCTAATCAATAATATGGTTCACGGGGTTTCTGTGGGTTATAAATTGGAGCAGGAATTAGTTGGTGTTGGTTACCGTGCCGCGCATAATGGACAAATGTTGGAATTAACCCTCGGTTTTTCTCATAACCTTGCCCTTGAATTACCCAAGGAAGTGAAGGTTGAAACCAAAACAGAAAGAGGAAAAAATCCAACCATTACCCTTACTTCTATTGACAAGCAATTGATTGGACAGGTGGCTGCAAAAATCCGCTCTTTCCGAACTCCAGAGCCCTACAAAGGAAAAGGTATCAAGTTCGTTAACGAGGTACTTAGAAGAAAAGCAGGTAAATCAGCCGGTAAATAATCGTTGCACTGATAAACAAGAACAAAAATGGCACTTAGCAAACAAGATAGAAGAGAACGAATCAAAAGAAGAATCCGCAAAGTTGTTGTGGGCGATGCCCTGGCTCCGCGTCTTTCTGTATTCCGTTCCAACAAACAGATTTATGCTCAGGTAATTGATGATTCCAAAGGTGAAACTTTGGTTTCAGCGTCTTCCAGAACTAAAGAAATCGCAGAACAAAAAATCAATAAAAAAGACCAGGCTAGAATGGTTGGAAAATTGATTGCAGAAAAAGCCAAAGAAAAAGGAATTTCTGCTGTTCGATTCGACCGAAACGGTTACCTGTACCACGGAAGAGTTCAGTCTCTTGCTGATGCAGCACGTGAAAATGGTCTTAAATTTTAAATCCCTCCAAGAAAATGTCCAACGCAAATATCAAGAAAGTTAAGTCAGCCGACATCGAGTTAAAAGATAAACTTGTGGCTGTTCAAAGGGTTACCAAGGTAACCAAGGGAGGTAGAACATTTTCATTTTCAGCAATTGTTGTTGTTGGAAATGAACAGGGTGTTGTAGGTTACGGATTGGGGAAAGCCAAAGAGGTAACCGATGCCATCTCTAAAGGGATAGAAGATGCAAAAAAGAACTTGATTAAAGTTCCAATTAATAAAGGTACTGTTCCTCACGAACAAACCGGAAAATACAGCGGTTCAAGGGTTTTTCTTAAGCCAGCTGCTCATGGTACCGGTGTAATCGCAGGTGGTGCAATGCGTGCCGTTCTTGAAAGTGTTGGTGTAACCGATGTGTTGGCCAAATCAAAGGGGTCTTCCAATCCTCACAATGTTGTGAAAGCTACCATTGATGCTCTGGTGCAAATGCGTGATGCTTACACAGTAGCTCAGCAACGTGGAATCAGTGTAAGTCGGGTCTTTAACGGTTAATTCATTTTCAACATGGCCACAATTAAAATTCAACAAACTAAAAGCGGGATCAACCGTCCCGAAAGACAGAAAAGAACCCTTAAGGCACTTGGTTTTCGTAAGATGAATCAAATTGTTGAAAAGGAAGATAATGCTGTTATTCAAGGAATGATTAACAAAGTTAGCCACCTGGTTAAAATCGTTGGTTAACAAAAAATAGTATCAAACAATGAACTTAAGTAATTTAAAACCGGCAAAAGGGTCCACAAAGGTTAACAAACGTTTAGGACGAGGTGAGGGCTCAACCCGTGGTGGAACTTCAACCCGTGGTCATAAAGGTGCTCAAAGCCGTTCAGGGTATTCTTCAAAAGTTGGTTTTGAGGGAGGCCAGATGCCGCTCCAAAGAAGGGTTCCAAAATTTGGATTCAAAAATATTAACCGCATTGAGTACAACGGCATCAACCTGGATACCCTTCAGGAATTGTCTGAGAAAATAAATGCTACCGTTATTAACCACCAGGTTTTAATGGACAATGGCCTTGCCGGGAAAAATGATTTAATTAAAATCTTAGGCCGGGGCGAATTAAAGTCGAAACTGGAAGTAACTGCCCATCGCTTCACTGCATCTGCAAAAGATGCCATTGAAAAGAATGGTGGTAAAACCGAATTGATCGGAAAATAATTATGAAGGATTTTATCACCACGATAAAGAATATCTTTAAGATTGAGGAGCTCAGGACCCGCATCCTGAACACCTTGTTCTTTTTGCTAATCTACCGATTAGGTTCTTTTGTGGTTATTCCTGGCGTTGATTCAGCTGCCTTGAATGACCCTAACGGAAACCCCGAAGGTTTGGCCGGATTAATTAATATTTTCGCAGGAGGAGCATTTTCACGTGCCTCCATTTTTGCCTTGGGTATTATGCCCTACATTTCTGCATCTATTATTATGCAGTTAATGGGTTTGGCAGTTCCTCATTTCCAAAGATTGCAAAAAGAAGGTGAAAGCGGACGTAAAAAAATTAACCAATATACCCGTTGGCTCACCGTTGTGGTAACCCTTTTACAAGCTCCGGGTTATATTAAAACCCAAATCCCCGCCAATGCAATTATGGATCCAGGCGTTATGTTCTGGGTAACAAGTTTATTTCTGTTGGTGGCTGGAACTATGTTTATTATGTGGCTGGGTGAAAGAATTACCGACAAAGGAATTGGAAATGGAATTTCTTTAATTATCATGATTGGTATTATTGCAAATCTGCCGGTTTCTTTTGTTCAGGAATTTGTTTCCAGACTCGAAAATCAAGGTGGAGGTTTGGTAATTTTGTTGGTTGAACTGGTGTTCCTGTTCCTGATCATTGTCATCTCTATTTTATTGGTTCAAGGTACACGAAAAATTCCTGTACAATTTGCCAAAAAAATTGTTGGTAACCGTCAATATGGAGGCGTTCGCCAGTACATTCCTTTAAAGGTTAATGCCTCTGGAGTAATGCCAATCATTTTTGCTCAGGCCATCATGTTCATTCCATTGACTGTAGCCGGTTTTTCTGACTCAGGTTCTGTTAACGGATTTGTATCGGTAATTTCTGACTATACCGGCTTCTGGCATAACTTTGCTTTTGCTTCACTGATCATTATCTTCACTTACTTTTATACTGCCATCACCATTAATCCTAATCAAATGGCCGATGACATGAAAAGAAATGGTGGTTTCATTCCCGGAGTAAAGCCCGGTAAGAAAACCGCTGAGTTCATTGATTCAGTAATGTCAAGAATAACTTTTCCGGGGTCTCTTTTTCTTGCTTTTGTGGCCATTCTTCCCGCCTTTGCAACCAAGCTGGGAGTGAATTCACAATTTGCACTGTTTTACGGAGGAACCTCCTTGTTGATTTTGGTTGGAGTGGTATTGGATACCCTTCAGCAAATAGAAAGTCATTTGTTAATGCGTCATTATGATGGTTTAATGAAGTCCGGTCGAATCAAAGGTCGTACCTCTCCATCCGCAGTATCAATGGTTACGAATTAAGTAATCTTTCCATGGTTTATTATAAGACCTTAGAAGAGATTGAGTTAATTCGAAAGAGTTCTTTACTTGTTGGTAAAACATTAGCCGAAGTAGCCAGGGAAATTGCTCCCGGGGTAACTACCGAAAGGCTCGATAAAATTGCAGAAACATTCATTCTGGATAACGGAGGAGTGCCTGCGTTTAAGGGCTATGAAGGTTTTCCGGCTACGCTTTGTATTTCTTGCAATGCAGAGGTTGTTCATGGAATCCCAGGAAAGTATGAATTGAAAGAGGGTGACCTTATTTCAGTTGATTGTGGGGTTTTAATGAATGACTTTTATGGAGACTCGGCCTACACTTTCGGTGTTGGTCAGGTTTCTGAAGAAATACAAAAACTCATGAAGGTCACCAAGGAATCTTTGTTAAAGGCCATTGCTTTTGCAAAACCCGGACAAAGATTAGGCGATATTTCTCACGCAGTACAAAGCCACGCAGAGCAAAATGGTTTTTCTGTTGTAAGAGAGTTGGTTGGACACGGGATAGGCAGAAATTTACATGAAGCTCCCGAAGTTCCGAATTACGGTGGACGCGGAAGAGGTATCATGCTGAAGGAAGGATTAGTTATTGCGGTAGAACCAATGATTAATATGGGTAGAAAGGATGTAAAAAAGGCCAAGGACAATTGGACAATTATTACAACGGATGGAAAACCCTCGGCACATTACGAACACACCATTGCGGTTACCAAAAATGGGGTTGATGTTTTATCAAGTTTTGATTTTGTTGAACAGGTTCTTGGAACCAAATAAAAAAAGGAAAAAAAATAAATGCCAAAGCAATCATCCATAGAGCAGGATGGAACCATCATCGAAGCCCTCTCAAACGCCATGTTTAGAGTAGAGTTAGAGAATGGCCATGTGATAACTGCTCATATCTCTGGAAAAATGCGGATGCATTATATAAAAATTTTGCCCGGTGATCGGGTGAAGGTTGAAATGTCACCTTACGACTTAACCAAAGGAAGGATTTCTTTCCGCTACAAATAAAGAAACCATGAAAGTTCGTGCTTCCATCAAAAAAAGAAGTGTTGAATGCAAAATCGTTCGCAGAAAAGGACGGTTGTATGTTATTAACAAGAAGAATCCTAAGTTCAAACAAAGACAAGGATAATTAAAGCAAGTTAAACTATGGCAAGAATTGCAGGAATTGATATTCCACGAAACAAAAGGGGTGAAATTGCCCTGACCTACATTTACGGTATTGGTCGAAGCTCAGCACAGACTATCCTTTCTGAGGCTGGTATCAATTGGGATACCAAGGTTCAGGAATGGAATGACGACCAATTAACCAAGGTTCGTAATATCATTGGTGACAAATTTAGGGTTGAAGGAGCCCTTCGTTCAGAAGTTCAATTAAACATCAAACGTTTGATGGATATTGGTTCTTATCGCGGAATACGTCATCGCTCCGGTTTGCCTTTGCGCGGCCAAACCACCAAGAACAACGCAAGAACCCGTAAAGGGAAAAAGAAAACAGTTGCCAACAAGAAAAAGGTAACTAAATAATAATCATTGATTCACCAATAAGATGGCAAAAGCTACTAAAACGGTAAAGAAAAGAGTGGTAAGGGTAGAAGCTGTGGGTACAGCTCATATCAACGCTACTTTTAACAATATCATTATTTCCCTCACCAATATCACAGGGGATGTTATTTCCTGGGCATCGGCCGGTAAAATGGGATTTCGTGGTTCTAAAAAGAACACCCCTTATGCTGCCCAAGTTGCTGCTGAGGAATGCACCAAGACCGCTTTCGAAGCAGGCTTGCGCAAAGTTAAAGTATTTGTAAAGGGACCAGGGGCCGGAAGAGAATCGGCCATCAGAACCATTCACAACAACGGTATTGAAGTTACCGAAATTGTAGATGTAACTCCGGTTCCTCACAATGGTTGTCGCCCTCCCAAAAGAAGAAGGGTATAATTCACAAAAAAAATCGTAATTTCGCGTACTTTTTTCAAATATGGCACGTTACCTCGGTCCAAAATCCAAAATAGCAAGACGATTCAGAGAACCAATTTTTGGTCCTGATAAGGTTCTTGAGAAGAAAAATTATCCTCCCGGACAACACGGATTGGCTAAGAAAAGAATGAA
>JBILVQ010000050.1:0-16472 GCA_044370375.1 Bacteroidia bacterium
GCGAGGCATCGCGTCTCCACGGGAATTCATTGAATGAAATGAATTGAAATGCTCTGTTACCAGGAATGAATATTATTCATTCCTGGTAAGGAGACGCGATGCCTCGCGTCTCTACCTAACCTGCCACCCCTCCGACCACGTCTTCATCTTATTATAACCATCCTGCCATAATTGATTCCATTCTTTCATCTGCTCGGCAAGCATCTTCTGGCCTTGGCCATAAATATCCTGCATTTCCTTCATTTTCTCATTTAACTCACCCCTCAACCGAACAGCATCATCCTTCAAATCCATTTTGGCCAAAGCATATTGCAACTGAACAATCTCCAATCCTGTCTTAAAAGCTTTCGAATTGTGCTCAAAGACCTCCATGCCTTGCTCAAAACCCTGATGATAAATAGCTTTCCCCGCACGGTTCATCTCTTCTAACGCCTCCTCTATTTTCTTCTTCTGCTCCCTGAACAAATCATAACCCTCTGCCTTCCCCAATGACAATTGCAACTGTAATTCCTCTATCCTGGTTTTCATGTTCTTCATTTGCTCCTCCCCCGCATCGGTAACCTTATCTACGTTCAATTTCAAAGTGTGTAAAGCCGATCGCATCTGCTCCTTCTGTTTCTCAAACATTTCAACAGCATCTACCTTGCCTGAACTCAGCTGCTCTTGCATTTCTTCGAATTTCTTCTTCCAATCGCTCATCCATTCGTTGAGCTGATTTTGATAATTACTGTCTGACATCTTATGTACGCTTTAAAAATTAAACATTCTAATCCTTGGTAAAGTTATGGCTTATACCCATCAATTAAAACAATATCCAATAAAAATGAAAATATTAATCTTTATTTCACAAACAAGCCTTCGCTCTGCTCAATCCAACATTCCCAATAACTTGCCATAATCTATCTTTGAATGATGCCGTGGATCACGCGGAATGGTCCTTAAAAATTTAACCGAAGTAATCCCGTAAGGCAATTCCTGAACCTTCTTTTCAATCAGCCTCCTGTCTGCCAAAGCATTCGCTTCTACAACAATCAACAATTGCTCCTGATGGTGAACAATGGTACCTATTTCAACACCCTCTATCTGTTGCAAATAATTCTCGCAAATAAAAGGAGATAGAAGCTGTCCATTCCAATGAATTAGTGAGGAACAACGTCCGGTAAGAAATAAGCTTCCCTGTGCATCTATATAGCCACTATCGCCAGTCCGATGCCAGCATACTCCCTCAACAAATATCTTATTCATCCTCAATGCCTCCTCATTGTTATAGTAGGAATCCAATACGTGTAAACCGCTAACAATAATTTCGCCAATGGTTTGAACAGGTTTGGTAATTTGGTCTAATTCATGGTGCCGCTTACAAACAATGGCCGAGTTGCTGATTTCAATAATCCTAACCGTAGCTTTGCTGTAAACCTTACCTACAGGAAGACCTTGCTGAAAATCATTCAGCGACTCCTCAATCAATTTTTCTGCCAATATGGAACTAATGGGCTCAGCCTCTGTTGAACCATATACTATTTCAATCCTTGAATCCCGAAAGGCCTTTCGATAGCGTTCTGCTTCCATCGAGAAAACAGGTGCTCCGCCGGTAAAAATTTTTTTCAGCGTTGGCAATTGAACGTTCTTTTCAAGAACCGCTCTTGCTAATTGCTTGACAAAAAAGGGCGATGCAACCATTCGGCTGACCCTTTGTTTACGAATGGTATCCAAAATCGCATGGGCCTTCATTAAGTGCGGTTTCCCTGCCTTGTAATCAACCACAACTGAGGTGCAGCCTGCACCCAAATTGATTAATAAAACAATTGGCAAAACAGGCATGTCAATATCCTCCGGCTGAGGATTAATTTTTTCTTTCAATGCACTAAACTGATGATAAAGGAATTGGTGTGTTCGCTTCGCAGCTTTGGGGGTTCCCGTACTGCCGGTGGTAAAGGTAATTAAGGCAGTATCGGTTGAAGATACCGTTGTAGGTCGATAGACCCCCGTGTTACTCCCCTTCATGCTTAGCTTTATGGGAATCTTTCTAAGTTCTGCTGAAAACCAAGAAAAAATCCTGGCTTTTAAAATGCCAACAAAAGCCTTGCAATTGGCAATTCTACAACATTCCTCCATGCGCTTCTTGCTTACCCATTCATCCAGAAAAACAGCAGTGGCACCAAGCGAAAAAACAGCCAACACGATTCTGTATAAATCAATACTCATGGGCACAAAAATCAAAACCCGATCACCACGCTTTAATCCCATTGATTCAAAATAGGTGGCCGTAGCCTTAACGGATGCTTCTAATTCACTAAATGAAATAATCTGTTCATGATAGATAATAGCAGGCTTCAGTGGATACTTTGCTGCTGCATCAAAAAACAAATCAACAATATTAAAATCCTCTTTTATCATAAGGGTTTGGCATATAAGGAATAGTGTTTAAATACTTCTCCTGCAAAGTTCCTTGAAGCCTCTGCTGAGGTACCATTTTCAATGATAAAAGCATGTATCAAAGATTGATAATTTTCAGCGGCTGCCGTATCGATAATTCGATTCGCTAAAATATGTCCAAGTCCTTTCCATTGTGCATCCATCTTGCGGGCAATTGTTTTTATCACCAGCGACTTCTCCGTTGTATTATACAAATCATCATAACAAAAAATAAAACCGACAATATTCTCAGCAGCATCCTCAGCAATGAGTACATGCTTTGCATTGACCATAGGCTTCACCTCTAGGTATTTCTTCAAAAACAATGGAAGAGCAATTGGTGTGTATAAAAAATTACGCTGAAAGGCCTCAAGAATAAAGGGATGAAGCCTTGTCAACTCCTCCTCATATCGATGAATGTCAATTTCTCTGATGCGCAAACCCTCTTGTGTCAATTCCTCTTCCCTTAACAAAACATGGTGCTGATTCCTTGTAAACGACCTATCAATACTACTGTTATACTTGGCAATTACTTCAAAACCCGCACGCGAAAATTGCGCATGATAGTATAATGGATGTTCCTGCTCTTGCAAAAACAATGGCTGATCAAAGGCATCGGTAAAACGATAGGTGTCCCACGTAGAACCATTCATAGGGCCAATTACAAAAGAGGCTTTCAAAGCACGCGCAATGTTAGTGGCTTCATTCAAAGCGAAAGTGGACACCGTTTCATCCTCAATACACTCGTACTGACCAATGCTCACCGAAAACAAATTCTTATAATTCAACCATGGATTGTTATAAATAGCAAAACGGGCCACGGCCATCCCCGATTTCATTACAAGATATTGTCCTTGCAAAAAATCTGCATGCGCGTTTTTTCCTCTCAAATAAGGAAGTCGGTTTTCAGGGTAAATTACCGGCAAAAAATTTTCAAACCAATGATAATGACTATCGCCCGGGGAAGTGCGCACTAATTCCATAAGGTGGACCGAATAATTGATTGATACTAATCAAGGTTAACAATACAAACAAGGGAATACTTAAATTATCGAAGCCCCTACTGCTAAAAGCCTCTGCAAAACAGGCAATCAGGGCAACAAGCATGGATACTAAAACAACTCTGCTACTCAAGGGATCAAAACCCAACAAACCCAAAACCACCATTTGAAGAATTATCGCTGAGAAAAAAAACATGCTTGAACCCATTAAGGTTTTGTATTCATTTCCAACCTTGTAACGACCCAATGGCCACTTCTTTCCCGACAAGGCTGCCAAGGGATCACAAAAGGCAAGAATCAAAACCGGCAAATAGAAATAATAGTAGCTATACTGATAATGTTCGAAGGCCAAATAGCACAAATAAACAGAAACAGGATAGGCAATACTTCCAACAGAATCGCGTTCAATCGCGTTAATAGATTGTAAAAAATTATACTTCATGCTCAATAATAAAATCACCGCAAACAAAGAGCAAAGGAATAATACCAACCAATGAGTGCCAAGAAGTATGGGAAACAACATGGTTAGCAATCCGGTTCCGACATGAGAAAATTTACGGGTCAGTTCAACCTTCACCTTAAAATAATGAAACATCAATTCGCCAATGCCGAAAAGAAGCAAAAACGAAACACCCAGTAAAATTGCATTCAAAAAATCCTGGTTCATCTTCTCTCTTCTACAATAAAATTGCTATAAAAAAAACCTTTGTCTCTTTGTGACAATTCAGCAGATAATTCCTTTTTCAGGATCAACTCATCTTTAAAATAATCAGACATTACCCTTGGAACCATTAAATTCCAATAGGCAATTCTACCGCCGGGCTGGGTGGCTCTCAACAATTCTGCGGCAGTTTTTCTGAACAGGTTTTGATCCATGTATTCAAAGATATTGGATAAATTCATACTATTAAAAGTACCGAACTTTTGGATGGCATCCTCTGCATAACCTTCAAATATTTCCAGCTGACCGAGGTTCTTTTTCACTTCCTGAAAATTATTTGGCTCAAGATAATGAGGCAACAAATTCTCAAAGTCACCTTTCAAATTATAGCGTAGCATAAAGTTATGTTGTGCGGCTATGCTCGACAAATGCTTTTCTGCACGATTAAAAATACTGGTTCCTACCGGCACTTTTACTTCGCGCAAAAACTCCGGATCCCTGCCATACTTGCCCATGACGAATCGGCTAAAGAAAATTTTAAAGAGAAATTTCCATCGCCAAGTATTCCAATGTTTATCATAAAAAAGCTTTTGGGACTCCGCATCCTTTTCTGCGAAGAGCTGTTGAATCGTTTTAGGAGAATGAATCCAAGGCAAAATTTTCTTGCTGAATAACTGAAAATATTTCTCAAACTTTCCTTGTGAAATAATGCCGCTTTCTATCTGGTCTAAATTAGCCTCCCAATAAGCTGCACAGGAGCTACTCAATTCCTTTTTAATCTTTGTAAAGATGAGTTTCCTTTGGGTTGAAGGATGAAAGCCCAAAAAAGCCAATATTTCCTCATACGCTAACAAATGAATACAGGCTTTTTTTAATTCAATCAGATGCAACTGCGTTCTGTTTACATCTACCGCTACTACCAATGACGGCCGGCAACACAACAGCGAAAAACTATTGTCGCCTGCCGATCCAATAGAAAGAATTTTTGCGCCCGAAGGTGGTGCTAATCCGGCCAATAAAATATCTGCATCCTCCCAACAATTAGCATAACGAATAAAATCGAAGGATACTTTTTCGGTTAGTTCTTTTTCCATTTTACAATAAACATTAAATTCATGTCCTATTACTTTTATTAGATCAGGCATCACCTTTCTCATCTTGTTGATGGATGATTTTAATCTCTCCTGTTCCGCCATCCATTTCAATTTCATCGCCTGTTTTCAATCGTTTTAGTAACCCGGTAACACTTACAATACAGGGTTTACCCATTTCGCGCGAAACGATAGCAGAATGACTCAGAAGACTTCCGCGCTCAACAATGATTCCGGAGGCACTCGGAAAAAGAGTCACCCATCCCGGATCAGTGCTGCTGGTGACCAAAATGTCACCGTTGAGCGAAGCCACCTCGCCCGGATTCATCACTACGCGAACTTTGGCCCTAACAATACCCGGACAACAACCAATACCCTTGATGTCGCCTACTACTTTTTCAACCCTCGACTGATTAAAAAAATCATTCGCATGATACACGGATCCATAAGTAGCAAATCTTTCGGCAGGAATTTCCCCTTGCTCGAATTTTGAGAACTCTGATTTACGAAGTGAAATTAAGTCCTTCAGACTAAGGTTTACCGAAGTACCTTCAATAAAGGCAAATATTTCTTCTTTCGTTAAATAAAAAATATCGCGGCTATCATTGATAATTCCTTCTGCATAAAAATTCCTTCCCATTTGAGAAAAAATTTCCCTGACAATACCAAAAGCTCTGGTTCTCTCGTATCGCAGGTTCTCCCTTGAACTAACCAATTCACGGGCTCTGTTGATGGTTCGACTAAGCATCCACTTCTTTAAAAAGCGATACTTCAATTTTTGTTGAACCAACTCCTCTGCCTTGCTTCTAATTTCTTGCTCCACTTTTCCGTTGGAATGATCAAGCGTCATGTTGGAATCAACGTAGGATTTAAGGATATGAATAAATTTCACCGGGTCCTGGGTATAGGAAACGGTCTCTAACTTTAACTCCCCAATACATCGTTCGCCAAAATCTACAATATATCTTTCAATTTCTTTCCTCACCATTATCACGGCTTCATCTGTGCTTTCCTTCAAGCTTTTCCATATACTTGCGGGAGGAGCGGTAGAAAAAAGATTCTTCAACAAAGGATTTCCTGCAACCATGGCGGCTAGGGAAATGGTGCGGTGTATGGGTTGGGTTGAAATGATATCGCTGCTTCCACACAACAAATCGTTATGAATATTGGGGTTCGAAGCCAGTCCATATTGAACACATCTCTTTTGCAGCATACCAAACCAAACCATGGCGAAAAAATCATTCAGCAAAGGCGCTTTCCATTCATTCAACAAAACGCGTTCGAATTCCTGATAATGATTCATTAATTCAACCGCATTGCATTCACTTAAATCCATGGCTTTATACCGGGCAATGGTCTTGTTCAACAACACCATAAATTCACTTCTCTTGCGGGGTAAACTCCTAAATCTGAAATACATTTTAATGATCATTTTCAGAATACTCCACCAAGCCTTCCCTTTCGACATGATTAACTTTTCAGGGATATCAAAGCGTTCCTTAACACCCATCATTTTTTCCATGAAGCGAGCGTTAATACTATATCCGGGAAGTAGGGCCAACATTTGATACCAAGATTTCAGGTTGTAATAAACTCTCCCATTGATTAAACCAAGGGTATTGGCAAAAACATTCTTGTTCTGTTGAAGAACCTCCTCGCTAACCCCTAAATACTCGCAAAAAAGCCGGTAGGCACTTTCGTAAGATTTACTGATAAAAGAAAAAGTTAATGGGGTGGTAACACCGGGATAAGATTCTACAATATTGCTGTTATCCCAAAGAATATAATTACCACCCGCATCCGGAATTTTATGCAAGTTCGTAATGGGTCTGGATTGCAGCAAATACAACTTACCTTTCGCGTAAGCAAATTCCATGTCCTGCGGTCGACCGTATTCTTTAAATGCAATATCAAGAACAGCACATATCTCTTTCACCTGTTCATCAGAAAGTGCGGGCAACAGTTGTTCTTCTTCCTTTACAGCTACCATTTTGGTGCCCGACAGATGCTCATCATTCAGAACCACCATCTGATTTTTGGAAGCAATTTGTTTAGTAATTACTCCTTCTTTCATCCAATAATTATCGGCATCCAACTCACCCGAAACCAGCCCTTCTCCCAAACCAAGCACTGCGCTGATAATTTTAGCCTTACGGTTGCCGGTTGCAGGATCAATACCAAAAGCCACTCCGGCCCTGTCGGCAGGTATCATTTCCTGAACAATCACCGCAATTCCGAAGGAGGCCCCTAAACCATTGTTGGTTTTATACTGAAAAACACGCTCCGAAAAACCCGAACACCAAACCTTCTTGATGTGTTCGGCAAGGATAACAGGGGTGATAAAAAGATAAGATTCAAACTGACCGGCAAATGAAAAATCGCTGCCATCTTCATCAATTGCTGAAGAACGAACAGCCATGAATTTAGCATTACCTAAATATTCACAGATAGCCTCAATAATGGTGGAAGGAATCCGAAGGGTGCTTATGAAAGCCACAATTTGTGCAGGGCTTTGACTCCTTACCTCCTCAGGAATCAGTGCTTCAAGCGATTCATTGGGAATAACGACCCAAGAAGGTACATTTATTCCTATGGATTTTAAACGAAATAAATTAGAAGCCTTTCCGCCAATTTCTTTGCTAAGCGCTAATTCCGATTGTGTATCTTTAATAAATTCCATCCTTAAAATAATTGCATTAACATGGGTATTCCACCTAACGAAAGGTACATGGCAATGGTCCACAGTGCAGAAACCAATTCCATCATTTTTGCGCTGCTTTCTGTTTTCTTCCGCAGGGCCAAAATTGCAGGCAAAAGTGCCAACAATAAAAAAGAAGAAAGAATATAAGAAGCCGAAAGCCCAAATCCGGCATGATAACAGGCTGCCAATCCAAGACAAAAAGTAATCATTAATACAGCCATCCAAAGCCATATTGCCCGTTGATAGCCAAGCAAAAAGGAATAAGTAATTACTCCCTTCTCTTCTTTTTCAGGAATCCTTATTTTGCGTCCAATTTCAAGAACAATACCATTCATATACGAAACTGCAAAAAAGAAGAGCAATCCTGTTGGTGCAGGAACTCCCTCGAGGTACCAATCCAGTCCGCTGGCATAAATATCAATGAGGGGAATAATAAACATGTGAGAGGTGATATAGAAGAATTGATTCTTCTTAAGCCAATCGGCAATAAAAAACTCTTTGCCCATTAACAGTAAATAAAAAATCACAACACCATAAAAAACCAGCATCTGTGGAAACCAAAATAGGTTGACAGCAATTTGCAACAGAACAATCAAAATCCCTAATACAAGTAATTCCTTAAGGCTTACTAAACCGCGCGGAACGGCTAATTTTTTTCGGTACTTTGAATCATCATCTGCATCTTTAAACTCATCAAATATTCTAACCAACAAAAAAAGACTGATGGTAATTACTATTCCAACAAAATAAACCGGCCAGGCCACAAAGCCTTCTGCTCCACGGCAAATACGGGAATAAGAGATAGCAGAAAAACTAAAAGAAGCTACCAGCAATCCATGACCTAAAAGCGGAAACCTTTCCTTTTGGTATTGATAAAAACGCTTGAATAAGGAAGCATTATTCTCTGCTTCCTTACTATACTCATTTTGTTTTTGGTGCAGTTTCATTTTTTCTTCCGAATTTTTGATGAGCACCTGAAAAATGACCGGCAGATAAAGCCGCTGCGATGGAAAGTTCACCTGCTAGAAGCAAAGCCGCGCATATTTCTGCAAACTTTCTTGAATTCCCTGCACCATCACAGTCCATCAATTTGAGACATTCTAATTGTGTTGGTAAAGCGGTTCCTCCACCTACGGTACCAACAATTAGGTTCGGCAAAGTAACACAGGCATACAAGGAACCATCTTTGTTCTGCTCCATGCGTGTGATACCGGTTGCTGCTTCTGCAACACAGGCAGCATCTTGACCGGTGGCAATAAAAAGAGCCGTTAATCCATTGGCAAAATGCCCTTGAGCACCAATGGCTCCACTTTGAATAATGCCAATGGTGGAGGAACGCCAATATTCAAACATAGCTTCAGGGGTTGTTTTTAAAACTTCTCTGACAATTTTTTCAGGTATCTCAATTTCTGCGACCACCTTTTTTCCGCGAACATTGGTAAAGGAAAAAGCAGTTGCTTTCTTATCTCCGGAATAATTCCCTTCAATGGCCCAAAAATGAGGCTTGATAGGAGCATGTTCAATGATGTACTTACAAATGGCATCAGTACAAATGGTGACCATGTTCTGTCCGGATGCATCACCGGTATGAAACTCAAAAATCAAGATCAAATGATTGCCTTCAATATTCGATTTGAGGTCTATTAATTTTGCAAACCTGCTGGTTTTCTCAGTTATTGCTTTAAATTCTTCAAACCTCGGCAAAATCCAAGTAATAAAGAGGCCCAAATCACCAAGGTTGTTAAACTTAAAAACCGGACTTCTTTGAACGCCTTCTACCAAACAAACAGAGGTAGCACCACCCGCCAGGTAACAGGCTTTTGCACCCCGATGGTAAGAGGCAACCAGCGCGCCTTCGGTGGTTGCGAGGGGTACAAAAAAATCTCCTTTTGCGGAAGAACCAAAAACACGAAGTGGCCCAACCACTCCGGTGGGCACCATCGTCATGCCGATGTAATTTTCTATATTGCCCTGCAATTGAGTTAAATCATTAAATTTTTCCTCACCGCAGAGAAAAGATAAAGACTGCTGTGTTTCTTCTTTTAAAAAAGATAACCTTTCCTTTACGCTGGCTTCAGAAACCCCAAATTCCACCGGCATACGATCACTCTTTTCACCGGCTATTTCTTTATTCTTGATGTTCTCAATGAGCAAATCAACATTTTGAAAAGTACTGAGAATACGGAGCGCCTTATTGGCTTTATCGGAAGAAGATGACATATTCAGGAAATAATAATTTTAAAACGAAAATTAATCAAAGATAATAGTGTTCAGGAAACCATTAAACATTGCCATTCCCCGAAAATTATGACCTTAATTCAATGCAAATCTATCAATTTTATGAAAATAAGCAACTTAAACGATAATTGTTTTCATCGCCATTCAATAGGATACTTTGGGGCAAAAAAATAAACTTAACCGTTTTTTTATCAAACCTCCAGCGATGGGTCCTTCCCTAGCCCATTTTCTCTGCTAATTCAAACCAACGGGTGGTTTTCTCCAACAACAATCCTTCAATTTCGGTAAATCGTAAGGATAGTTTGGTTAATTCATCAACACTTCCATTCGGATTGTGCAAACCCGCTTCTGTTTTTACCTTTTCCTCTTCTAAAGCCGCAATTTCTTTTTCCAATTGTTCATACTCGAACTTCTCCTTAAAACTAAGTTTATTAGCCCCTGTTGAATTCGTTTTGACCGGTGCAATGGACCGCTGTTGTTCTTCTCTTTGCAATTGCTTTTCGCGTGCTTCAGCTTCTTTCTTTTGCTGTATATAAATGGCGTAATTGCCTGTAAAATCTTTTATTACACCATCCCCTTCAAATACAAACAAATGATCTACCAACTTGTCCATAAAATAACGGTCATGCGAAACCATGATCACACAACCTTGAAACTGCTCAATAAAATCTTCCAGCACATTCAAAGTCATTAAATCCAAATCATTGGTAGGCTCATCCAAAATTAAAAAATTGGGATTCTTCACCAATACCGTGAGCAAATGCAATCTCCTGCGCTCTCCGCCCGATAATTTACTGATGTAAGTATGCTGCTGATCATTGTTGAATTGAAACAACTCTAAAAACTCGCGGGCATTCATTTTTCTGCCGTCAGGCGTGGCTATCACATCGGCTATTTGCTCACGCACCAATTCTATCACCCGCTTGTCTTCCTTTATTTCCAATCCACCCTGTGTATAATAACCAAACACAATGGTATCTCCTACATTCACCTTTCCTGAATCGGGTAACTCTTTTCCTGTTACAATGTTTAAAAAAGTACTTTTGCCAATTCCGTTTTTACCTACAATACCAATCTTTTCTCCCTTTCTGAAAGTATAATCAAAACCCTTCATGATTTGTAAATCACCGTAGGCTTTTGTAACTTTTTTCATCTCGAGAATCTTACCTCCAATACGCGTCATTTTTACCTTCAGCTCCATCTCTTGCACCTTGATGCGATTGGCAGCCTTCTCTTTCAATTCTCCTGCTGCATCAATGCGCGCCTTCGATTTGGTGCCTCGTGCCTTGGGCATTCTTCTCAACCAATCAAGCTCCGTTTTGTATAAACTTTTGGCCTTTTCGGTTTCGCGTTGCAGATTAAATTCACGTTCTGCTTTTTTCTCAATAAAAAATGAATAATTTCCTTTATAGGTATATAAACTTTTGTCATCCATCTCCCATATAACATTGCAAACATCTTCCAGAAAATAACGGTCGTGCGTTACCATTAACAAACTGGTTATTTGTTGATCCAGATATCCTTCCAACCATTCAATCATCTCAATGTCGAGGTGATTGGTAGGCTCATCCATGATCAATAAATCGGGCTGATGCACCAATACCTTGGCAAGGGCCAATCGCTTCTTTTGGCCGCCCGACAAAGAATCCACCGGTTGCGACATCTCATGCAGTGCCAACTTACCGGCAACCTGCTTTAATCGAGTTTCAAAATCCCAAGCGTTGGCCAAATCAATCTTCCTGCTTAAATCACCCAACTCCGTTTCTTTGCCTTCAAACATGGCTTTACCATTTCCCTCCAGTGCACGCTCATAAGCCTTCAACAGCCTTGCCTCAAACGACTCCTCATTCATCAATGCATCAATAACGAGCATGCCGGGCTCAAAAATCGGATCTTGCGGCAAATAACCAATTTTGATGTCCTTTCTAAAAACAACATTGCCACTATCTGCTGTATCTTTTCCGGCAAGAATTTTTAACAAGGTGGTCTTGCCTGTTCCATTCCTTGCCACCAGGGCCACTTTTTCACCTTCAGCAATGCCAAAAGACAAATCTTTGAACAATTGCCTGATGCCAACCATTTTGCTAAGATTCTCGACCGAAAGTAAGTTCATGAATGAAGGGTTAATGGTTGAACGTTAAACGTTAATTGTTAATTGCAATTTGTAATGGGATGGGTAATCGGCATGCTGCCATCCATCCGAAATGACCAATGATGGAAAACAGATTTTTTTGTTTGCTTAAAAAACACGGCCACACCAGCTGAAGTAGCGGGCTTTCTGCGCTTCGGTAGCAGCGGAATTTTTGGTAATCTTGTAATTCCGGTAAAACAATCTTGATACGGTTTCAAGGACAAACTTTTTCTCTTTTCCAAATCGTTGCACGGTAATTTCAAAAGTGCCGGGATAAACATAATTGCATAAATCAATCAGATTATTCTTCACCTCAATGCCATTTACGGCAACAATTTTATCTTTCAGCATCAGGCCCATAACTTCGGCAACGCCATTGGGATAAAGGGCAGAAACAATATTCTCCGGATTTCCTTCCATCACTTTAAAACCGAGCAAAGCTTCATAGGGTCGTTCTGCGGGGACCAAAGAAAGATCGAGACCCAAATATTCTAAGCAAGCCCGCAAAGGCCACTTAAAATTGAAAGATCCATTCACATACATCTTGAAAAATTCATTCCAGTTAACGCCCGAAACACTTTCAACAATGTTTTGATAATCGCGTTCTGTATAACCAATTTTCTTCTGGCCAAATTCTTCCCAAAGGGTGCGCATTACATCATCAAGTGATTTTTTATCATTGGTTACCTGGCGAATTAAAATATCGGTCATAAAAGCAATCAAACAGCCCTCTGTATAAATGGAAACTTTACGCCCTGGAACACCCGGTGTATAACCATCCAACCAAGTATCAAAACTTGATTCAGCTACCGAATAGTTCTTTCGGCCATGATTATGAAAGTGCTTTTTTATTTGCTCATCAAAAGTTTTGAAATAATCTTCATCAGAAAAAACGCCCGAACGGTACAAAAGAAAATCACCATAATAGGTAGTAATTCCTTCGTAAACATAACCAAGTCGCGAATAATTTTGTTTGGAATAATCATAGGGCAACATGTCGGCCGGACGAATATGCTTCACATTCCAAACATGAAACAACTCATGACAACTAACGCCTAACAATTCATCGTAAAGAATTTTCTTGTTCAGTTGAAAACCCGGACCAATAGTGATCACCGTTGAATTACAATGTTCAACCCCATGATAGGCCGGATAAGGCAATACCTGAATTAAAAAATGATATTCACTGTGCGGAAAGCCCTTGAACATCACCATTTGTTCATTGATAAAAATGAAAAAATCACCCAAAATCAACGACCAGTCGGGCTTAAATTCACCTTGGATCCAGATATTAAATTCAACGCCATCCAAAACAAAAATGTTGTGCTGCAAATCGGCACTGGCAATAAATGGAGAGTCGGCCAGTTGATGAAAGTCATCAGCCACAAAATGATACACCCAGCGCACAAAATCCTCTTTTCTGGTTTGAACATTCAAGCCGCAGGCAATTTTGTAACCTACAGGAACCTCTACCTTTAGATTACATTTTTCAAGCATCCTTTCGGGATGGTACATCAAACAATTAACAGGATTAACATACAACTGTTGATGATCAAGCCAGGTAGATCCTGCATTTAACTCAGCTGCATAATACTGATAACAAATAATCAATTTCTTTGCAGTACCGGGCAAAATTTCCCAACTATCTTGTGCAACCTTGCTGAATGGTAAAGGATTTCCAACTTCATCCATCACACGCCAGTTTCTTACATTCTTTGCAAAATTACCCAGTTCGTACCTGCCGGGTCTCCATTGTGGCAATTTAACCAACTCTTTTTCGTTAAAAGGTCCGGTGAGAATGAACTCAACATCTAGGAACTGACGGTTTGGCTGTAGAAAATATAATCTATACTCCATGGTTGCAAAGTTGTAATCTAATTAACATACTATCCTATCACACAAGAGAACTTTTCAACAAAAAAATGAAAACAAAGAAGACAGGAACAATTGTAATATTATTTTTTACAAACAACTGACAATCTGATAATTATGAATCATCCAAAAAACACAAATTTTAATAAAACCCGCCAAAAATCACATATTTTGTGTAATTTAGGCGGCTTAAAATTCAATCAGGAAATATGAAATACGATTTAATCGTTATAGGCAGCGGACCGGGCGGTTACGTGGCCGCTATCAGAGCTTCTCAACTGGGACTCAAAACTGCTATTGTTGAAAGAGAAGAATTGGGTGGAATTTGCCTGAATTGGGGCTGTATCCCCACAAAGGCATTGTTGAAAAGTGCTCAGGTTTTTGAATACATCAACCATGCAGCCCAATATGGCATTAAGGTAAATGGTGCAGAGGCTGATTTTGCTGCTGTTGTAAAAAGAAGCCGCGATGTAGCTTCCGGCATGAGCAAAGGGATTCAGTTCCTGATGAAAAAAAATAAAATTGATGTGATTACCGGAACCGGTAAAATTAAACCCGGAAAAAAAGTTGAAGTAACTGCAAAAGACGGCAAATCCACAGTGTATGAGGCCAACAGCATTATTTTAGCGCTAGGTGCCCGCTCCCGTCAATTACCGAACCTGCCCCAAGACGGAAAAAAAATTATTGGTTACCGCGAAGCAATGACCTTAGCACAACAACCCAAAAGTTTGATTGTGGTTGGTTCAGGAGCCATTGGTGTTGAGTTTGCCTATTTTTATGCTAGCATGGGAACCAAAGTGACCATTGTTGAATTTATGCCCAACATTGTTCCCGTTGAAGACGAAGAAGTATCAAAAGCCCTTGCCAAATCCTTGAAAGCCGCCGGCATTGAAATCCATACCGAAGCAAGCGTAGAATCCGTTGATACCAAGGGCGCTCTTTGCAAAGCAAAAGTAAAAACCAAAACCGGTGAAATCAGTCTTGAAGCAGAGGTAGTTCTTTCTGCCGTTGGTATTCAAGCCAATATTGAAAATGCAGGTTTGGAAGAATGTGGTGTTAAAACCGACAAAGGCAAAATTGTTACCAATGAATTTTATGCAACCAACGTAGCTGGCATTCATGCCATTGGCGATTGTGTTGGCGGACAAGCGTTGGCGCACGTTGCAAGTGCCGAAGGTATCATTTGTGTTGAGAAAATTGCAGGCCACCACCCGGAAGCACTGGACTATGGAAACATCCCCGGATGTACTTATTGTTCCCCTGAAGTAGCATCTGTTGGCATGACTGAAAAAGCTGCGAAAGATGCAGGTTATGAATTAAAAATCGGCAAATTTCCTTTCAGCGCTTCGGGTAAAGCAAGTGCATCGGGCAGTAAAGATGGTTTTGTAAAACTCATCTTCGATGCCAAGTACGGTGAGTTACTCGGTGCCCACATGATTGGTGCCAATGTTACTGAAATGATTGCCGAAATTGTAGCCATCAGAAAATTAGAAACAACCGGCCATGAATTAATTAAAACCGTTCACCCGCACCCTACCATGAGCGAAGCCATCATGGAAGCCGCTGCTGCTGCTTACGGTGAAGTAATCCATTTATAACCATGCTACAACAACCGGCCGGTAACAAACCCCAATGGCTTTCCATACCAATGCTTGTCTTGTTATTGGCCGGCTTTTTTTTAAACCCTTCAGCCGAGGCCCAAACCCTTGTTGAACAAAGAAGACCTATTCAGTTTTCCGGAGTAGTGGTTACCGGAGATAGCCTGAAACCGGTTCCTTTTGTCACCATTCTGGTGCGCAAAACCAATCGGGGAACGGTGGCCGACTATTTCGGCTTTTTCTCTTTTGTTGCACAGGAAGGAGATACCATCGAATTTTCAACCGTAGGTTTAAAAAAGTCAAGATTCATTATTCCTGATACCCTCGGTGAAAGTCGTTACAGTATCATCCAAATGATGTTTGAAGACACTGTGCAATTAAGGGAGGCTGTCATTTATCCATGGCCAACACGCGAGCAATTTAAACAGGCATTCTTGAATCTCGAAGTCCCTGATGATGACCTCGCACGCGCAAATAAAAATCTTGCACGGTCAGAAATCAGGGCCATGATGGAAGAAATTCCGATGGATGGCTCCATGAATTACAGAAACGCAAATTACCAGCGTTATACCAAAATGTATTATGCAGGCCAATTACCACCTAACAATTTGCTCAACCCTATCGCCTGGTCGAAATTTATCAAGGCATGGAAGAATGGGGATTTCAAAAAGAAAGAATAAATTTTGAGGGACTCAATAATAAAGAATTTCTTCCGTTCAAAAGAATCCATGGTATTGAGAACCCTATCTTTTTTATGCCTGCTT
>JBILVQ010000233.1:0-4835 GCA_044370375.1 Bacteroidia bacterium
GAACCATGGTCTTGGCGGATCCAATTCGAGTTAGGAAGATTAATTCCAATAGGCGTGCTAGGTGCTGCATCACCAGCTTCTGCCACTACTGTAATTACTTTGGCCGTGATGCCTTTCACATCCTTCTTTTTATGCTCAGGGGCAAGTGGCGAATTGTCTTCAAACCATTGTGCCTCTTTGGCAATGGTTGCAATGCGTTTGGTTGCCTCCATATCTTTGATGGACACTACGGATTCATAACTGCCTCTTTTCCCAATCGCATCGCCATAAACTTCAATGAATCCGTTTACTACATCAATCACCGAATTCACGTCCTTTACCCAACTGATACAATATTCATCAAAATCTTTTAAATCACCTGTTTGATAATATTTAATGAGTTTTAACAAGGCGTCTTTTTGCTCTGCATTTTCGGCCACCCCGCTTGCTTTTTCCAACCAGTAAACGATTTTCTCTATGGCCGGAGAATACATTCCGCCTACTTTCCAAACCTTTTCTATCAACTTACCGTTCTCTTTTACTAACTTCGAATTTAATCCGTACATCACCGGAGTTTTATTCGATTTGTCGGACATTTTATTGTAGTAAGCCTCTACCTCTTTTTGGTTTAAGCCCTCATAAAAATTGTTGGCAGAAGCCTTAATGTTGTCAATACCTGCCGATTGGTCAACTAATTTTGCATCCAGTTTTTCATCAAACAAAATGGGCTCATAAAAAGCAATGAACTCTTCTGTTTTTTTACCCTCCAAAGGCAATACAGCCGGATCAGAATTATTGATTAACTGAGCAAAAAATTCTTTCGAAAATTCAGGCAGTATTTTAGCATTGGAATAATGGTGGTGAATACCATTGCTAAACCAAACCCTTTTTGCATAAACTTCAAATTTTTTATAATCCTCTGCATTCTTGTCACCCTTGTAGGTAGTCCAAATGCCATCGATTGTTTTTCTAATGCTCAGGTTGTGCTTGTACTTTTGGTCGTAAATGATGTCCCTTCCCGACATGGCTGCTTGGTATAGATAATAAACCAGTTTCTTTTTTTGTAAGTCAAGTTCATTAAATCCTGGAACCTCATAGCGTAAGACTTGAATATCGGCAAAACGATCAGCCTCTACTTCAAATTCTGCCTGAGCGGCAGCAGCTGGGTTCTCTGTTTCCTTTTTGGTTTCCTGGCTGCAGCTAAAGAGCAAGGAGCCGGCCAATAAAGCAATAGATGTAATGGAAGAAATTCGAATAATTTTCATGAAAGTTTGGTTTGGTGCACAAAGGTAGAAATCAGTCTTAAAACGACAAGTTTTGTTGTATGGCCCTATTTTAGTAGGTTTGTGAAAAAATTACCGTTATGATTCAGCGCTTACAAACTTTGTTTTTTATTGGGGTGATTGTTTCTCAGGCCACTCTTTTTTTTATTAACCTAGGCTCCATCAATAGTTTTGAAGCATCCTATAACTTTTCTCTTTCCGGGTTTCAACGACTTGAATCAGCCGGTGAGTTAGCCTTACCGGGCTCTAACAGCATTTGGGGCGTTGTGTTAAATAGTGTTATTTGTGTTTTTACAGCCTACATTATTTTTCAATTCAAGAACCGTAATCTGCAAACCAAATTAGCTGGTTTTAACATGGTTTTGCTTTGTGGTTTTATTGCGCTAGTATTCTTTCAGTTCGAGGATATGAGAACAGTTGTTTTTGAAAGACATTCCGAGCAAGCCGATAAATTATCCGTGATGTATGGTTTGGGAATGATTCTTCCCCTTTTATCGTTAATCATGAATGGCTTGGCCATACGGGGGATAAGAAAAGATGAGGCCTTGGTAAGGTCTGCCGACAGAATCAGATAATTTTTTTAAGCAAAATCAAATTTTGCTTGATGGGTGATGTATCTTTTGTGTGTTTAACCGCCAATCGTGCGTTTGTTAAGCAATAGCAGGGTCTTCTTTTGTTTGCTTCCCTAAGACTGAAAAGTTACTCGTTAAATTAAAGGTTTTTGTTAAAGGTTTAAATAGTAAAAAAAAAGAAGGGTTACTGATTAGCAACCCTTCTTTTTTTTGAATAAAACACAAAATCTATTCGTTTACCACCAATCTTTTGGTGGTGGTTCCGGCAGAGGATTGAATTCTTACAAAATACAATCCTGCATTGGTAATAAGGTTTTCGTTAATGGTAAAATTGTGTTGTCCGACAGTTAATTTTCCATCATAGATGCTGGCAATTTTTTTGCCCAAAATATCCATTAACTCAATGCTCACTTGGTCATTGTTTTCAAGCTCAAACCGGACTTCAGCATTTTGGCTCGTTGGGTTCGGCTGAATGGTGAAATTTCCATTGCTCAGATTGTTTTCTAAAAGACTTGTCTCTCCGGTTGCACCAAAAATATTTATGTCGTCAATAAAAATATTGTTTGAGGTGCCTCCGCTGATAAAGGCGAATTTGAATCTTACATTCGGGCCGATACTTGAATTGGATAGGTTAGCGGTTGCTTTGGTCCAATTGGCATTGCTTCCCGGGTAGTATTGACCGGTAAAGTATCCGCCATTTGAAACTGCTGTTCCGGTAAGTTGAAGCCTTTGCGTCCAAGTTCTTCCACAATCGGTTGAGGTATAAACCAGCAGCCTGTCCAGCATCTCAGCAGGTGTTGTTGTTACTGAACCGGAGGAATAGTAAAACTCAAGTTTAGGAACGGTTATGAAGTTTAAATTAAAGGCAGGAGAAATGAGTTCGTCACTTTCTCCACTGCTGCTATTGAAAGTATTCAACATAACACAACCGTTGGAGCTGGTGCGACCATAATTGCCCATGTATTTCCATTCCTTATTGTCTTTGCCAAGATTGTTTGATTTCCAATACCAATTAAAGTTTTGCTCCAAAGAAAAATCTTCGGTATAGGGTGCAATTAATTCTGCGTAAGGGTTTCCAACATAAATGTAGGAAGTTCTGGATTCATTATCTGACCCTGTTGAATTCGATGCGGTTAAAGTTACAGTTTGCCATCCTGTTGAATTAAATACTACTTGTGGATTTTGAGCCGTAGAACTGGAAGGGGTGGCATTGCTAAAGGTCCAACTCCAACCGGTTACGTTTGCATTCCATGATTCATCAGAAAAGGTAACCTGCTCACCAACGCAGGAGATAAACCTGTTTGCACTAAAATCAGCAATGGGTTGACAAACAGATGTAACATAAGGGTCGGCAGTTCCGGTGAAGGCAAGGTTGGCAGGAGTAGATAAAAGATTTCTGTCGGCCACGGAGTTTTCCATGGTAATGCGCATCAAGGCACATTGTCCGGCAGTAAACATTTTACAACAAAAAGAATAATCCATAAAGTTCTGAACGTTTTCAATAATCGGAGGAGAACATTCCGACAGATTTAGGTTACAGGAAGTAGAACCTTCGGTAATAGGAGTATCATCGACTCCGTCATCACCGCAATCAACATCCGGATTGTTGGTTGGGCCCCAAGGATGGTCAAGCCCTAAGTAATGACCAATTTCGTGCGTTAATGCTCTCGATCCGGAAATGGAGCCTGTTCCAATGCTTCCAACGTAATCGTGAAGAATTAAAATTCCATCAACTAAAAACATCATTCCTTGCGCGGCACCACTGGGTTTGTAAGCATACCCGGCAACGCCCTGACTGCCGATAGAGTTGGTAACCCAGATGTTCAAATAACGCTCTCTTGGCCATGGGTTTAGTTTGCTGCCATCACCAGCCTGATAAGTTTTTGGGGAGGCAATGCGGTCAATTCCATTTGTGCAATTTCCTTGAGGATCTAAATTGGCCAATCTGAATTCAATATTGGCGTTGCCCACAATTGACTGAAAAATGGGTAATATAGCGGTGGTATCTGCATTCTTTTTATTGAAATCCTCATTTACAATTCTAAGAGCATCTCTAACTTGCGCATCTGAAATGTTTTCTTGGCCATAATTGTGAATGATATGGAAAACAACCGGAATGATATATTTCTGGTTGTTTTTTTCTTTGTTGATGTCCTTGGCTTTACGATGGGCTTCTGAATCGAGTCTATCAATTTCGGATTTAAACTCCGGATGATTCATCAGTAATTCATTGGTTGCATGGTGCGCACCACATTGTTTTAATCCTTGCGCAGAGGCATTTAAACCAAGGGCAATCATCAAGGAAAGTGCAATTGCTTTCGTAAAGAGTTTCATAGGAAATTTGTTTGGTTTCTATATTGGAAACCCAAAGCTACAAAAAAAGTTCAAACATTTTTTATTTTTATAAAGACAACGTTTCTGCCATTCTGAGCATCTCCGGATTCAGTTCCTGAATGTGTTTTGTTGCAAGGCTAAACGGAGTAAAAACAACCTCTTTATCCACTACTCCGACCATGGCAGATTTTTTTCCCTGCATCAATGCTTCCACTGCACTAAAGCCAAGACGGGAAGCCAATACCCTGTCCATGCAGGTGGGAGATCCTCCTCGTTGTAAATGACCTAAAATAGTTACACGGGTATCAAAATTTTGACCGAAATGTCCCTTGATGGCATCGGCTACTTTGTAAGCACCTCCTGCATCATCGCCTTCTGCCACCAAAATTATTTTGGATGATTTATTTCGTCTGCTTTTTTCTAAGCGTTCAATAAGGCGGTTCAGGTCAGTCCTTGTTTCAGGAATTAAAATTCCCTCAGCGCCAATCCCAATTCCGCTTCTGAGCGCAATCAAACCTGCATCTCGGCCCATAACCTCAACAATAAAAAGTCGCTCATGCGACTCGGCTGTATCCCTGATTTTATCCACTGCTTCCACTACCGTGTTGATGGCCGTGTCGTAACCAATGGTAAAGTCGGTTCCAATTAAATCGTTGTCAATGGTTCC
>JBILVQ010000234.1:0-4818 GCA_044370375.1 Bacteroidia bacterium
TATTTCAAAGCAAGTACCTTTGAAAGCTTTAATCAAACCCGTTATGCGCCTGAAAATAGAAGAGCGTTGGGTTTCGATAAACCTGAAACCAGACCGGGTTTAGATAGTCCTTGCGCCAGCGAAGCCCATCCATCCAGCTTTGGTCATTCCGGCTTTACCGGTACATTTACCTGGGTGGATCCAAAGGATGGGTTGGTATATGTTTTCCTGAGCAATAGGGTGCATCCTGATGCAGAGAATAAGAAATTGGTGAAAATGGGCGTGAGAACCAAGGTACAGTCTATTTTGTACCGCGCCATTCATTCTGCACAATAGGTTTTTTATTCTTTCCCATTTCCGGCTTAATCTATAAGCTTTTCTACTTCCCGAACTATTTCGATTTAATTCGGTTACTTTGTAGTCACATTATTGAAAATGAAAATAGGAATTGTTTGTTATCCAACCTTTGGTGGTAGTGGTGTTGTTGCAACAGAGTTAGGAAAGGCCCTTGCAGAACAGGGGCATCAGGTACATTTTATTACCTATAGTCAGCCCGTTCGCCTCGATTATTTTTCTGAGAATATTTTTTATCATGAAGTTTCGGTGGCCAGTTATCCGCTCTTTGAATTTCACTTTTATGAAACCGGATTAGCCTCTAAAATGGTGGATGTTGCCTTGTATGAGAATTTAGATTTATTGCATGTACATTATGCCATTCCTCATGCATCGGCTGCCTTTATGGCCAAGCAAGTGCTAAAAACCAAAGGAAAGTGGGTTCCTTTTATTACAACGTTGCATGGCACCGATATAACCTTGGTAGGCCGCGATGCTTCCTTCGAACCGGTCATTACCTTTGCCATTTCAGAATCTGACGGCATAACTGCTGTTTCAGAATCTTTGAAGAAAGATACTTACAAGCATTTTGGGGTAAGAAAGGAAATCAAAGTGATTCCCAATTTTGTTTGCATGGATGATTATGCTCATTTAAAAACAGAGGAGCAACAAAAGATTATTCAGGCACATCGTAAAGTCTTTGCACCCAATGGAGAGAAAATTCTTATCCATATCTCTAACTTTAGAAAAGTAAAAAGGGTAGAGGATGTGTTGAAGATTTTCGATAAAGTAAGACAAAAAGTACCTTCTAAATTGCTGCTGTTGGGTGATGGTCCGGAACGACATCACATTGAAAAACTTTGTCGTGAATTAGACAATTGCGAGGATGTAAAGTTGTTGGGTAAAATTGTGAATCCTGAACAGCACCTGGCCCTTTCAGATTTATTTATTTTGCCTTCCGAAACCGAAAGCTTTGGTTTGGCAGCGCTTGAAGCCATGGCTGCCGGTGTGCCTGTGATTTCAACCAACACGGGCGGACTTCCGGAAGTGAATGTACAGGGCAAAACAGGTTTTTTGAGCAATGTTGGCAATGTGGATGAAATGGCCGCCAATGCCATTCGTTTGCTTTCTGATGAGCAATTATTAAACGAATTTAAAGCGAATGCCTATGACCAGGCTTTTAAATTCAACATCACCGCTGTTCTTCCCCTTTATGAAGCGATGTACAGAGAGGTCATGAGCAAGCGACCTGCTTAGTTTTTACTTTTTTGTTCTGGCAAAAAAGCCAATAATGGCGGTAGATAGAACACCCATCACTATAGCAGAAATAACTCCTTGTACAAGGAATGCTTTGAGATTAAAATCTGATGCAGCTTCATCGGCTGTTGCCAACTTCATTTCGATGGCATAGTTTCTAAAGGCTTCGAAATAACCGGGATTCACAATCGTAAAAAAGAGATAATACACGCCCGGACTTAACAAAGCAACAATTAAGGTCATCACAAACCCCGATTGAAAAGCCTGACCAAAAGTTATTTTCCCTCCCAATTCTTTCTTTTTTTGCATGATGTTTTGCACCATGATAATCACTGCCGGAAAGGAAAAAAATTTGCTTACCAATACATGTTTTTCTATGTGGCTGCCGTGAAATCCTAAAAAGAATTCAAGGCAAAGCCAGATAAAACTAACAAGAGAAAAAATTAATCCATATTTAACTTCAGTTCTTTTCAGCATAAGCATAGGATGGTATTACCCCATCAGATGCTAAAAGTATTAAATTAAATGAAATGAAAGAAAAGAAACTATCGCGACTTCTGTTTTTTTCCTGAAAGTCCGATAAAGGGACAAAAAAACAAGCCTGTTGTACCTTTGGGTTGAATAAAGGAATTGAGCGAACGGCTGATTAAATTTTTCCAGGCTTTTTGGTAATGGGTATCATAGAATCCATTGATGGTTTCGTAGTCAAAGCCAGCAGATTGAAACCATTTTTCGATGGTAGCCACGCTTGTTAATCTTTCTGTCCAGTTTCCCGTAAAAGGGTCACAGGTGTTGAAGGCTCCATCATAAGGAGCCGGAAGAATTCCCTTGGTTTTGTATTGTTGAACACCGGCCACAATTTCATCTTTTAATAATCCTCTTGTTAAGGTAATCAATTGTTCTGTTTCTTTATCGCTGAAAGATAGTCCGGTAGCAAGAATGATTTCCTTTCTTACTTCCCTCAAGGCGCGGATATTGTCGGAAGCCTTACCCCATCGCGATGAGAACCCTTTCCATTCGGCTTGGCGTTGTAACTTTTGGGTGTAAAGTTTTACGGCCGGATTGTGCGGATTGGAGGTGGTAGCAAAAAACAAAACCAAATCATCACCGGGAAGCTGAGCACAGGTTTTTAAAAAGGATGCAGCATCATAGATGTGTTCAAATACATTTCTGGAAATGATTACGTTGGCGGTTATTTGTTGATCCTTTAAAAATTTGCTCAATTGCTGAATATCACCATGCACATAATGAGTAGCTGCGGCTTTTAACGATGCGGCAATAATGGCTGCATCTTTGCAAGAAGGTTCATAAATATCGTTGTAAATAACAGAAGCGAAACCGCATTTTTGGGCAAGCATAGAAAGCAATCCGGTGCCGCCACCGTGATCAATGATGGTAATTTCTTCCATTGATTTGCTTGTTTTAAACAGGGCATGAGCCAGAATAAAGAGGCCTGTTTCTATCCCATAAAACAAACGTTTCTGATAGTCTTTTAGATAGTTTTTGTTGTAATCCGTAATGGGCAGCGATTGGATTTCGAGGTTTTTTAAACCGGCAAAAAGCGCTGCACCGGCAGCTTCGAAAACTTCCCGCTGTTTAGCATTTAAGGGCAAATCGTGCCTTACAAACGAATTCATTGCGGTAAAAATAGAAATATTTTCGGGCAATTCTATATTTCTATCGCTAGCACCCCAATGGCCAACATTCTTTCGCTGAAAGTTCATTAAATTCGTGCATTAATTTCCCATTGATGATGCAAACTTTCCCTACCCAAAGCAGTTTTTATTTGTACTTCCTGGAACGTGATTTACAAAAGATGAAAGATGAAATAATCCTTTATTCACCTTTTGAAAATATTTGGAAGCTTGATGGAAATATTCGAAATAGTGCAGGAAATTTGTTTTTGCACATCATGGGCAATCTAAGGCATTTTATTGGCGCAACCCTTGGAAATACAGGCTACCTGCGCAACAGGGAGGCGGAGTTCAATACCACCGGACGATCTTTGGATCATTTGATGATTGAATATGAAGAGACCTTGAATGCCATCAGAACCGGTTTAGCCCTATTGGATGACGATCGGATGAAGCAGCCATTTCCTCTTGAAAAGCACGGTGAAGTGGTTACGGTAGAATACATGCTGATGCATTTATACGGTCATTTGAATTATCATTTGGGTCAGGTAAATTATCACCGAAGGTTGCTTTCTTGAAAGGACCTTCATTTGTTGGAATATTGTGAATTAAGCTTTATCTTTGAAAAACAGGTCACGGGCTGTATAGGGTTTATGGATCAATAATGACTATCCGAATGGGCATGATTTTTTTCAAAGGCGCTTTGCATAAAGATTCTGAAAAGATTTTTACCATCGCCAACAGAGGTTTTTTATACGGTGACGGCTGGTTCGATTCTCTTCGCGTAGCAGAGGGAAAAATTCCGTTATGGAATTTACACTATGCCAGAATTGAGGAAGCCGCCCGTTTGTTGGGTTTTAATATTGCTTCTTTGCCTGAAAATAATGCGCTCCTGCATTATGCCATGGAGGTGGTTCATGCCAATCATTTAAAAGAAGGTAGAATTAGGTTGTCATTTTTTCGCGCTGAAGGCGGATTGTATGCCCCCGAAGTTGATGATATTGATTTTGTGGTATCAGCCAAATCATCGGAAGGTGAAGGTTGGGTGTTGAATGATACAGGAATTGATTTGGGCCTTACTACGGTCATTCAAAAGCCATTGCAGCCTATATCGCGTGTTAAATCGGCCAACGCCATGGTTTACGTTTTGGCAGGTAGAGAAATGCGTGCTTCCAATTGCCACGAAATGGTGTTGCTCAATCAATCCGGTAATGTTTGTGAGGCCATTTCTTCTAATTTGTTTGTTGTAATTAATGGCGCTATTTATACTCCTCCCTTGTCGGAAGGATGTGTTGCCGGCATTATGCGGCAAATTGTGATTGAGTTGGCTTCTGAGGTGCGTCAAAAGGTTTTTGAAACACAGCTTCGGCCTAGCGATTTGTTGATGGCGGATGAAGTTTTTTTGACCAATTCTATTGTCGGAATAAAATGGGTAGGTGCTTACAAAAATAAAAAGTATCAGCACAAAATTTCCTCTATGTTATCGGCAGCCCTTCCGGCTAAAATTGCCGCAATGCCCTGAAATAAAGAATTTTGTCGGATTATTGAGAGGATAGTAGTATTTTTTCAAGTAAGATTTTTACTTCCGGTATCATGAGGTGATGACCGGTTTCCA
>JBILVQ010000237.1:0-4772 GCA_044370375.1 Bacteroidia bacterium
TTTGCAGACAGTTAGGTGCTTGCCGTAGCCATTGTTCTAAGCCTTAACATATGCAGTTAAAATCAAACACGCTCCTCCCTGAAAACCATTATAGCCAACCCATGAAAATTACATTCCTTAGCGCACTGCTGCTACAGTTGACGATGTTTGCCTACGGACAAGAACTTCTTGTTAAGACCGAAAAAACAACATACAAAATTGACGAAACCATTACCGTGGTGTTTGAAATAAATGCCAAAGTAGATTCTGTTGGTCAATTTTTTGAAAACAATTTTCGAATCTTAAATAAACCTAGCCAAAGCAGTCAATCATCAACAGTCAATGGAGAGACAAGCTATTTTTTCAGCGTGACCTATGAACTAAAAGCCATTGTTCCAGGAACGATTGAGATCATTTCCCCGATATTCTATTTAGAAAATAGGGAACAAAAAACCGAAAAATTAATGCTGACGATTTCAGGTAAAAAGTTGAATCAACAAGAGATTGAAGATATAAATTTTAAGGTCTTTGTAGATAGTGCTATTAAACCCAATGGGACCTTGCGCTATGTGATAGCGGGCAATTTTGGATATGTTGAAGAATACAATGAAGCTCAATGGATTTATAAAAGAAGGTTGAGCAAACGAGAGGTAAAGAGAATGGGGAAAAGATAAATATTAAACCATTGAAAGGCATTCAAGCCACAGTTTTAAGGTCAAATCAAAGAATTCAATGAGGCAAAAATCATGTTTTTAAACTCTTCTTTCATCTACCTGAGCAGCCCCAAAAGACCATTTTTAGCGGGTTTTTCGTTAAATTCAGGATTGACCATGTTTTAGGTTTTGATCATGAAACAAGTTAAATGTATATTTTTAACTTTGAACATTAAAATACATGAAACAAACACTTACGATTTTATTTTTCCTGATAACAGCAGGTTTTTTAAAAGGTCAAAGCTATTATTCTACCATTTACAAATTCTCGGACACGATTTTAGCCAACTCTTCCAATTACGAGGCCGCTCAATTTCTCTCCTATATTGGAGAATACCAAAAAGCACTAGAATGTATGGACAAACATGACCCTAGAACGTATGTTATTGGTGGCAAAGACAGTCTGTACTTCCATAACTTTTATCCTTTAAATGCAGTGGATTATATCATAAAAAAATCAAAAACGGAGCAAATCATCATTATCAATGAGGCGCACCATCAACCCCGACACCGCGTATTTACAAGGGAATTATTACAAGGATTATATCAACAAGGTTATCGATACCTGGGTGCTGAAACAATTTCGGAGGGTGATACCAACCTCAATGCCAGAAAGTATCCTACGCAGTTTACAGGTTACTATACCCAAGAACCCATGTACGGAGATCTTATTAGAACAGCACTCGAAATAGGCTTTTTCGTTTTCCCTTATGAAACAACTGTTTTCCTTAGCGATTCAACCGCAGGAAAGCATAGGGAAATAGAACAGGCTAAAAATATTAAAAAGGTTTTAGAAAGAGACCCCGAAGCTAAAATCCTAATTCACTGTGGTTACGACCACCTGCTGGAAACAGAAGTACCGGAATGGGAAAAAGCGATGGCGGGCAGACTGCAAGAATTTACCGGAATCAATCCCTTTACCATCAATCAGGAAAGATACACAGAACGTAGTTCTTTAATGTATGAAAGACCATTTTTTAAAATGCTTGACCTAAAATATCCTGCAGTTTTGGTAGATTCTTCCGGTCATTTGTTTAATGGAATGGAAAACTATAAAGGTTTTGATGCAATTGTTTATCATCCAAGGACTAACCTGGTGGATGGTCGTCCTGATTGGGTCTATGAGGGACAAAGAAATCCATACCAAATCCATGAAGAAATAAAAACAGGCTTTCCTTGTTTGGTTCTGGCCTATTTGTCGAGTGAATGTCTTGCTGAAAAGAATAAATATAAGCAGCTGATTCCTTACGACATTATTGAATTAAAAAATGCAGAAGATAAAAAAGCACTTGCATTAAAAAGTGGGAATTATGATATCCTTATCAGGGATTCAAGCGGTAAGGAACAAATAACCAAGCTGACCATGAAATAAGCTAAGGTTAAAACTCATGCCTCCGTGGAAAAATTATCCTAAAAACACCTAGCCTATCGGCATTTTTACCTAATAGGCTTTAACCCAAACTGCGCATGTTAAAGGTCAAAATTGGCAAAAAATGAAATATAATTAGCTAGTATTTGACCTTCCAGCATGGAGCTTAAAAGACATTGAAGAAAAATACTGAATAGTTGCTGACTTGTTTAATTTCACGACCTTTTTAAACGCTCTTGACCTTGAATTGGCCAAAATACAAGCCCTTAGGAAGATGGAATATATTCAATTTTCTTTATATTAGCACGGATAAAAGCGTAATTAATTTTAAAACCCCGTCAACAGAAATTATTGAAATCATTGGAACAAAATAAAAAAGACAACATTCACCAAGAACATTAGCATTCAATGAATTTGATTTCAACACCAATAAGAAAAATATTCATCCTTCTAAAAATTGCAGTCCTCTTTGCTGCATGTAATTCACAAAATGAAGCCCCTCAGAAGGAGCATAACCATGAATCAAAGGTGCATCAGGTTTCGGATCCGGAGGTTTTCATTGGAAAACACAGGGCTAAAGCCATGGTTTTGGGCTTATTCCATTTTCATAATCCTGGCTTGGATGCTTATAAGCCCAAATTCCCATTTAACATCCTTGAAAAAAAAAGACAAGCAGAATTGGAAAACCTTCTAAGGCAAATAGCCGCCTATCAACCAACCAAAATTCTGGTTGAATGGGATAGAATGAAAGAGGACAGTATTACCAACGAACGTTTTCAAAAATATCTCCATGGAACTTTTGACCTAGAAGATAAAACGAATGAAGTTTATCAAATTGGTTTCAAATTAGCGAAAAAATTAGGACACAAAAAGATCTATTGTTCAGATGCCCCTTCAGATTGGTTTGGTGTGGAAATGGACTGGGACAACTATGATGCAGAGGACTATTTAAAGTCAGGGGGCAATTTGAAAAAAGCACCCGCTATGACTTTCAATCTTTTTATGCCCTGTGTGACTCACTAAAAGTAGTTCAAACACTTAGTGAAAATTTAGCCATGCTCAACAACCCGAAAAATAGGCTTAAAGACCATCAGGCCTATTTAACAGATCTCATTTTAGAAGCAGCCGGAGACAATTACCTAGGGGCCAGATGGGGTGGCAAAATGGTATAGAAGGAATTTGAGAATTTTTGCCAATGCCTATGATATCACTGATTTTGACAGTGAAGAAAGGTTATTGCTCATTTATGGTTCAGGCCATGTATGGCAATTAAGGCAATTATTTTTAGACTCTCCGGATTACGAATATATTGAAGCCATTGACTATCTAAAAAAATAAAAATGACCTTTGAAGAAATTGTGAACTTCAGACGTTTCATATGAAATTATATACCGCTTGGCTTAAATCCAGAGAAAGTAAAAATTGCCTCAAACTTGCCAGTTTAGCATCCAACAGTTCTACTATGCTAAATAGGAATTTAAACACAAAACAAATCTTTAATTAGTAAGATGGTTAATGGGCCCGAAAAAAAAGGATTTACAATGAAATGTAGATGGTAATTTCACCTCCTGAAGTTGATAGTAATTCCCTCCTATTCTGATAGGATTAACATTCAAATACGATGATGTACCTTTGTAAAAAACAACCAAAATCCGATGACAAAGCTTGAACTAAAGAAACTACTAATTCAAAGGATAACAGAAATAAACGACATTTCATTCCTCAAAGCTGTCAAGACCATTCTTGAGTCTAAAACGGAGAATGAGGTACTAATACTTTCGCCAGACCAAAGGAATGAAATTATAGCATCTAAAAAAGAAATAGAGAAAGGACTGTTTATTGAGCAGGAAAGTCTTGATAAAGAGATTTCGAAATGGGCAAACGTAAAATAATTTGGTCTAGCAAAGCCAATAGAAAACTTCTTGAAATTCTTGAATGCTATGCCCAAAGAAATAAGAGTAAAACATATTATATTAAACTCTACCATAGAATTAGGAATGAAATACATACACTGGTCAAACAGCCTGAAATTGGAATAAAAACAGAAATCGAATCTGTTAGGGCTCTAATTGTTGCAGATTATATTCTTTTCTGTGAATTTGATAAAGAAAGAATTATTGTACATACGCTTTGGGACAGTAGGTAGCATCCTGAAGATTTAAAAATAAAATAGCAACGATTGACCACCATTTCGTCCCGCAGCCGCCCCCTTCCCTGCCCTTGTTGGCAAAGCTCTCCCAAGAATTTTCAGGATGAGCATGTTTTTTTGTTCTATTCGGTTTTGAGTGAAACCCACACTAAACATCAGAAACACTAAGAAGTAAGGTAGGCCCTGCAAATAAGCAAAGGCTAATTATTGGGACGAAAGTTCGGACGAAATCAATTAAAAGAATCAAAAGATCTCATCTTTGGGCATTGCTTTGAGGAACCCGAAATTTTGACTGACCACATCAACATTTCATTCTATTTCATATCAAACAAACCCAACTTCCCTTCACTAAGTAAAATTCCAAAACCAACTCCATTTTTTTTATATTTGTTCTAGTGAAAAAAGCATGGGATTCATTGGTACATCAGCATGCTGGCGCTTTGCTTCATGGCAAATGAATGAAAGCCCTATTAAAAACGGAAGAATTAAAACCAGGTCATGGCCTACAAAACAAGCGGAAATATAGTTGAACAGCCCCGAAAAATCCCTTCCCGGCTGCTTT
>JBILVQ010000051.1:0-16191 GCA_044370375.1 Bacteroidia bacterium
ACATAAGCGATTCCTCGCGGGATCTGATGCGTTGCAAATCCTTAATAAAACCGACCAAACCTGTACCTGCTTGCACCAAACCCTTCAATCCCGATAGCTCAAGATGACAATGGGCATTGATGAATCCCGGAGATAAAATACCATTCTTTCTTAAAACACGCGAGGCTTCCGGGAGCCCGTCCGAAACAATTGAAGGATCAATGAAATCAACAACGGTTTGTCCCTCCATTACAAGCAAACCATCGACAACCAATTTTCCGGCAGGTGAAAAGACTTTTCCGGCGGTATAAAATTCCATTTCGCAAATTAACAACAATTAAGGCAAATAGTTGTCTGTATTTCTGCTCCTGCAAACAAAAATGCAGGGTTTTCATGACGAATCACTACCTTTGCACATGTATCCATGGGAATAAAAAAAAACATACGAACCTTAACTTTAGAAGAGCTTACTACCTTCTTGAAGGAACGCGGTGAAAGTGCCTTCAGAGCAAAACAAATCATGGAGTGGATCTGGAAAAAAGGAGTGGTGGATTTCGATCAGATGACCAACCTTTCCCTTCCCTTCAGAAACCTGCTAAACGAAAACTTTAACCTCCCACATCTTACCATTTCAGAAAGTCAGATAAGCATTGACAGAACCATCAAGAATGCGTTCAAACTGAGCGATGGAAATATTGTGGAAGGTGTATTGATTCCCACTACCAGCAGGATGACTGCTTGTATCTCTTCACAAGTTGGATGCAGCCTAACCTGCAAATTTTGTGCTACCGGTAAATTAGACCGTTTAAGAAACCTTGAACCCTACGAAATATACGATCAGGTAAAATTAATCAGAGAACAAAGCGAATCAAAGTATAAAATCCCATTATCGAACATTGTAATGATGGGAATGGGTGAACCGCTGCTCAATTACAAAAATGTTTTAAAAGGGATAGAACTCATCACCAACCCGGAAGGCATGGGCATGTCGCCTCAGCGCATTACATTATCAACTGCGGGTATCGCCAAAATGATTGCCAAACTGGGTGATGACCAGGTAAAATTTCATCTAGCGCTTAGTCTTCATGCCGCTAATGATGAAAAACGGAATCAAATAATGCCTATCAATGAACAAAATTCCTTGTTGGCTCTTAAAGACGCTTTAAAACATTTCTATGAAAAAACCGGCACAAGAATCACCCTTGAATACATTGTTTTCAAGGATTTCAACGATAGTCTCGAGGATGCAGCCGAACTTGCTGATTTCGCTTATACAGTTCCCAGCAAAGTGAATCTTATTGAATACAACCCCATTGATGATGCAGCATTCAAAAAAACCACACCTGAAAGATTAAAAGCATTTGTAGAAAAACTGGAGGATAGAAAAGTAATTGTGAATGTCAGGAAATCAAGAGGAAAAGACATTGACGCAGCCTGTGGACAATTAATCAATAAAAACAAAGAAGCTTTAGCAGAAAGGAAATTTAAAAATCAAAATTGAATCAGGTACAAGTTCAGATCATTCTTTATATGAGAAAACATCATTCAATTCTAAGCATTCTTTTTATTGTTATTGCTGTTATACTAAATCCATTATCCTTAACCGCCCAGGCCAATCTTCATGAAGAACCCAGAATTTTCTGGGGAATGCCATTACCAAAATCGGGGAAAGAAGATTTAATTAAAATAATAGGTGTTCATAAAGACCAATTGATCATTTTAAAAAGAGACAGATTAAACATCTTTGAAAACGAAAAATGGCACCTTGAACAATATCCCGAAAACAATCCTTCAAAAAAAGAAACAACAAAAATTCCACTAACGCTTGGTAAGGAAGAAATAGAATTAACACTTGAAAAAGTAATTATTCTGAACAGTACCATCGTTGTAATAGCAGGAAACAAACAAAAAAAAAACAAAGTCAATGACCTCTACTTTTGCCAATTTAATGCGAATGACAAAAGTTTTTCTTCCTATACCCCGCTTACTTCTCTTTTAATGGATGATAAATCCAATGTAAAAGAAGATATCGTTTTTTGCAGTGCAGCGGACGAATTGTATTCCATCAAACTAACCACCAGAAACCCTGATCCTAACTCAATCGAAATTAACAGATATAACGCAAAAATTGAATTAACCGGAAAAAAGACCATTGAATTAAAAGAAATTGGAGAAGATTGGATCATCCAAAATGCAATGGTTAGTAGTGAAAATTTTCTTTTCTTTAATTTAAAGAATACCAATCAGGGAAATCATCACACTTTAATTAGCCTTAATTTCGACCAAAATCTTACCAACCTTGTTGAACTTGAAATTCCCAAAATGGAAATCCTTTCCATGCACTTTACCTTAGAAAAAAATCAATTATTCATCGCAGGGCTCCTGAAAGAAAAGAAAAAAAATGCATCCCCTTCAGCCTATTATTGGGCCGGCTTTGATCAATCACTACAAACCATTTATCCCTTAAAGTACTCCGATATCAATGCCATCGAAGAAAAAGGAATCAAAAGCAAAGAAAAAAACAGGGATTGGGAAGATTTAAAAAGCATACAATTGGTTAAATCAAACCAGGGTTTATTTCTTGTTTCGGAACAACAAAGAGTTGACAACATTTGTATATCCGACTTTAGAACCGGATTTATCAGATGCAATGATTATTACTATTTCGTGGATATTCTTTGTGTATTCATCGCTTTGGAGGGTAGTTCATGGAAAACCACCCTTCATAAATACCAGTCATCCATTGACGACAATGGAATTAATGGCTCTGTGCTTGTATCAGAATACCATGAAAACGGCATATTCATTGTATTCAATGATCATGTAAAGAACTTTGAGAAAAAGGAAGAGGAAATAAAAACAATGAGCAATGCCTCAAAAAGTATATGTACCGGAGTAAGCATTGACCGAAATGGCAAGGTTTCAAAGGTTAAACTATACTCCTCCAAAGAACAAAATATTATTCTTCAACCACGCATTGGGATGGGCATTAGAAACAAAGCCTATTATGTTTATGGAGAAAAAAACGGAACTTCACGAATCGGAAAATTAATGCTGCCTTAGAGGACTCATGCATACACAATGAAAGAAATCGACCTGATACAACAGCCCATCCTGGCAGAAATGGAATCTTTTGAAAAAAAATTCAAAGATTCAATGAAGAGCGCAGTTCCGCTGCTTGATACGATAACCAACTATATCATCAAGAGAAAAGGAAAACAAATGAGACCGATGTTTGTATTTCTTTCTGCCGGCACTTGTGGCAACATCAACGAATCAACCTATAGGGCAGCTTCGCTCATTGAATTGCTTCATACCGCAACATTAGTGCATGATGATGTAGTTGACGACTCCAACGAAAGAAGAGGATTCTTCTCCCTGAATGCACTTTGGAAAAATAAAATAGCCGTTTTGGTAGGAGATTATCTACTATCGAAGGGCCTTTTGCTATCACTTAATAATGATGATTTTCAATTACTCAAAATTGTCTCCAATGCCGTGAAAGAAATGAGCGAAGGTGAACTTTTACAAATTGAAAAAGCAAGAAGACTCGATATCAGCGAAGAAGTATATTTCAATATCATAACACAAAAAACTGCCTCGTTAATTGCCTCTTGTTGTGAATCGGGAGCCTCATCCGTAAATGCAAAACCCGAAGTGCAGCAAAAAATGAAAAAATTCGGAGAACTCACCGGCATAGCCTTTCAATTAAAGGACGACTTGTTCGATTATGCAGGAGGCGACATCGGAAAACCCACAGGCATCGACATCCGCGAGAAAAAATTAACCCTCCCAATCATTTATACCTTGAAGCAACTCTCCTATTTTGAACGAAGGAAAATGATATACACCATTAAAAACGAAAACAACAACCCTGATAAAGTGGCCAAGGTGGTGCAAAAAGTATATGAAACCGGGGGCATTGAATATGCAGAAAAATCAATGCTACATTTCAAAAATCAAGCCCTCGAATTATTAAGCGAACTTCCGGAAAGCACCTACCGAAATTCGCTCCACAAACTGGTAGTTTACACTACAGAAAGAAAAAAATAACATGAAAAAAAAATTGTCTTTCCTCTTCCTGTTCATTCAGGCTCTATTCATGGCATTGCTTTTGAACGCATGTGAAAACAAAACAAAGGAGAAGGAAGAAGACCATAAAATTACCTTCAGCAATAAACCTGATTCAACAAAGGAAAACAGCATCCAAAATGGAATTTCTACCCAGCTATACCCGAACGGTAAAAAGAAAATTGAGGGCTACTATGCCAATGGAAAAAGAATTGGAAATTGGATGGCATGGTATGAAAACGGAAATCTATGGAGCCAAGGAAATTATATCAACGGAAAAAGAAACGGTTATTCAGCTCTCTACTATCCGGATGGTAAAGTAAGGGCAGAGGGTAGCTACAAGGATGATAAAAAAACAGGGATTTGGTCGTTTTTTGATGAAAAAGGGAGTCTTCAAAAAGAAATTGACTTTGATAAGAAAACAGAAAAAGAAGCGTCCGGAGAAATTTAACTTAAAAAAACTTTACGGCAGAAAAAGAAAACCAAGGAACCCCTTAACCCATGAAGAATAGCAAAAGAAACCGTTGGGCAATCATCATTTTAATTCCCATTATACTGCTAGGGTTGACATTGTTCTTTATCCAATATCATTTCGAATCGATTGTAAAAAATCTAATTGTAACCGAACTAAACCAAAATCTTCTTGTAAAGGCCAGGGCATCAGAAATAAAATTTTCTGTCTGGGAAAATTTCCCGAAAGCATCTTTAAGCTTCAATAATATACAAATTGAATCAAGCCCTTCCCTTTCAAACCGAGGACCGCAAAAGCCGCTTGTATCAAAAGGAAATGTCTCCTTGTCATTCAACATCATAGACCTCGTTTCTGGAAACTACACCATAGAACAAATAAAAATAAGCAATGCTATGGTGAACCTATTCGCCACTGATAGTAGCCATTACAATTTCGAAATCTGGAAAAAAGAAGCCAAAGAACAAGCAAACCCTGAAGTAAACTTCAGCATCAAAAAAATAACCATTGAGGAATCAAGAATTAACTTCAACGCCTCAACAAGAAAAAATTTCGTAGATGCATCTATTGACAAGGCTATACTAAAAGCAAAATGGTCAGACAATAAAATTTCCCTAGATGGAAATGTAAAAGGAATCGCACACAAAATACTCACAGAAAGCCTTAACTTCAATCAAATCGACTTCCAATGGGAAGGAAACTATTATAGCGAGAAAAGCAACTGGGGGATTCAAACGAAGGAGGTTTTTTTCTTCAATAAACAAGTGGATGCAAAAGGAATGCTTATGCACACCCATTCAGGAGAAAAGATTGACATGAAAATCCTTGCCCATGATTTGCCATTAATGAAAATAAAAGAAAATCTGAGTTCCTTATGGCCCAAGGCAGTGAATAAGTATTCTCTTTCGGGCTTAATTGATGCAAACATAGGCATTAAGGGCTATCTAAATGACCAACTCGGGCCACACCTTTCTGCCGACTATCAATTCAAAAAAAGCACACTTGGTTTAGGTACAAATAAAGTTGGTGCAAGCAACATCAACCTTCAAGGGAATTTCAGCGGCTCAGCAGGCAATTCAAAGAGTTTTCTTTTGAAAATAGAAAAATTCTCTGCAACCATAGAAAAGCAGGTTATCGTTGGAAAAATTAAATGGTCGGGAAAAACACCTGATTACTTAGAAACCCATCTGGAAGGAGTTTTTGACATGTCGCGATTGTCTGATTTTGTCGCCATGGATTCGATAGGAACCACAAGTGGGAAAATACATTTTGACCTTGACTCGAAAATTCCTTTGGGTAAAAACTACGTCAACAACCTTGCACAATGGCAGATTTCCGGTCAAATGGAAGGAAACAACCTTAACTTCGAAAGCACAGACAAAAACATTGGTATTTCTCAGTTAAAAGGAAGATTGGTATTGTCTGGTGGTAATGCAGAAATTGAAAATGTAAGTTTGAACTTCAGAGAATCGAATTTCAAAATCAACGGAAAATTAAAGAATTGGAATGAATTTATAAACGGCACGAATGAAAGCTCATTTGATGGAAGGATACACTGCGAAAAAATTGATATTGATAAAATATTTGGCCAAAATAAATCAACAGGCAATGGCCAGAATAAAAACTGGGGAATCCCTTTGAAGATTTCCGCCAAAGTAACGGCAGGTAACATCAACTACAAGAAACTAAACTTAAGCGCTCTTCAAACAAAGCTTTTATTATCCGATAATCGAATCATTTTGGATAGTTTGAAATTAGTTGGACTAGGTGGAAAGGGCTCAGGGAAAATTCAAATTCAGACACAAACAAACGGTGGATTCTTCCTGAGAATAGACGGCAACTTGCAGCAAATAGATATCAAAGAACTATTCAAAAGCTTCGATAATTTTGAGCAACAAACCCTACGACAAGATCATATTTCCGGAAAGATGAATGCCACCGTCTCCTTCAGTGCAACTTACGACAAGGAGAGCAATATTAACCTTCCATCCATCCAAAGTTTGGGCGATATCAAAATCAGCAATGGAAAATTAAGCAACTTTTCTCCACTGTTCAGTTTATCCAAATATATTTCAATGGAAGAACTCAATGATATTTCTTTCAGCGAACTCACCAATACCATTAAAATCGAAAATAGTAAAATAGAATTTCCGCAAATGGAAATTCTTTCCTCGGCTATGAACCTTAAAGTTCAAGGTATTCATTATTTCTCTAACAAAATTGATTATCACTTTTCAATTCAGCTCAGTGAACTACTCAACAAAAAATTCAAAATAAAAAACAGAAACAAAGATGAATTTGGCGATTTTGAAGAAGAGGAAAACAGGCCCAAAAAGGAGATTTTTGTTAGTTTGAGCGGCAGTGTTGACCATCCGGTTTTTTCTATTGACAAAAGTGCGATGAAAAAAAGCAGGAAAGAAAAATGGAAAGAAGAAAAAAACATAATACAAACTTTGCTTAAGAACGGTGGCGTTGAAAATGAGACCAACAAAAAAACAAGTTTCGAAAAAAGCGAAAATATGTTCAGCATTGAAAATGATGGTGAAGAATTAAAAACCAAAAAATTAAGCGAAAAAAGCAATAAATCGACCGATAAAACGGTGGACAAAAAACCGAAAGAAACAGAAAAAAACAAAACAGAAAAAAACCGCAAAAAAAACAAGGTCGAAAAAAGTGAAAACTCCGATGATTTTAATTAACTTGGCCCTTGATGAATCTTTATAGTCGAAAACAAACTTGGAAAATTGGGCTTGGAGTTGCTGCCATTATCATTATTGTTGCCTCCTTATTCTACACCAACTACCTTATCCGGGAGGTTGCAACCGAAGAACGTCAGAAAATTAAATTATGGGTAGATGCTATTCAAAAAAAAGCAGATTTGGTGAACTACACCAACAACCTCTTTAACAAGGTAAAGGCGGAAGAAAGAAAAAGAATTGAAATTTGGGCGGAAGCTTCAAGAATGCTTACCATAAGTGAAAGCAGCGCTGACTTAAATTTCTATCTTAAAATTCTTAACAACAATACCACAATTCCCGTTATTCTAACCGATCAAAAAGGAGAAATTCTAAGCTGGAAAAATGTTGATGAAATTGAAAACGGAATTTTTTCTAATATCAGCAACCAACAAAAGGAGATTCTAAAAGAGAACCTCAAAGCGATGAGAGCCAGACGGGATTCTATTATTATTCCGCTCCAAGGCAACAACTATAATTGTATTTATTACAACGACTCAAAAATATTTTTTGAACTGAAAGGTATTCTTGAAGGTCAGTTGAAAAATTTCATCACAGAAATTGTAGATAACACTGCTTCTGTTCCGGTCATCGTAACGGGCTCTGATCATCAAACTCTTATTGCGAGTGGTAATATTGATGATAATGTTGTGAACACAAAAACTGAGTATAAAAAACTGCTCAGGGAAATGAAACAACAAAACAAACCCATTACGGTAACCATTAGCAACAATGATAAAAATTTCATTTATTACAAAGATTCCAACCTGCTAACTACACTTAAGTACTTTCCATTTATTCAATTGGGCGTGATCGCTTTATTTTTGGTGGTAGGTTACAGCTTGTTCAGCACGGCAAGAAAATCTGAACAGAATCAGGTATGGGTAGGAATGGCGAGAGAAACCGCTCATCAATTAGGAACCCCACTATCATCTTTGATGGCCTGGAATGAACTTCGTAAGGTAAGCAAAAAGGAACCCGATTTCGATGAGATAGAAAAAGACATCAAACGCCTTGAAACCATCACCAACAGATTCTCTAAAATTGGAAGTCAGCCCATTCTGAAAAATGAAAATCTTTCCGATTTATTGTTGGATATTTCCTCCTACATGCAAAGCAGAATATCAGAGAAGGTAATTATTCATAAAGAAATTCCACATTCGATTGTTCTACCCATGAATTATACACTGATGGAATGGGTAGTTGAAAATTTAATTCGCAATGCGGTAGATGCTATGGAAGGTGAAGGTTCTATCAATATTTCCCTTAACGATGAAAACGGAAAGATAACACTTGATATTTCCGACACCGGAAAAGGCATACCCAAACGTGAGTTTAAAACAGTATTTCGCCCCGGCTTTACAACCAAAAAAAGAGGATGGGGCCTAGGACTCTCCCTTGCCAAAAGAATCATTGAGGAGTATCATGCAGGAAAAATATTTGTCAAAAATTCCGAACATGGAAAAGGTACAACATTTAGAATAATTCTACCACAATAATGGCAGGAATTTACCTCCACATACCCTATTGCAGACAAGCTTGTCATTACTGTAACTTTCATTTCTCTACCACCTTAAAAAGCAAAGAGCAATTGCTAAAGGCCTTGGAAAAAGAAATTTTACTTCGCAAAGATTTCTTGCAGGATGAAATCATCGACACCATCTATTTTGGAGGAGGAACACCTTCTATTCTGGATAAAAACGAAATTCAGACTTTGATGCAAGCCATCCGGAAAAATTTCACTATTTCAGAAAATGCTGAAATTACCCTTGAAGCCAACCCGGAAGATGTAACGCAGGAAATCATCTCCTGTTGGAAAGATTTAGGCATCAACCGGCTAAGCATAGGAATACAAAGCTTTGACAATCAAAAACTGAAATGGATGAATCGCTCGCATGATCAATTGCAAGCTAAAAATGCCATAAAAAATGCTTTGAATTACGGCATCAAAAATATATCCATTGATTTCATTTTTAATCTTCCTCATCAAACCATTCAAGAACTTGAACAAGATATTTCTTTTGCCCTAGAAGCAGGAATAAAACATATTTCCATTTACGGATTAACGGTAGAAGAAAAAACTGTTCTTGCGAAATTTCAAAAAAATGGTACTTTTGTAAATGAGGAAGATAAGGGGGCAGATTTGTATGAGGGAATCATGAATTTCATGCATCTCCAAAACTGGGTTCACTATGAAATAAGTAATTTTGCCATGAATGGAGATTATATCAGCCGCCATAACTCCTCTTATTGGAAAGGAATTCCTTATCTTGGCATAGGACCTTCAGCCCACTCCTTCAATGGGGAATTAAGATGGTTTAACCTGTCCAACAATGCTGTTTACGCTAAACAAATCATGCAGGAAAATTTGGCCGGAGAATGGGAATCTTTGGAAGAATACCAGCGCTTTAATGAAAAAATACTGCTGGGCTTCCGCACCCATTCAGGCTTGTCGTTGAATGAAATTCAAAACCAGTTTTCGACCAAATACTTTAATCACTTAATGAAGATTTATCACTCGATCAAAAAAAACGATTGGATTATAGAAAAAGAAAATCACCTTATTCTTTCAAGAAAAGGAATGTTATTAGCAGATCACATCACCGCTTTATTTTTCTTTAATGCATGAAAACCACCATTGAGATAAATAAAAAAAAATTAATCCTGAACCTTCAAAAAGGATTTGATATTTCATGCCCTATCCGCAAAGGGAAAAACAACATTCATGCGTGGTACGTTCCGGATGTTCGCATTGAACCTGTAATGGAAAACGGATGGATTGGTTCCACTAAACTTGGCGGCAGTGTGAATTTCAGAAATATTTCCTTCAACCCGCACGGACATGGCACCCATACCGAGACGGCAGAGCATGTTCTAGACCAAAAAATATCGATCAATACTACGCTTCGCGATTACTTTATTCCCGCCCTTTTGGCAACCATCATGCCTGAAAAAAAGAAAGATGATTTTGTAATCACTAAAAAATGTTTACTCGACTTAAATTTTTCAATCATTCATCGTGCCATTATCATTAGAACCTTACCAAACGATTCATCCAAAAAAACAAGAAACTACGCCAATACCAATCCGCCATATTTCAGTGTTGATGCAATAAAATTTCTTCTTAACAAAGGAATTGATCACCTGTTGGTTGATTTACCTTCCATCGATAAGGAAAAAGATGAAGGCAAATTACTTTGTCATCACGCATTCTGGAATACAAAAGATACCATCAACAAACATAAAACCATTACAGAATTAATCTATGTTCCAGCTTCGGTAAAAGATGGTAATTACTTATTAAATTTGCAAATTGCCCCCTTTGAGAATGATGCCTCCCCTTCCCGCCCGATTATTTTTCCTTACACCCTAGAATCATGAAACAAAATTCTTACAATCCGGATAAAATAGACCTAAAGATCCTTAAAAGATTGCAGGAGAATGGTAGAATTACCAATGCGGCCCTTGCCAACGATGTAAATCTTTCTACAGCACCTACGCTCGAGAGAGTAAAAAAACTGGAGCATTTCGGCTTTATTAAAGGATTTCATGCAGAGGTTGATCGCGAAATGTTGGGCCTAGGGATTCAAGCCTTCGTGCAAATTACCCTCTCAAGGCACAGGGATAATTCTTTCGAAAATTTCGTATCAGCAATTCAGAAAATTGACGAAGTAACAGAGTGTTATATGCTTACTGGAGAAGCAGATTATATGCTTAAAGTAATTGTAAAAGATATCAACCATTTCGAAAAATTAATTACCGGGAAGCTTTCAAAATTGGAAGACATTGCCAATATGAAAACCCTGGTTATTCTCTCTGATAGCAAAATTTCGAAAGTCCTTCCTGCCGATTATTGATTCTCAAAAAATGAAACGTTTAATCCGCTATCTATTTCAGGGTGTCCTTTACACTGTTCCTCTTTTTATTACTATTTGGGTGATTGCCCAAATAATATTTGCCGTTGGTGGGGTGGTCGAAAAAATTGGCATTTCTCTTCATCCTGCCATCGACCCTTTAATAGGAATTATTGCAGTATGCGTGTTCCTGATTGTATTTGGAGCATTAGGATCTTCCTTGCTTTTTTATCCTCTATTCAACAGATTTGAGGTGCTCATTGAAAAAGCCCCGCTAATCAAAATAATTTACACTTCGGTAAAAGATTTATTATCGGCTTTTGTTGGTCAAAAGAAAAAATTTAACAAACCTGTTATCGTAACCCTTAACCTTCAACCCGAAATTGAGCGATTAGGGTATATCACCAGAAAAAGTTTGGAGGACCTCCATATTCAGGAGGGAAAGGTGGCGGTTTATATTCCTCTCAGCTACAGTCTTTCGGGCGACCTCATCATTGTATCCAAAGAGCATGTAAGGCCCTTAGATATTAACTCTACTGAATTAATGAAGTTTATTGTTTCAGGCGGTGTAACCGATATTGAAAAACACTAAGAATTAACCTAATAATTCCTGCTTTTTAATGCATCGTTTAGTGGATGCATAATAGGTATCAATATTCGCATCTGTTAGAGAAAACCGAATGGCCGTTTTATAATGATTGATGGCCTCGTTGAATTTACCCTGTAGTTCATTCATGATTCCAAACTCATTATAAATGGTTGCCTTATCCACACCAGGCACCAGTAAGGCCCCGTTCAAAATCTGTTCAAGCTCCTCCCACTTTCCTAAATGAGAAAGAACTACCGAAATGTTTAAATATACTGCGGGGTAATCGGGTGTAATTTTTAAACATTGACGATAATACTCTTCTGCCTTCAGATAATTCTTATACTTGGTTTCGTAAATCCATCCCAAATGATTATAGGCCTTCCCATAAAGTGGATCCTCGTTTAAAATAGCCTCTAATAAGTTTACTGCATCACTGATTTTCTTTTGGGCAATCAAAGAATCTGCCTCGAAAAACATCTCGTCAAGCCGCAAACTTTTAAAGGGGTCTAAATCGTCCACCTGCCTATTTGGTCAATAATTCTTTTACAACCTCTGAAATAGCTTTCCCGTCGGCTTTCCCCGCCAACGCCTTTGAAGCTACGCCCATAACTTTACCAAGATCCTGAGGGCCGGCTGCACCAACCTGTGCAATAATGGCATTGATTTCAGCCATTAGCGCTTCACGCGACATTTGTTGAGGCAAAAACTCTTCAATAACCGCTGCTTGAAAAAGCTCTACCGAGGCCAAATCTTCTCTCCCTTGCGAAGTATAGAGTTGAGCGGTTTCCTTTCTTTGCTTCACCATTTTCTGCAATGCCTTCAATTCATTTTCGGGCGTTGCACCTTCGCCTGTCTTTAACAACAGGATGGCTGATTTAACGGCTCGCAGGGCTTCCAGCCTTGCTGCATCTTTCGACAGCATGGCCGCTTTGATTTGTCCGTTGATATTTTCTTCAAGGCTCATACTAGTCAACGCTATCGTGTAAAAATGAATTATTTCCCCTTATTTCTCCCTTCTGATCATCACCTTCGCCAAGGGTAAACCTTGATACGTTCGATTCGTTTGCCGGAGGAACATTGTTAAGTACGATGCTCTTTCTTTGGTAGGCAGGTTTGCTTTCCATCTCGGCAAAATTTCTCTTGAAATTAAAACGCTTTATTCTGTCAAGTCTTTCTTGTGAAAGCTTTCTTTGCGACTCCTCCTCACCTACGTTTTGATCAACAGCAGGTGCAGGAATAAACTCTCTGGAGCTACCGGCAATAATTTGTTCAGGGTCTTCCGTTTCAGCATGCAATTGGTGCACAATTCGGCCTGAATCAACATTGGCAGCAACAATAGAAGGTGTTTCCTGCAGGTCATGCGTAAGGTTGTTCATAGAGAACAAGTCCTTCTCCAGGATTTCAGGTTCTACCAATTGAATAGGCTCCTGAAAAACAACCGGTGCAGGAGCAACTGATTCAATGCTTTGCTCTACTTTTTGAATCTCAATTTTTTGTTCCGCAATGGGCTCATTCAATTGGTGTATTTTTCTTTCAGGCTTTCTTACCATGGGTTCAACACCTGCATCAGACTTATTCTGGAATCCGGTTGCGATGATGGTAACTTTAATACTGTTGTCGAGGGAAGGATCAATACCGTAACCCTGAATAACCTCAGCAGACATTCCGGCAACATCTTGCAGGTAGTCGGTAATTTCACCAAACTCATCCATGGTAATTTCATTCACTCCTTCGCCACAAGTAATATTCAACAGAACATGGCGAGCTCCTCTGATATTGCTATCGCTCAATAGTGGCGATGCCAATGCAAGTTCTACAGCTTTAAGGGCACGTGACTCACCTTCTGCCGAGGCAGAGCCCATGATAGCAACCCCACTGTCCTTCAATACGGTCTCGATATCTGCAAAATCGGTATTGATATGGAGGGTTGTTGTAATTATATCGGCAATTCCTTTTGCAGCGGTTGTTAAAATTCCATCAGCCCTGCCAAATGCTTCTGTCATTTTTAAATCACCGTAAATCTCTCTTAGTTTATCATTTGAAATAATCAAAAGAGTATCAACACTCTTCTTTAATTCCTCAATACCATGTTCGGCTTGCATTTTTCTCTTCTTTCCCTCGAACGAAAACGGAATGGTAACAATAGCAACGGTAAGGATACCCATTTCTCTTGCTGCGGCAGCAATAACGGGAGCAGCCCCTGTACCGGTACCTCCACCCATTCCGCAGGTAATAAATACCATTTTGGTCTTTCTGGACAATACCTCACGAATTTGTTCCTACCTCCGGGATAGAGCCTGCACCCAATCCTTCTGTAAGCGTAATTCCCAGCGGTATTTTCACCGGAACCGGACTTTTGTCAAGCGCTTGCTGGTCAGTATTACAAACGATGAAATCAACACCTTTGATTCCCATCCTATACATGTGGTCAACAGCGTTGCAGCCTCCACCACCAACACCTACAACTTTAATGATTGAGTTGGTGTCGCGAGGCAATTCGAAATTCATCAGATTCAGGTTTTCCATGATACTTAATTTTGGGGTCAGTTATCTTCAGTTAAAAATTGAGTTGCTTTTTCCAGCAACTTTTCAAAAAAATTACCCTTCGTTTTTTTCGAATGGGTAGTAACAGGTGGTTTTTCGTTTTCGGGCGCAGGTCCGCTTTCAGAAACAATTTCCTTGGCAGCCGGCTTTTCTTTATCAAGGATGGCCATTCCACGCAATACAAGACCAACGCTGGTTGCATAAATCGGACTGGCTACTTCCTCGTTTCCTTTTCCAATATGCTCATTGGGATATCCTATTCTGGTATCCATGCCGGTAATATACTCTGTTAATTGAGTTAAATGCTTCAAACAGGAGCCTCCTCCTGTAACCACAATTCCAGCAATTAATTTCTTTTCAAACCCTGAGCTCTTGATTTCATAATACACATGCTCTATGATTTCCTCCATCCTTGCCTCAATGATATGAGCCAGATTTTTCAGTGATATTTCTTTGGGCTCACGACCGCGCAATCCGGGGATAGAAACAATTTCATTGTCTTGATTCTGACTGGCAAGGGCAGAACCAAATTTAATTTTCAATAATTCAGCCTGCCCCTTAATGATGGTGCAGCCTTCTTTGATGTCCTCTGTGATGATATTTCCGCCAAAGGGAATTACCGCGGTATGCCTGATAATACTATCTTGAAAAATGGCAATATCGGTGGTGCCCCCGCCAATATCAACCAATACAACCCCTGCTTCCTTTTCCTCCTGACTCAAAACGGCATCAGCAGAAGCAAGTGGTTCAAGGGTTAATTCCATTACTTCCAGGTTCGCCTTTCTTACACACTTTATCAGGTTGTTAATGGCGGTAATTTGACCTGTTATGATGTGAAAGTTGGCTTCTAGCCTTCTGCCGCACATTCCAATGGGCTCTTTGATTCCGGCTTCATTATCGACCAGATACTCCTGTGGAATTACGTGGATTATCTCTTCTCCCGGCAGCATGGCCAGTTTATACATATCCTCAATCAAAGCATCAATATCCACCTGGGTTATTTCCGTATCTCCTTCGCTTCTGGTTCGTATGCCATGATGCTGAATACTTTTGATGTGCTGACCGGCTATCCCAACATTAACCCTGGTAATTTTCACTCCGGTTTTTGCCTCAGCTTCCTCTACGGCTGTTTTGATGGATTGAACGGTTCTTTCAATATTTACAACCTGACCCCGCATAACACCAACGCTTTCGGTTTTACCCATCCCCAAAATTTCAAGCTTGCCAAATTCGTTACGCCTGCCAACCATGACAGCAATCTTGGTAGTGCCGATATCCAATCCTACAACAAATTGTTCCTGCTTAATCATTTGTTTTTACTTTTTTCGGTTGAGGATTTTCAGGTTTCTTTTCTTTTTTCACGGTGGGTAAGGCAGGCCCTGATAAAGACCTTTTGCATACCACTTGATGATGGTAGCGAAGATCAATCTCTGAGTAAATATTCCATCCTACTTTACTTAATCCCTCTCGGTAAAGGATCATCAATTTATTGAACTTTTCTTCCAACCCTGAGTAATCTCCCAACAATATCAATTGACCTCCAACCGCTGGAATTAATTCAAGTTCTTCAGAAACATTTACTTGCTCCACTTGAGCCCTCCAAAATTCGTTCCTATCAATATACTTTGCAAGCCGATAAAGGCCATACATGCCCGGACTTTTCAACAGTGAATCGTTAATATCAATTTTGGAGTAATCTATCTCTTTACAGCGGGCATAACTTTCATAAATTAAACCCGTAAATACCGGCACTCTGGCTGTATGCTTATCTGACCATTCCATTAGTTTTCCTTCCGAATCCAGGTAAAAGCTCTCTCCTTTAAAGTTAATAATCCGGGCAATGGGTCGCCTTGTGGTTACAGTCACCTCCAAAGTGCCATCATAATTCTTCGTTACTTCCGACTTTAAAATGTGCGAATGATTATCAAACGTCCGCTCCAGTTGATCACT
>JBILVQ010000239.1:0-4643 GCA_044370375.1 Bacteroidia bacterium
ATTACCGTCACCCTGTTTCTGAAGAATAACCCTTTAAGCAGCCGGCCATGAAAGGCAAAAAAATTCTTCTCGGCATAACCGGTGGAATTGCGGCCTATAAATCTGCACTTTTGCTCCGACTCTTGGTAAAAGAGGGAGCGGAAGTGCAGGTTATTTTTACGCCCGCTGCATTCGATTTTGTTACTCCCCTCACTTTCTCCACCCTTTCAGGGAAGCCGGTATTAAGCTCCTTAAGCGAAAATGGAAATTGGGTGAACCATGTGCATTTGGGCATGGAACACGATTTATTCCTCATTGCTCCGGCTTCGGCCAATTCCTTGGCCAAAATGGCGCAGGGTCTTTGCGATAATCTTTTAACTGCCGTTTACTTAAGTGCCCGTTGTCCGGTTTGGGTAGCCCCTGCCATGGACCTAGACATGTATCAACATGCCGCGGTGCAACGCAACCTGCAAAGCTTACAGCAGGATGGCGTAAGGTTGCTAGAACCTGCTGAAGGCTTTTTGGCCAGCGGACTTGAAGGCAAGGGCAGAATGCAGGAACCTGAGGATGTTTTTAAGGCCGTTCAGGAATTTTTTCTTCCGGTCAAAACCAAAAAGCGCAAGGCACTTGTAACTGCCGGACCAACCTACGAAGCGATAGATCCTGTTAGATTTATCGGGAATCATTCGAGTGGAAAAATGGGGGTTGCCATCGCCTATGCCTTGTTAAAACAGGGCTTCGATGTTAGTTTGGTGATTGGTCCGGGTGTGGTAGCAATTCCGCAAAATGGGTTAAGCATTTTTCCTGTTCAACGTGCTGCAGAGATGGAAAAAATTTGCAACGAAATTTTTCCGAAGGTGCAGTTATGTGTGATGGCCGCTGCGGTGGCCGATTACCGACCGGCCGAAATATTTGCCCAAAAGCTAAAAAAGAAAAGCGAGCGCTTGCCCTTGGAACTGGTAAAGAATCCGGATATTCTGGCCGGTATGGGGAAGAAAAAGAAAAAGGGTCAGGTACTGGTGGGTTTTGCTCTTGAAACAGAAAATGGGTTAGAAAACGCCCGTGAAAAAATGTTACGAAAGAATTGTGATGTAATGGTGTTGAATAAACCTGAAAAGGGAGTTTCGGGATTTGGTGTTGATACCAATCGAATTACCTTGCTGCAGAACAACAAAGAAGAGGAATGGCCGTTAATGAACAAACAAGCGCTGGCCGATCAATTGGTGTCGGTTCTTGTTTTGAATTATTTTAAGCAATGAAATTGAAAAGTATTTTCGGGCTATTATTGTTAGGATGTTTATTCCTTCATGATGCGAAGGCCCAGGAATTGAATTGTACGGTGCAGGTGTTGTCGCCACAGGTGGCAGGAACAGGTAATGATAAGCGTGTTTTCGAAACCTTGAAAACTGCCATTACCGAATTCATGAACAATACCCGTTGGACCAATGATAATTTTAAATCGGATGAACGAATTGAATGTTCGATTACCATTAACGTTCAAGATCGTTTAAGCACCGATGATTTTAAAGCAACCATTCAGGTGCAGAGTAGAAGACCGGTTTTTAAGGCTTCCTACAATACCGTATTGCTGAATTATTTAGACCAGGATTTTACTTTTAAGTATGCCGAGTTTCAGCCGCTTGAATACAATGAAAATGCCTTTATAACCAACCTAACTTCGGTGCTTGGCTTTTACGCCAACATCATCATAGGTTTGGATTATGATTCTTTTTCGTTGGAAGGCGGAACCCCTTTTTACCAAAAGGCACAGACCGTGGTTAACAATGCACAGTCGGCCAACGACAAAGGCTGGAAAGCTTTTGAAGGCAACAGAAATCGTTATTGGTTGGCCGAGAATTTGGCCAATGCCAATTTTAAAGGATTGCGTGCTTGCATTTATAATTATCATCGCAATGGTTTGGACATCATGGCTACCGATGTTGAGGGAGGAAGAAAGGTCATTCAAGGGGCATTGGAATCCTTGATGAAAGTGCATCAGATTTCGCCGGGCTCTTTTATCATGCAACAGTTTTTTGTAGCGAAGAATGATGAAATTGTGAATATTTTTTCTACCGCCGGGCCTGATGTGAAAGCCAAGTTGATTCCTATGCTTAGTTTGATGGATCCGGGCAATGGAAATAAGTACACTAAATTAAGCGGAGGATAATTTTTTTGCCATGTTAAAGAAATTAGTGGTAAAGAATTTTGCGTTGATTTCATCGCTTGAACTTGATCCGGATACAGGTTTCACAACCATCACCGGTGAAACAGGTGCGGGGAAATCCATCTTGTTGGGAGCGCTTGGCCTCATTGCCGGACAGCGTGCCGATTCATCGGTTCTTTTCAATCCTGAAGAGAAATGTTTTGTAGAAGCAGAGTTTGAAATAGGCAGTTATCATCTTGAATCTTTTTTCGAACAACATGAGCTTGATTTTTCATCACGTTCAATTGTACGAAGAGAAATTAATGCGCAAGGCAAGAGCAGAAGTTTTATCAATGATACACCTGTAAATCTTACCGTTTTAAAAGAGTTGAGTGCCTTGCTGATTGATATTCATTCGCAGCACCAATCGCTGGCCTTAACGCGCGAATCGGTTCAATTGAGTTATCTTGATAGTTATGCAGGCAACCAACATTTGTTGCAACAATACAAGAAAAAGTATGATGCATTTCGTTCCGCCAAAGAGAAACGGGAACGTTTGTTGCACGAGCAGGCCGAGTTAGAAAAGCAGGAAGATTATTTGCGCTTTCAACTGAATGAACTGGAAGAATTACAACCCAAAGCCGGTGAAGTAAAGCAGATGGAAGAGGAGTTGGAATTGCTGAATCATGCTGAGGGATTAAGTGCATCTTTGCAGTTTATTGTAAGCCAAATGGAGGAAGGGGAGGCAGGAATGTTGCAGCAATTATCGGCTGTGAAGCAGCGTTTGCAACCTTTTCAGAAGGTGAATGAGCAGTGGCAGGAATATTTTTCGCGCGTGGTTTCATTGGAAGTGGAGTTGAAAGAATTGACCCGTGAATTGGGTCGTGAATCGGAACGCGTGGTGTTTGATCCGGAGCGGATTGAGCAGTTGAACAAACGATTAAGTCAGTTAGAAAGTTTGATGCGTAAGCACCAGGCCATCGATGAAGAGGCTTTGTTGTTGGTATGGGAAAAGCTTGCCACAGCAGTTGGTTCAAGTGATACTTTGAAAGAAGATATTGAAAAAATTACAGCAGAGATTTCAAGCTTGGAAAAAGAGTTGGAGCGCTTGGCAGCTGAGTTGCATGAGAAGAGAAAAAAACAAAGCGCAGGTTTGGCCAAAGCGGTTGAAAGTCTGTTGCATGGTTTGGGAATGCCGGTGGCAAGATTTAACATCGAGCTTAGCAAAGAGGAAAATTTTAGCAACAGCGGATGGACCGGATTAAAATTTCTTTTTTCAGCCAACAAGGGCAGTGCCATGCAGGAAATGGGCAAGGTAGCATCGGGCGGTGAATTATCGCGGGTGGTATTGGCCGTAAAATCTATCATGGCCTCTATTACCTCTTTGCCCACCATTTTGTTTGATGAGATTGACACGGGCGTATCGGGCGCGGTGGCAGGCAAGATGGGCGAGTTGATGCGGGAGATGGGAAAGAACATGCAGGTGATTGCCATAACGCATTTACCGCAAGTGGCAGGTGCAGGCAGAGAGCATTGGTTTGTTTATAAAAAGGAAGAAAAGGGTGTTACCCGTTCTTTCATCAGAAAATTAAGTCAGGAAGAGCGATTACAGGAGTTGGCGCAAATGCTCAGTACCGGCAGTCCGGGCGAGGCAGCGCTGCAAAACGCCAAAGAGTTGCTAGGTTCTTAAAAAATTCGGATAATTGTACTACAACACAAAACACATTGAGCAATGGCAAATGATCTTTTAAAAGGAAAAACAGGTATTATTTCCGGGGCGTTGGATTCAAATTCCATTGCCTGGAAGGTGGCCGAAAAAGCACATCAGCAAGGAGCAAAATTTGTATTAACGAATGCACCGATTGCGATGCGCATGGGTGAAATCAACAAATTGGCCGAGCAATGTGGTGCCAAAATAATTCCTGCGGATGCAACTTCGGTGGCTGATTTAGAGAATTTGTTTTCCCAATCGATGGAAACCTTGGGTGGCAAAATTGATTTTGTTTTGCATTCGATCGGGATGTCGCCCAACATCAGAAAGAATCTTCCTTACGAAGGTTTGAATTATGATTTTTATCAAAAAAGTCTGGATGTTTCTGCCATGTCGTTGCATAAGATGCTGAGTGTGGCCATGAAGATGGATGCCATTAAAGAATGGGGTTCGGTGGTTGCCTTGACTTATATTGCCGCCCAACGTGCCTATCCTTTTTATGGCGATATGGCCGATGCAAAAGCCATGCTGGAGTCTATTGCCCGCAGTTTCGGTTATCATTATGGAGTAGCGAAAAAAGTACGCGTTAATACCATTTCGCAATCACCTACCAAGACCACGGCAGGTTCAGGCATCAAGGGCTTTGATTCATTTTATAATTTTGCCGACAAGCAATCGCCACTTGGAAATGCCAGTGCAGAGGCTTGTGCCGATTACTGTTTGTTGATGTTTTCTGATTTGTCGCGCATGGTGACCATGCAGAATTTATATCACGATGGGGGATATTCCAACACAGGAATTTCCTCGGCT
>JBILVQ010000240.1:0-4642 GCA_044370375.1 Bacteroidia bacterium
ACAGAAAGTGGTTGGACCGGCAGGCGTGATGCTCGCATTGGGAGCTGCATTCACCGTTACGGTTGTATTGGAAGAAGTAGCAGAACAACCATTGTTGGTGACCAGAACAGCATAAGTTCCTGCACTTGATGCTGTATAGTTTTGATTGGTAGCAGCGCTGATGTTGTTACCGTTTAATAACCATTGATAACTTAAACCACTTCCGCTGTTGGCATTCAATTGAACGCTTCCACCACTGCAGAAGGTGGTTGGTCCGGCAGGGGTGATGCTCGCATTGGGAGCTGCATTCACCGTTACGGTTGTAGTGGAGGAAGTAGCAGAACAACCATTGTTGGTAACCACAACAGCATAAGTTCCGGTAGCGGATGCTGTATAATTTTGATTGGTAGCAGCGCTGATGTTGTTACCGTTTAACAACCATTGGTAACTTAAACCACTGCCTGTGTTGGCATTTAATGTTACGCTTCCACCGCTACAGAAAGTGGTTGGACCGGCAGGTGTGATGCTCGCATTGGGAGCTGCATTCACCGTTACGGTTGTATTGGAAGAAGTAGCAGAACAACCATTGTTGGTAACCACTACAGCATAAGTTCCGGCATTGGATGCGGTATAATTTTGGTTGGTAGCAGCGCTGATGTTGTTACCGTTTAATAACCATTGATAACTTAAGCCACTACCGCTGTTGGCATTCAGTTGAACGCTTCCACCGCTGCAGAAAGTGGTTGGTCCGGCAGGGGTGATGCTCGCATTGGGCACTGCATTCACCGTTACGGTTGTATTGGAAGAAGTGGCAGAACAACCATTGTTGGTAACCACTACAGCATAAGTTCCGGCAGTGGATGCAGTATAATTTTGATTGGTAGCAGCGCTGATGTTGTTACCGTTTAATAACCATTGATAACTTAAACCACTTCCTGCGTTGGCATTTAATTGAACGGTTCCTCCGCTGCAGAAGGTGGTTGGACCGGCAGGGGTGATGCTCGCATTGGGAACTGTATTCACGGTTACTATTGTATTGGAAGAAGTAGCTGAGCAACCATTGTTGCTAACCACTACGGAATAAGTTCCAGCAGTGGATGCGGTATAATTTTGAGAGGTAGCGCCATTGATATTATTTCCATTCAGTCTCCATTGATAACTTAAGCCACTACCGCTGTTGGCATTTAATTGAACGCTTCCTCCGCTGCAAAAGGTGGTTGGACCGGCAGGCGTGATGCTTGCATTTCCATTGCATTGAATGGTGAAAGTTGCATTACTTTGATCAATGACTATGTTCGGATTGACATTCGAAATAAGTCTGACTAAACAATTGCTACTGATTGTTGCGGGAACCGTCCAGGTATAGGTTGTTGAGGTATCAATGGATGGATTAAAATCAAAAGAATTGGTCAGGGTTGTCCAGTTGGCGCCATTATTGCTACTAAATTGAAGGGTATAGGAGCCCGAACCATAGGAAGCTGCAGATATAGTTACGGTTGAGCCTACAGTTAAAATTTCACCACCGTTAGGAGATAAAATTATTGCTTCTTTGATGGTAAATGCCTGTGTAGCGGTATATTCGGTGCCATAGGTTGGCATTGCTTGTAAATCATAAGTAATACCTGTGGTAAAAAGCCCCGAATTTGTTGAATAAATTTCTGTTGTTGCAGCGCTACCGAAATAATAATCTTGTAAGGTGAACCATTGACCAGAACCTGTTTCCTGGTATTTAAGACTCACCGTATTAAAAGAAAGTTGGTTAATGGGTTGCGAAGAAGTCCAGACGATATTAAAACTGCCACCTTCAAGTATTTCTGTCTCCGATACTGGAGCATTGATACCCAACTGAACTGGGGATACATCCAAAGCAATGGCGTCCGACAATAACGGATTGGAATCAGATTCTATCAATAGAAGGATATTTCCTGCAGGAGGGATAGGGACCCAAACATAACTATTGGGGCCCGAAAAGGCTTCGAAAGAATCAAAAAATGAAAATGATTGTCCACCATTGGCGCTGTAATAGAAATTAAAGAATTGATTATCGCCCAAAGGGTTATCAAAACCCAGAGAAATTCCGTCTCCTTGAATTGCAGAACTTGGACCTGACAAGGAAAGGCTTGCTCCGGTTATACAAGACACAAAAGCTTCCCAACCGCTTGAAGTTGAAGAACCACTTGTAATAAATTCAAAGGTTAATGCCCCGCTGCTGTTATTTCCTAAAATTTCAGGAGGAAGATAATCGCCATCATAACTTCCCAATAAGGGAGAGGCGGTATTGGTACCATTATAAATGTTTAGGTACTCACCAAAAATGGTATTAAAACTATTGAAGGTAACTTTAACAAGGGAGCCTGGTGAAGAAGGATAAATTGTTATGGTATTATTTTCATTACTATTATAATTACCGGAAAACCCTCCAGAATCATAGAAGTAATTGCCGCAGGCATTAACCTGTGTGTTGGACATGATGATTGAAGGCGCTGATGCGGTTGTAAAAGATTTTATGGCACAACCAGTAGCGGGTCCATTTGCGTTTATTGGAACCACCTTGTAATAATATGTGGTGTTCAAAGCCAGTGTTCCTGGATTGTAAGTGGTAGCTGTTTGATTAGATGAAACCAAGGGCGGATTGGCATTGGTACCGAAATAAACATTATAGCTTGTTGGAGGCAAACCGGTTCCTGGGCTCCATGATAACAATGAAAATTCACTTTGATTAACAGCGCTATTTGCCGGCAATGTGTTTGAAGCACAGTTCGGTAAACTTGTTTGGGATATGCAGTTTATGGTTGCTTCCCAACCACTTGAAGAGCCAAAGGAACCTGCTACAAAAGAAAATGTTAGCGCTCCGGTTGGATGGGAAGAAATTACATTGCCGGGACTGGTATTATTATAAAAAGAATTTGCTGGAATTGAGCCATTTTGAATCAAACCTGAGGGAATAAGTGGCGAGAGTGTGTCGGGTCCGTTATAGATTACCATATAATGAGCCCAATGTAAATTCCATGAGGAAAATATTAATTCAACAAGATTCCCTGCAATCGAAGGAAAAATGGTTAGGGTTTGAGTTTGGTTAGCAGAATAATTATTGAAAGGCCCACCGGAATCAAAAAAAGTAGCACCACATGTAGTTATTTGTCCATTGTTCATATTTATTGTTGGAGAACTTTCTGTAATAAATGAATTTGTCACACAATTTGTTGCCGGTCCATTTGGATTCTTTGGAACCACCTTGTAATAATAAGTAGTGTTCAGGCTCAGTGTTCCAGGATAATAAAAAGTGCTTGGTTGATTGGAGGATACAAGCGGTGGATTAGGATTCGTTCCAAAATAAACATCATAACCTGTAGGCGGTAGACCTAGTCCGGCACTCCATGATAGGTTTGTTGAATAGATGCTGTTGGAATTTGAGCCATCAAGGGGTGTTGTATTTGCAGCGCAACCGGACAAACTTGTTGGGGATACACAACTTACATTGGCCTCCCATCCCATATTCGTGAAAAAAAGATTAGATGTAAAAACAAAGGTTAATGCGCCACTAGGGTGAGTAGAAATAATGGCCCCCGGGCTGGTATTACCATGAAAAGAATTGGCAGCCGCGCTACCTGCAGCAGGTAAACCGGATGGAATAAGTGGTGATGAGGTGTTTGGGCCATTGTATATCAATAAATAATCTTCGTAGAAATCTGTATAAAAAAGTGAAAAAACCACCTGAACAAAATTTCCGGCAATTCCAGGAAAAATAGTTAATGTTTGGGTTTGATTGTTTGAATAATTTCCTGAAGGTCCTCCCGAGTCGTAAAATAGGGCATTGCAAGTACTAACGCTCGCAGTACTTCCCATCAAAACAGTTTGTTGTGCCTTGGCGAAGGAGGCGCTAAAGAAAAAAATAAGCAATAATTGCAGCGACTTTGACATAAACAGTTTATTTTGTGACGAATTTAGTTAATTTTATTGCCGGAATGACAGGCTGGAACCGGATTTTTTTTCTTTTCTTACTTTGGTTGTTCGCCTGCAATAATAAGGGGTCGGAAATGGCTCAAAGGCCCAACCGGCAAGAATTGCCTGATTTTCATTCGGTTAAGCCTGATGAATTAATCTGTCAACCGGATTCAATAGCTACCTTAAGCTTAAACCAACTACCGGTTAAGAAAATAGTTGGGGTTCAAACGGATACATTAAATCTTCGCAAAGGAAAATTTCTACTTGATTTTTTAGCGAAAAGTTCCATCGCTGAAAAATCAATTGCGGTTAAACCCCAGTTGGTTCAAGAGGTTTTTAAATCGACTCAAACTCTAGCCTTGAATCCTATGGTAAGGCCAGTCAATGGTCCGGGTTTGGTAACCGGTATCAACAGCTCTTGGTTTTATTTTGGTTCTGAACAAGGCATGCCCGGAACAACGGTGAATTGTTTGTTGGATGATTCCTTGCAGCGCTTATGGATGGGAACGGATGGAGGACTTGCTTTGTATGAAGGTTTTAATTTGCAATTGTTTAACTCTTCCAATGGCTTGCCGCATAATTATGTTACTGCCCTTGAACAATACCGGGGTGCGTATTGGATTGGAACCAAAGGTGGCTTGGCGGTGATTGCCGATTCATTGTACCATTATCCTTTGAATCAATTGAAAGGCATTGCCACGGAGGAGGTAACGGTCCT
>JBILVQ010000241.1:0-4617 GCA_044370375.1 Bacteroidia bacterium
GGCCGAACCATCAATGATTCCGCCAATGCTCATCCCCTCCCCTTTTAGCAATGGATTAAGATTTGAAAGAAAAAATCTCGACAATACAATATTTAACTGTACCTCGCTACTCCCTTCGCTTTCCGTTTCAATCCTGATCTTTTGTGCATTGTGCGAAAACTGAAAATTGGTGAGGTCAACGCTGGAGTAATTGCTCTTAAGTGTATTTCCGCTGCTGATAACCCACAAGGAATCTTCAATCATTAAATCGGCCTTGGTAAATGAAGCTGTAAATTGTGAATCGGGCAATAGTCTTGCGGTTCCTTCAATGGATGCATAATTCTTTTTCATTGAATTATTAGAAAAACCCGTTTGCAATTGAAACAAATTGTCTTTGGCATCGGCATTCAAAAACAGGTTGTCGATACGGCTGCTGTCTGATATCAGAATATTGCGGGTTTGCACTTGGAGCAATAATTTATTTTCAATACCAGCAATCACCGATACGTCAACCCCAGCCAACTCATAACCAAACAATTTAATAAAGGGAGCATTCACTTGCAGATTCATGGTAGAACCGTAAGAATTAAAGGAGCCACTGGCATTGGTGTTGGGTTGTAAAACAAAGTCATCGGTAAACAAACGATTCACTTCGCCCGGATTTCTCACCTTGATATCGAAGGTAAAATTTTGGCCTCCTAAATCTCTATCATACTCAATGGGAAGGTTGGGAAGATAATGCTTTACTACCTGCAGGGCAGCTTCTTGCAACTGCAACAAATAAAAACTGCCTCTTACCGAAATATCGGCAACATCTGAACGAAACTCAAGCAAACGACTGTTGGGTTCGATGATAGAAAGCAGGTTCACCTGATTGATAAGGGCAGATTTGCCTCTGCCCGACAAACGTGTTTCATTCAAAACGATGGTACCAATCAAGTTATCGATGTCGTCACCGGTTATGTCAATGGAGGCATTGGTAGAAACCAACAAAGGAAAGCTTTGTGGCAATAAATGCAACTGATTGAGATCTGCCTTACGGATAATGGATTCAAAAGCAAAGCGGGGCAATTTGCCACGTAAATCAATATCCCCGATAAAATCGAGATCAACATTGGCATCAGCCACCGAGAAGGTTCCGGAAAAAATATCTTCAGCAAAGCGACCGTTTACGCTTAGGTTTTGGTAATTGTATTGCTGAAACCAGATTTGATTTACCATTCCATCCACCTTTACATCCACCGTGCTGGTGGTTAAACCTTTTCCTTCCACTTCAAGCGAGGCAGAAATGGTTTTTACAACATTTTCAACTCCGTAAAACTTACCGATATCAAAATCGAAACATTTAACGGTTCCTTTGTAAGATGGAATTTCGGCACCCTTGGGTTGTTTTAAATCAATATCGGAAGAGAATTTTCCAATATCGGTTTGAAAATCGCCATAGGCCACAAAATCACCAAAGAATCCTGTAAAATTTCCTTGAAAAACAATGGTTCCGAAGCGATAGAAGTTAGAAGGCAATTCCAAAAAATTCTGTTCGGTAAATGGTGGAATTGGCATCGCTTCAAGATCCTTGACATTGGTAACCAACCTATCAATGTCTAATTGAATAAAGGTTTCGTTGATATAAGGCAATCCACTTAACTTGGCATTTCCTTCAAAATAGGTCTGCTCGCCTGTATAAATCTTTAACTTCTTTCCCTTCAAATTGCTAACGGTTCCTGTTACCTGGCCCTCTACACTCAATTTCTTCTTTAAGCCTTCAATTTCGGGCGCGAAATAGGTAATGTCTTTAAACTCGATAAGACTTTTAGAAAAATCGCCCTTCATATAAACCTTTTCTTCAAAATCATTGTAATCGTCCCATGACTCGGTGGTGAATTTTAATTGGGTGCGGATTTGACTAAAGGGAGTATTGAGGTAAAGGTTTCCGAAATCCATTCCTTTCCAAGAGGCTACAAAATCTGACTTTAAGTTGGTTAGAACAAAACCCGAATGGTCGCGGAAGGAAAGTAACTCAATGTGTGTCCTGATAGAATCGTCTATCACTTCTACTTTGCTAAAAATACCATTGAGATGCGATAGTTTGATGTTTTCAAAATTAACCCCAAAACCGCTCAGGGTATCTTCTTCATATCGGTATGAAAAACGGGAATCGATTACTACCAATTTATCTGACCAGATGCGGAATGGCTCAGTATTCTTTTTGGTGGTATCGCCCGAATCGAATTTATCGATAAAATATTGAAAGTTTACATCATCCTCGCCTTTGTATTGTTTCAGATTAAAATAAGCTTGGTTCAGGGTAAGATAATTCAGTTCTGCTTTGCCTTGCTTAACCATGGCCCAAAATAAGTTCACCCTGATTTCTTTGGCATAGATAAGCGTATCCTGATGATGGTCGCGAATTAAAACCGTATTGAGTTCTAAATTGGTAAAAGGTGTTAAATGCAGAGAACCGATTTGGATGAGCGAACCTGTTTTGTTCTGAAGCCAGCCTACCAGTTGATCTTTAGCAAAGGCTTGAGCAGCGGGAACATATAAAACGGAGTATAGTGCAATAAAAATGAGCAACAAAAGGATGCCCAATGTAATGCCAAACCATTTTAATATGCGTAAAAGTCGCTTCACTCTTTAAATTTGTACAAAAATAGGGATTGTGAGCAAAGAAGAACCGAAGATTTTAGGAATTGAATCGTCATGTGATGATACGGGTGCAGCCATCCTTGCGGAAGGCAAAATCCTTGCCAATGTAGTGTATTCTCAAACAATGCACCAAAAATATGGTGGAGTGGTACCGGAAATAGCATCCAGAGCGCATTTGCAGAAGATTGTTCCGGTAGTACAAGAGGCTTTGGAAAAGGCCGGTTTATCGCTTCAATCACTGGATGCCATTGCCTATACGCGCGGACCCGGCTTGATGGGATCCTTGATGGTAGGTTCATCTTTTGCCAAGGGATTGGCTTTGGCAGCCCAATTGCCCTTGATTCCTGTGCAACACATGCAGGCCCATATTTTGGCTCATTTTATTCCTCATGAAGGTCAATCAACACCCTCCTTCCCTTTTTTGAATTTAACCGTTTCGGGTGGACATACCCAATTGGTACTCGTGAAAAACGCCTTAGACATGGAAATATTGGGCGAAACAAAAGATGATGCCATGGGTGAAGCCTTTGATAAAGCTGCCAAGATAATGGGGCTCCCCTATCCCGGTGGACCATTGATTGACCGTTACGCACAGGAAGGCGATGCGTTGAAATACGAATTTCCGCGGCCTAAAACCCCTGATTTGGACTTTAGCTTCAGCGGTATGAAAACCTCCTTTTTATATTTCATACAGCGGGAAACAGAAAACAACCCCAACTTTGTTGCAGAGCATTTAAACGACATTTGTGCCTCATGGCAGCATGCATTGGTGCGATATGTAATGAAACAATTAATTGCAGCCAATGAAATAGCAGGCTGCAAACATGTTGCCATTTCAGGCGGGGTTTCGGCCAACTCCGGTTTACAGCGTGCTTTGAAGGAAGAAGGAGCCAAACGCGGATGGCAGGTGCATATACCGCCCTTGGCCTATAGCACCGACAATGCAGCCATGATTGCCATGGCGGGCAAATTTTTGTACGAAGCCAAGAAATTTGGAAGCATGGATGATGCGGTCCTTTCAAGGATGGACTGGTAAAAATTTTAAAACCGGGTAAAACTCCGTTAATTCCATGCAATCGTTTGGCCTTGCCTGTGGCCTAAACGTTTTGATTTCCCAAAGCATGCTCCACTATAGGTGCTGTTTTTGAAAAAACATATAAAAATCACTTGCTTTTTTGGGATGAAAAAAAACACTGTCCTAAAATATATCCAAGCATTGAATTGGCTTATTTAAACATTAAAAAGGAAGCCCATGTTTTTTTTATCCTATTCATTTTCTACCATTGGTAAAGCTTTCAGCTTTAAGGAAAAGGAAAAATTTCATTCAATGTGGAAAAAAAGTCCATGAAAAAAAATACACTTGCCCTGTTTTTATGTCTGTTAAGCAGCAAATTTTTCGCCCAATGGACACGATTGAATGGCCTTGAACCGGGAACCATTTCCCAAATCATCAGCCATAACAATCAATTGTAAGCAGCCGCCACAGGCGAGATTTATCAATCTCTTGACAATGACCAAAATTGTTTACCAAGCAGCAACGGCATCACTCATTTGTACGATAAATGCATTCACAATGACTGAACCAATGGATGGACCGGTACAGCATTGAGTAACATTTTTATGAGTGTTAACATTGGAACCTTTGGTGCAGGAATTTGGAAAAGAGGATTAAATGAGATGAACATTGTTTTACCCACTTCATTGCCATTGGTTGAGAACAATGTTGTTCATGCTTACCCGAATCCTTTCGGGCAACAGATTTACCTTTCAAGCAATGAAAACACTGAATTTTCGCCCTATGATTTGCGCGGCATAAAGGTGATGCAGCAAGCAATAAAACCTGTAGAATCGCTACTTGGCGATCCATTGGCAAGCGGTCTATATTAGCTTGAAGCTAGAAATGATTAGGGACTTATTCAACGATTGAAAATGGTGAAGGAGTAAAAAAAATCCCTGGCAATGCAGGGATTTTTCTTCAAATTTATTTGAACT
>JBILVQ010000242.1:0-4608 GCA_044370375.1 Bacteroidia bacterium
ATCATCAACCAACTCTACTCATTAATAATAACTGTGGCAGAAATGTTTGGATAGGAAATGAAAATTCTGGCGATTTAATTGCGCGTCATCGTTTATGTGTTGGCCACACAGATTTAGAACAAGACCCTCTAACCATTTTTCAAGTTCATGGTAAAACCTGGTTATATGGTAATGTGCACATTGGTAGTGCCGAATACGAAAGCACAACCAAATTAGCGGTACACGGAAAAATTTTTGCAAGGGAGGTAATTGTTACAGATTCTCCACTCATTTGGCCCGATTACGTCTTTGATGAAAACTACCAACTAACACCATTAGACCATCTTTCGGATTATTTAAGGCAGCATAAACATTTACCTGAAATACCGGCTAAAGCCGAAGTAGCAGAAAATGGAATTAGTGTAGGAGAAATAACCCCTCTTTTATTAAAAAAAATTGAGGAATTGACCCTTTACCTTATAAAACAACAAAATGAAATTGAAGCATTAAAAACAGAGGTGAAAAGACTAAATTCCAAATAGAATGAAAACAAAATTATCCTTCTGTTTGATTTTTTTGGTAAGTGCATTGCATTTAACCGGCTGTAAAAAATATGCCGATAACCATGGCCCAACCATTGTAAGTGGAACGGTTTACGATTATACCACAGGAAAACCAATTCAAGGTGCTAAAGTGGTATTTGGAAAAGTAACCGAAAAGGATTATTACGCTGAATATGAATCCGTGTTTACCGATGAAAACGGAAAATACCAATTAGAATCTGTACCAGACGATAAGGGAACCGGAGATTGGTTTTACATGGTAAGCGCCCACAAGGAGGGTTATGAAATAACTTATGCGGATAAAGGAACTGGCAATTTTACAGAATTCTTTAAAGTGGTTAATAGATATAGAAAAAATAACGGAGTTAGATTGTTTCTAAGGCCTGAAATTAGAATAAATGTTAAACTGAAAGATGTACCCCCATTATTGGATCATTCTATTGATAGTATTTCAACTTGGTTTGGCGTTCTTGAAGGCCCTTATCCACCGTATCATAAAATTTTAAACCCAAATGCACTTTTGCCTTGGGTAAAAATTAATAATAATTATGAAATAAACAAAAGTATTGTGTACCTAAACCAAACATTTACCCTTAACCTATCATCCCAAAACATCTATTTGGATGGGGATCTACCAGTAACTTATTTCAACCAGTCATATCCTGGTTCCCAAAACTCCGATACAATTATAATAAATTACTGAAACTATGAAAAATAGAAAACTAATTTTCCTTTTACTTCTGCATTTTTTAAGGCTAAAAACCTTTGGTCAATGTACTAACCAGAGTTACGCATCAGATTTCAAAACCAAAGAATTTTATGATTTGACTTTCAAGAAGAGTTTCTTTGAGGATTACTTTTTACTTAATGGCCAACCAATCGAAAATTACCCTGCCTACCCATGGAACTACAAAGGAAACACTTACCGTGTAACTTCTACATTTACGGGCAACAACTACAAAAACGCTTTCGGCAGCTTAGAAAATGGTGCAAGGCTAATTGAGTCATTGCTTGTTATGTAGGATGCCACCAAGGACAAAGCCTATTTGCATTGGGCCATGGACCTTTCCGTGCATTGGATAAACCAACGTGGGATTGGGCCTAATTGCCCATCAGCCTATTGTTGGAATGAGGAAACTAATAATCTCACCCACCAGAATCTTCTGACCGGAAATCCTTACACCCCACATCCACCAAGCCTGGTAATTTGGGCAATGGCACACCTCTGTCACATTATCCTTGTTGAAGATGCAAATGATTTGTGCACACAAAACTTTAATCCTGCCCTATTAGAAAAGTATGGCCCTCCGTACCTAAATAATTATACGTATGGCCATTATGCAGATTGGTTGGTTCATCGTCTTGTTGAAAGCATGGATTTTTTGGTGGATAATTTCTGGTTAAATCCTGAAAACGGATTCAGAGACGCCAACGGATTGGAACCAGGTGCCATAAACCAACAGTCATCATTCGGTGCTGCATTGTTTTACCTTGGACATTTAAGCAATATTAACCCTTGCTTTGCCTATCAAGGTTACTACTCAGGTTTGCAAAGCTATTTAGACAAGGCTGCCGCTATTGCAGAACTTTTTACAAATCCTTTCTGGATTTGCGATTTTTATTTAAATGGAATGCTCAAAACATGCCTTCCAAACACCTGCGAACTTCGTTCCGCGTTTAATTACCACAATCTTACAGATAGTTATTGGTGGTATATTGAAGGTTATGGTGTAGAAAGAAATTCGTGCCTAACTTTCAATGTTGTTGATAAAGAAGATTGGTTTGATCTTGCTTCAAACCCCAACCAAAATGGAGTAAGATTCTTTGAGGATATCAGCCATGCAGTCAGAACCCTTTACTTCCCCATTGTTTGTGAAAAAAACAATTTTTCATCTCAAGGAACCCCCCTACTTTAGCTCTTCAGATATGTCAAGATTCGCAAACACATTTAAAAACAACATTTGGAGTTTTAGTCAAAATAAATGTTTTCCAAATGTGAGTGGAGAAGGTTTCGAAACACAAACAAAATCAACAGCCGGGTGTGTCTCAGTGCCATGTGAAATCGGAGATCCCGTGCTCGCATGGGATTCTTTCGCATGGGCAGAGCTTAATGCCTACGACAACAGTTTTACCAACATCCTTTACAATATTACCAAAGAAATTGTTCAACAACAAATGAATACTGCATCTCCTGCGAATTGGATTAATGGAGGTAGACTTCATGGATTGTCACATGTAATGAATGCGCAATGGAAAAATGAATGTCCGGATGTAACAATGTATAACCGAAAATTGACCTATAATCAGAACTTATTTGCACCACACGATCTTACTATTTTCCCAACAGCAAATGACTGTTACCACCAAAGCGGAGTCAATTCATTCGCCTCCCCAATAATCCAGGAAGATGTATTCACAGTTGAACCAAACGTTACCGCAAATATCTCTGCCGGCAACAAAATTGTTATCAAAGGCGAAGTACATTTTAAAGCCGGTTCAGAAGTTAGATTGTTCATTGACCCTGCATTAAATAATTGTTTCACAGGAGGTAGATATACAAATTCTGCAGGAGCAGAAAGCAATCAACCAAGCATTTTGTCCATGAACCAACAGAAGGTGTTAGGGGAGCAAGAAAACCTAAGTGCTTCTTTAAGTCCATCTGCAGAATATTCTAAAAGCATAAAATTCAATGTTCAGTTAAGTCCTAACCCCGTGGAAGAAATTTGCACATTGGCGCTTTCCTTACCGCAAGAGACAAGTATTATCATTCAATTATTCGACATCAATGGCCGCCTCATTAAAACAGAGTCTTCAAAGCAGTTGAAAGGCCAAAGTAATTATACTTTAAACTTTTCAGAACTAAAAAGCGGTCTTTACCTGTTAAAGGTTATTGCTGAAGGTGGTGAAAAAACTTTTAAGGTGAGTAAAACTTAGGTTAACCTAACCTTACCCTAATTAGGGAAACTATATCCCCTTCCGCTTAAAAACCGGTACCGTTGAACAAGGCTCACCGTACATAATACTCTTTACCACCGGCCGCAACAACTCCACCAAGCGCACATAAGCATGGGTCACAACCGGCAAATTACTGCATCCTTTTATCACTACTTTTGCATCTTTATATTCTTCTATTTTCAAAGCAGCAAGGCTACGTTCAAATAGGACATTGTCCAAATCATTCAAAACACCAAAAACAATGGTCGTTGCTATTTCGGAAAGAGCAGAGGAAACCAACATAAAAGCCCAGGTAGGTACAATGGCATCGGCAGAACATGTTATCGCTACATGCTTGCCTTCGTATTGCCTCCAGTCGTGGCTTTTTACAAACTCCCTGAAATCTTTTTCTCTCAAGATTAATCCCTGAAATAAACAAGGGGCTATATCAAAAAGAACCCGTTCACCGGGGGTATAATATTCTTCCAAATTGATTTCAATCAATCCGCTTCCGGCAACTTTATTGATGATCTCTTGCTCCATTCTCTTGTTACATAAATCCTAATTCCAATTGCGCCACATCACTCATCATGTCTTTCTCCCACGGTGGCTCAAATGTAATCTCAATCTTCGAACTCTTCACCCCTTCTACATTCCTTATTTTCTCTTCGGTTTCGGCCGGCATTGATTCTGCCGCCGGACAGTTGGGCGATGTAAGGGTCATGGTTATATGCACATCTCCTTCGGCATTAATTTTCAAGCCATAAATTAACCCAAGCTCCCAAATATCCACAGGAATTTCAGGGTCATAACAGGTCTTGATCATGTCAATCACTCTTTGCGTTAAGGCTGTATCTGTTGATTCAATAATAGCAGGCATATCCCTTATTTTACCGATGCACCCAAAGCAAGGGCATCCATTTTCATTTGTTTTATCATACTCACCAATCCATTGGCCCGCGTTGGCGACAAATGGCTCTTCAAACCAATCTTGTCTATAAACGTCAAGGGCGCAGCAACAATTTCCTCAGGGCGATGACCGCTCAATACACGAATCATCATGGCTACAATTCCCTTGGTAATAATGGCATCGCTGTCGGCCATAAATTCCACCCGGCCGTCCTTCAATGCG
>JBILVQ010000052.1:0-15774 GCA_044370375.1 Bacteroidia bacterium
ACCCGTCTGGCACGTCAGTTGACCACCTTGCTGGATGAATTTATTCCTGTCATTGAAGGTTCAGAAATCAATGATGATCCCTTTGCACCGCTTTCTGTTTTTGGTAAGAACATGATTGCTGATTTAGGCGATAATACGCCCATTGCTTGGTGGCACAGAAGCGAAAGATATGCCGAGAAACTCGCAACACCCGATGTTACCGTTGCGGATTTGATTGGCGATGTGGATCCCATTAAGGCCGCAAATATGAAGTTGAATTATGGCGATGAAAGAACTTTGCATTTCGGCATTATTCCAAGAAGCAACCGAGGTATTTTTGTCATCAATGAATTGCCCGATTTGCAACCTCGTATTCAGGTGGCGCTCTTCAACATTTTACAGGAAGGGGATATTCAAATCAGAGGTTTTAAGGTGAGAATGCCGCTCGATATTCAGTTTATTTTTACGGCCAACCCCGAAGATTATACCAACCGTGGTTCTATTGTTACTCCGCTGAAAGATAGAATTGGAAGTCAGATCATCACGCATTATCCAAAAGATATTGAGGTGTCGAAAAGAATTACCAAACAAGAGGCCCGTGTGAATGATGATTTAATCAGCAAAATTTATGTTTCACCGGTGGTGGAAACCATCTTAGAACAAATAGGATTTGAAGCTCGTGACAATGAATACATCGACAAGAAAAGTGGTGTTTCTGCTCGCTTGAGTATTTCGGCCTACGAAAATTTAATCAGCACGGCTGAATTAAGAATGATCAAAAACAATGATGCTGTAACGGCTGTAAGGATTGGTGATTTGTTTGGTGTCATTCCCGCCATTACCGGCAAAGTTGAGTTGGTGTATGAAGGGGAACAGGAAGGCCATCAATTGGTAGCACGACAACTTATTTCTAAAAGCATTAGAAGCGTTTTTCCGCAGGTTTTTCCTTCTCCTGAGAAGCGAAGCAAGAAAGAAAAATCAGAAAGCCCTTACCAGGAAATTTTGGATTGGTTTTCTGCCGGCAATGTGCTTGATTTGATGAGTCTGCAAAAAGATATTGATTTCCGCAAAGCCCTGCTGGAGGTGAAAGGTTTGCCCGAATTGGTGAAGAAAACAATTGGTGAATCGAATAGTCAGGAAGCTTTTTTGCTGATGGAACTTGTTTTGTTCGGACTGGTGGAATTTTCGAAGTTGAACAAGAAAGAGCTGGTGCATGGGAATCGTTTCGATGACCTGTTTTCCAGCGTTTTAGGAAATTCTTTTTCTTAGTGTATTTCTCTGTAGGTAAATTTCTACTTTTGTGGAAATATTTACAGAAAAATGAAAACAAATCATGAAATAGATTACCGCATTTTTGGTGAAGAAATGCAGTGTGTTGAAATTGAACTCGACCCCCAAGAAACAGTTATTGCCGAAGCCGGAAGTTTTATGATGATGGACAATGAAGTCCAGATGGAAACTATTTTTGGTGACGGTTCTAAAAGTGAAGGTGGTTTTATGTCTAAGATTTTCTCTGCCGGTAAACGTTTGCTTACAGGTGAGAGTTTATTCATGACAGCCTTTACCAACATGGGCGTTGGCAAAAAACGCGCAACTTTCGCTTCGCCTTATCCGGGTAAAATTATTCCTTTGGATTTACATCAAATGCAGGGCAAGGTTATTTGTCAAAAGGATGCATTTCTTTGCGCTGCCAAAGGGGTAAGTGTTGGCATTGAGTTTCAGCGTAAGTTAGGAACCGGTTTGTTTGGTGGTGAAGGCTTCATCATGCAAAAATTAGAAGGAGATGGAATGGCCTTCGTTCATGCCGGTGGAACCATTATTGAAAAGAAACTAATGCCCGGTGAGACCCTTAAAATTGATACGGGTTGTATTGTTGCCTTTACCAGCAATGTGGATTATGATATAAAGTTTGTAGGCGGTATTAAGAATACCATTTTCGGTGGCGAAGGTTTGTTTTTTGCAACGCTTACCGGTCCGGGTTCTGTTTGGATTCAATCTTTGCCCATCAGTCGTTTGGCCAGTCGTATCCTTCAATACGGCAGTGTTGGCGGCCGAAAAGAGGAGGGTAGTATTTTAGGCGGATTAGGAAATTTGTTGGATGGCGATGGCAGATAGTAAATTGTTAATTATAAAAAAGGGTCCGCTTCGGGCCTTTTTTTATGCATTGTTTTTTTTGGTTTTTGCCGAAACAATGCAAGCCCAACCGGCTTATGTTTTTTCTGATCAAGGTGAAGAAAAATTGGCCAAAGGGGATGTTGCAGGTGCCTTGAAAGATTTTGATGCTGCCATTAAAGCAGATTCAAAACATGCGCTTTCTTATGCCCGCCGTGGCCGTGCTCATGCCCTTAATGGTCGCAAAGATCTTGCTCAGGCCGATTGGACCAAAGCCATTCAACTCAAAGGCGATTTGGCTGAGGCTTACCTTTATCGTTCTGATTTTTATCTGAAAAACAATGACAAGGTAAAGGCACTGGCTGATTTAAACAAGTTGATAGATTTGGATCCTTCTAATAAATCGGCTTACGAGAATCGTGGCTACGCCCTGAAAGAAACAGGTGATGCAACCAAAGCACTGGATGATTTTAACAAGGCCATTTCGATGGGGGTCAGCAACGAAAAGATTTTATTGTCTCGTGCCGAATTGCTGCTGAAAAAAGAAACCGGCAAGGCCATGCAGGATTTGAATGCGGTTTTAAAACTGAATCCTAAAAATGTAAAAGCGCTGGAGTTAAGGGCTCAGGCTTATTTCAACACACGCAAGTTTGATGAAGCATTGAAAGACCTTGAGGCCTGGCATGCTGTTGAGGGAAACAAAGAAGCGCTGTGTGCCATGCGTGTGCAGATTTATGCTTTGGTAGGACAAGCAGATAAATCTTTGCCTGATTTGAATTATTTGATTGATCAGTTAAAGTCGAAGGACAAAAATTATTTGGCCTTGCGGGCTGATGCCAATGTGGCCAAAGGCGATGCTGCTGCTGCACTGAAGGACATCAACAAATTGATTTTAATGGAGAAAGAATCACCCGAATGGTTGATCAAACGTGCCGAGATTTATTTGCAACAAGGAAAATCAAAGGAACCAATGGCCATCAACGATCTAAAAAAAGCCATTGCGATTGATCCGAATAATATTCATGCTTACGAAAGGTTAAGCGCTTTGTATGTGAATGCGAATAAATGGGACGAGGGTATGGAAGCCTGCGATAAGGCCATTGCCTTGAAAGAAACACCTGATTTATTTTACTTGCGAAGCAAATGCCACTTCAAAAAGGGGAATACGAAATCAAGTTGTAAAGATTTGGAAAAGGCCCGCCAGTTGGGCCACCCGGAAGCAGCCAAAGACATGGCAACCATTTGTCGTTAAAAAAAGAAAAGCATGAATCAATTCATGCTTTTCTTTTTTTTGGTAAAATCGATAATTATTGTTTGATGATTTTTTGGGTACTAAGCCCCTTCTTTCCCTTTATTTGTAAAAGGTAAACGCCTTTGGGTAAATCATTCAGTTCAACGATGAGTTTGTTACCCTGTTGTTGTAAATATACTTCACAGTTTTTTCCTGCAAGATCACTTAAGCTGCATTGAACATTGCTTGCTTCTTCCTTTAATTCAACGAAAAATAGATTTTCAGCAGGATTTGGATACACCATATTTTGTTCCTCCATGGTTGCTGAAGGAATTTTACTAATTACAGTAGGGCAGCTTCCTACGCCATACTGAGGATAATAGGTAGTGTCTTCAATGCTCATGCATTCAAGCTTTAACTGGTAATTGGAAACATTGGGCCAGTGTTCGAAGAACAGTCCCTGATGATTGCCAATGCCCGAAATCCATACTCCGGCAATGCGCAAACGATATTGTCCGTTTACTTCTACGGAATCATTGCCAATGTTGGGTAAGATCAATTGGCCCAGCTGGGTCATTCCATCAAAAGGACTTTCAAAAAAAATCTCGTTAATCGTATCTCCCGGTTGCGCAGAGAAATCGTATAGTAAGTACTCTTGTGCAGAATCGGCCGGGAAGTACATAATTTTCTGATTTACTTCTCTAAGGCCGCCTTTGTAATTCCCTCCGCAGTAAAACAACTGAGAATAGGTATTGCTGTTAATGACCGTGTCGGCACCCGGCATGCAATATTCTTTTACACCAATTAAATTGTAGGTTGGAATGGGATTTCCCGGTTGCCAAAGCCATTCACCAACAGTATTCACCCAGATGGTTCCTGAATCAGGAAAGGGGACATAGGTTTAGGCATTCATTTTTGTTGTGTTCATTAAGAACAGGCTCATCATGAGCGTTAGTAGGTAATTGGTTTTTTTCATGGGTAGGTATTGATGGGTTTATTTTCAGTATTGACCAAGGTTTGAAATAACTTTTCAATTTCAATGGGTTTGCGAAGAAATCCGTTGAAGTATCCGCTGCCGTGAAATTGATTTTCGGCTGTAATGTCGGCAGTGAGCGCAAAAATTGGTGTTTCGTGGTTTGGATTTTCTTGATGACGGATATGGGTTGTGGCTTCAAATCCATTCATTTCCGGCATGTGAATATCCATTAAAATAACATCGTACTTTTTGAGTTTAGATAATTTTATGGCCTCAAATCCATCATAGGCCGGCTCAACAATAACGCCCCATTTTTCTAGTAATTTGGTGGCTACCATCGAATTCACCGTATTATCTTCAACCAACAAAATGTTTTTTCCGATGAGGGAACCCGGATGTACTGAAACCGTTTCGAAAGGATTATGAGTGGGAGTCAGTTGAAGATCAAAATGGAAAGTAGAGCCCTCATCTTTGTTGTTGCCAATGATGATTTGACTTTGGTACAATTCAACCAGTTTTTTTACGATGGCCAAACCCAAGCCAGAACCTCCATGTTTGCGGGTTGTTACGGCCGAAGGCTGAATAAAGCGCTCAAATATTTCTTTTTTGTAATCTTCCGGAATGCCAGGTCCGGTGTCTTTCACAACAAAACGAATGATATGTTCTTTTTCCTTGATTTCGATGGGATAAATTTCCAAGGTGACAATTCCTTTTTCTGTGTATTTTATGGCATTGCTTAATAAATTTCCGAGTATCTGTGAAACTTTCGTTTCATCCAATGTATAATATTCAGATAATTCTTTGGCAATGGCCGACCGAAAGGCAAGGTTTTTCTGGATGGCCAGTTTATGATAGGTATTGGTTAGGTTATTGGCAAGAAAAAATAAATTGCAAGGAACAGGTGTAAGTTTTACTTTTCCTGCTTCCAGTTTGGTGAAATCGAGGATGTCGTTGACGATGTTCAATAAATGATTCGAGGAAGATTTCAAGGATTCGATCAATTGTTTTTGCTCCTGCGAGATATGTTGGTCGCTTAACAAGGATGAAATTGTAATTAAAGCATTGAGTGGTGTTCTTATTTCATGACTCATGGTAGAAAGAAATTCTTGTTTCACCTTTGCTGTATGTTCCGCCCGCTTTTGTTTTTCTACAATCTCGAGTTTTTCTTTTTCCACCGTGGCCTCTCGCTGAACCGCTTCTACTTTCATTAACAACTCATAGTTTTCAATGATTTTAAATGTTTGGGTATTGATTACTTTGTCTTTTTCCAACATATACAACTCCAGGTAATACAAAGCTTTGGTGGGGTTGTTTTCTTTTTGGTGAACCTTATACAATAAGTGATAACATTTGAATTGAATAATGGCCATTTTAAACTGAACCGTAAATTCAAGTCCTTTTTGTAGAATCTCCTTGGCGGCTCCGTATTTGCCCATTTGAAGAAACAAGTTACCAAGTTTGTAATAACACAAGCCGCGTCCCAAAGCCTCACCTGATTCTTCATGGATGGCTAATGCCTCTTTAAAATCTCTTTCCGCTTCTTCATACAATTTCATTTTGGTAAAAACCTTCCCCCTGCCATAAAGCGCGAAGGCAGAACCCCTGACATCACCGCTTTCAAGTTTCATCCGGTAGGATTCTTCAATCATCGCCAGCGATTCTTCCATCTTGTTTTGGTTCAAAAGAATTCCGGAAAGAGGATTGAAGGCATTTGAAACCAGATTGGGGTCCTTTGCCAAGCGTCCTGCATCTATCGCATTTTCATAGGATTTTATGGCATTGTTGTCATCGCCATAGTATTCAAAGATGGTACCCATCGCTTTGTAGGTGCGGGCAAGGTTGGGTTGATCATCGTATTTTTTATAGATGGTTAAGCAATCTAATAAGTAAACCAATCCAAGGTGAAAGTTATCGGTTTTATAACAAATGCCACCCAAACTATACTTGGCATCCGCAATGCCCTTCTCATCGTTCAACTTTTCGTATTCCAGGATGGCTTCTTCCGCCATTTTCTGCGAGACAAAATATTCTCCTCTGATCATGTTGAAAAGAGAAAGTTCGCTCAGGCTTTTGGCAATGTACTTACGATGGTTTTGGGTACGACTCTTCTCCAAGACTTTTTCAGCCAATGCAATGCTACCCTTAAGATTTTTTATTCTTAAGGCATGCGCCTCCTGGAGCATTTGCTCCAACGCTTCCTCTTCGGCATTATATTCGGTGGTCATGGGTTGAGCGGTACAATTGCCTATACCAAAGGTAATAAAATAATGGAAGTATAGCGCTTGATGGCCGACCAAAAAACATGGCAAGGCTTATTTTACCGAATATAATTTATTCAAACCCTTATCAACCCTTGTTTTTATTCCGGATCTTGCTTTCCCTTGTAAGGTAGGACAGTAGAAGGATGATGGTAATTTTTTACGATTGTAAGGCGAAAAGCAACATGGTTTTTGCTTATAAAATCGGCTCTGATTCGCGAGCTGCTAGGCTATTAAGCTTTCTTTGATGGCAAGGTCTATGTTTTTTAAACCCCTTTCAAATTGTTCTTCTGTCGGCCAACCGAATCCTATCCGCATGTATTCATCCGGCATTTCGAACCAATGCCCTGGTCCAACCATGGTCTTGTATTTTTCTTCTAGTATTTGATAAAATTTTTTGATATCAACATTAGCAGTAATTCTTGGAAAAGCAACCACACCACCCATTGGAGCTATGCCTTTCATGGATGGATGTTCATGGATCCAGGTGGTATATACTTTTAGATTGTTTTGAATTCTTTTTTGAATGGGAATGAAGTGCTCCTTTTTTCTTTTGTAATAAACATAAGCAAGGGTTTCATCCAGAATGGAATTGCAAATAATTATCTGTTCTTTGGCCGCTAAAAATTTTTCCATCAATTCTTTGTTCTTACAAGCGATCCAACCTATTCTCAAACCGGGTAATCCAAAGGCTTTAGAAACTGAACTTACAGTAATAACATGTGAAGATAAACTTGCTGCTACGCTTGTTTTTTCTAATAAAGACAAATCTCGGTAGGTCTCATCTACCAGCAGCATACTGCCATTCTTTTTCGAAATTTCTACCAAATATTTCAGGGTTCCCTCGTCAAACATTCTTCCGGTAGGATTGTGTGGTTGGGTAATGCTGATCAAATCATACTTTCTTTTCGACAGCATTTCTTCTAATACTTTTTTTTCAGCATGAAAACCATCCACTTCCTTTAACATCAGCTGATCAATGTTGCAACCAATGGCCCTTGGTGTTTCAATGTTGGTAGCATAATTCGGCCATTCTACCAATAGGTTGGATGTTGGTTCCAATAAGGTTGTACTGATAATGAAAAGGGCTCCTGCAGCCCCGGGAGTCAATAGTATTTCATCTTCGTGCATGCCATATTCTTCGGCAATTAATTTTCTTAAACCACCATGACCCCAATGGTCGCCATAGAGCAAATCAATTTCCTGTCCTTGCAACAATTCAAGGTTTAGCCTTGTATCGCTCACCGAACTCTCTGCCAAATTGCAGTCGATACTTGCATATCCTTTTTGTTCAGGCGATTCAACCTCTATGGGCATTCTTTTGTAATCCATAATGTGTTCTAATTGGTAATTATTTCATCCAACATCAACCATCTTTTCTTTCCTAGCGTACCCTCTCTTTTTGGTTGGTAAATATTCAACCGCAAATATCTTGCACTTGGTTTGCTCAACTGAAATCTGGCCGATTCTCTTTTTGTAGGTTTCGAAATGCTTACCCCCATTAAAGGTTTGAAAAATTTGATGCCGTCTGCACTATACTCCAACTGAATAGAGTCAGGAGCAAAGACATTTACTTTTGGGTCATGCAAATAACTAATAACAACATTCGACAAAACTTTTTCTACACCTAAATCTACCTTGATTTGAACCATGCTTGTATCCCAACCCAGCCAGCCATCATTGATTCTTGGTTTGAAGTTTCCGTTTGTTCCATCCGTCAATACAAATAACCCCTTGTCGCGATTAACTTTGGCCGGATAGGGTTGCACATCTATCTGCGCAGAAGAGGCAGCATTCACCAAATACATTTGCTGAAAAATTTTTCCCGCAGGTCTTCCATTTTCATCTCCAACATAGACTTTTACCTCGCTTGGTGAGTAGAATTTCAAAGGACTGCTGATAAGTTCAGGTTTGGCTTTGTTAATGATTCCATAAATCTTGTAGTTGAAACCGGTAACTTCCGTCATTATTGAGCTAAAACTTACTTTAATGCTTCCGGGCTCTTCTCCTTTTTCATTTCTTTCATTCACCTGAAACATCGCTTTGCTGTAACCAATGTTTTTGGTTTGTAGGTAGCCTGCATGGATTAAAAACCTACGTATAAATTCTCCTGTTTGTGCACCTGTTGCTTTTCCCCATAACACTTCTGCAAGTGCAGGCAAACGCGGCAGAACAATATTGATCAATTGTTCTTCATCCAGGATATATTCTGTCCAAACATTGGCCTGTGCTCCCATGATAAATTTTGCTTCTTCTTTACTTAAAGCAACTGGAATGGGCTCATAGGCATATACTTTTTCGATGGGCGTATAGCCGCCAATGGCAAGGGGTTCCAGTTGCGGGTTTCCTTGGTAGTGATCAAAATAGCAATGCGATCCGGGTGTCATCACTACCTTTTGTTGTTGCTTTGCGGCCGCAATGCCTCCGCTTTCTCCACGCCAGCTCATAATGGCAGCACCAGGCGTGGGGCCGCCATCCAGAATTTCATCCCATCCAATTATTTTTTTTCCTTTTTCTTCAACGTGTTTTTTTATTTGCGTAATAAACCAACGTTGCAATTCTTCTTCATTTTTTAATCCATGGGCTTTCAGGTTGTTCTGACAATTTCCGCATTCGTGCCAACGCGTTTTTGGGCATTCGTCACCGCCAATGTGAATATATTCTCCGGGAAACAGGCTACATACTTCATCTAGTACATTGTACAAAAAATCGAAACTTTCTTTTTTCGTGCAAAACACATCGTCAAATACGCCCCAGCCTTTTTCAGTTTTAAAGTCTTTTGGAAAACAAGCCAATTCAGGATACGAAGCCAGCGCGGCCATCGCGTGTCCCGGCATCTCAATTTCAGGAACCACAGTGATGTGCAGTTTTTTTGCATAAGCAACTACTTCCTGTATTTCTTTTTGTGTATAGTATCCACCATAAACTATTGTGTCGAATTTTTGATCATCATAAGGACCCACCATGCTTCCTGCTCGGTATGCTCCCTGCACCATTAATTTCGGATACTTTTTTATTTCTATGCGCCAACCCTGATCATCCGTGAGGTGCCAGTGAAAGGTGTTGAGCTTGTAGCCCGCCATAAGATCGAGCATTTTTTTTACCGTGTTCACCCCAAAAAAATGACGGCTAACATCCAAATGCATTCCCCTCCACGCAAACCGTGGAGCATCTTCTATGACGCATTTGGGAATGGCTCCTGTTCCATTTTTGTTTCCTTCATAAATTAATTGCATCAAGGTTTGCAGTCCGTAAAAAATTCCTGATCCTTTTCCTGTTAATACAATGCTTTCATCAATTTTTAACCGATAACCGTTTTCTTTTATTTCCGAATCGTTGCTTAACCGAATCTCGAAAAAAGCTTTCATTTTGTTGCGCGGATCTTTTGCTTTCCAGTTCGTGTTTTTGTATTCTTTTGATGCCTCTTTGAACCATTCAAAATCAGGGTTAAAAACACTGTCCTGAATCAAGTAAAAGGCCTCCGCCGGTATCACCAAATTGCCTCCTTTTAAATCCAATTGTTGAGGATATGGGATAAGGGCTGGTTTGTTTTGGGCATTCGTTTTCTGAACACCCATTAGCAAAATGGTTATAAAGAAAGGGATGGCGTATTGTAGGATGGAATTCATTTTTCAGGAAATATAGACCTTAACTTTATTCCGTACCAGGCAAGGTATAAATAGCCAATGGCCGGAATAAAGTAAGAGATTCTTAAGTTGAAATGATCAGCAATTAATCCTTGTATCGGTGGTAAAAGTGCGCCTCCCAAAATGGCCATCACCAACAAGGAGGAGCCCGTTGAAGTGTAATCTCCCAATCCCTTGATGGCTGATGTAAAGATTACAGGCCACATCACCGCATTGAACAAGCCCACCGAAACAACCGTAAACAATGCAAAGCTTCCCTCGGTTGTAGCACCTGTTAACAAGAGGACAAAAGAACTCAATGAGTAATACAATAACATTTTAGAACTGCTTCTTCCTGCTGCAAGGGTTATCAAGGATGACAGAATAATGTAAGCGGTGTAAGGGAGTAAGGTTTGAATTTCAAATGATTTCCATTTAAAAACCAACAGCAACAATACAAAAGTTGCCAAGGGCAAAAACAAGGTGAGAAGTATTTCCATGCTTTTGTTTTTGCTGAACAAAAGCGCAGAGCCTGTAAATCTGCCAATCATCAGCGATCCCCAATACAAGGATACAAATACCGTGGCTTCTTGTCCGTTCAATCCCATTATTTCGGGTAGTTCAGCAAAGCCGGTCAAGAAACTGCCGATGGATACTTCGCTGCCAACGTAAAAAAAGATGGCAAGGATGCCATATTTTAATTGTGGAAAATCACCGATTTTTATTTTGTTACTTTTTTCCTGATTGACAAAGACCGGAAGGGGCGCCCATTTAAAAAGCACCATCAGCAAAACAAAGCAAAGACTAAAAAACAGGTAGGGCATTTTTACATCCTCCAAGCTCATGTCGGTTTGAGATAGTATTAAAGCTCCACCAATAATGGGCGCTAGCGTGGTGCCCAGCGAGTTCATGGCTTGGGCAAGATTCAGTCGTTGAGGCGCGGTTTCTTCAGCACCAATGATGGCAACAAAGGGGTTGCTGGCTATTTGTAAAAGGGTAAAACCCATTGCCAAAATCATTAAGGCAAAAAGGAATAGTGGAAAGGATGCAAATTCTGCAGCAGGAAAGAAAAGTGTTGTGCCGCTGCCCGAAATTAGTAAGCCTAGTAAAATTCCGTTTTTATATCCCATTCTGTTGATAGGATCGCCCGATCTTTGTGAAATGAAATAGTAAAGCAGTGAACCAAGGAAGTAGGCTCCGAAAAATGAAAATTGCACCAGCGATGATTCAAAAAAACTTAGTTCAAATGTTTTTTTAAAATATGGAATTAATATGTCATTCAAACAGGTAATAAATCCCCAAGCAAAGAACAGCAGCGTTAGCAGTGGAAAAGAAATTGGGTTTGTTTTTTCTTTCATGTTTATTTTTTGAATTCGGCTATGATCTCATAAAAGGTATTGCACCAGGTTTCAGGTGTTATTTTTTTTGCCATTTCACAGCTTTTTCGTCCCATGGAAACCAACGCCTCCTGATTGCTTTTCATCATCTTTTCCATGGCAAGTTGCAATGCATTTTCATCGTTTTCCTTTAGCATAAATCCATTTTTGCTGTCTTCAACAAAAGCACCTGCAGCACCCACTGCTTCTGTGGTGATGATGGGAAAGCCTGCGGCAGCCATTTCGTGAACTACAACACCCCATGGTTCAAACACCGATGGCAACACAAACACACCACAATCTTTCATGAATCTACCCATGTCTGCCGGTTGTATAAACCCGAAATGTTGAATCCCTTCTGCCTGCAAAGGCGGAATGCTGCCAACACCCAAACACCATAACTCCCAATCACTGCCGGTATTTTTTTTTGCCTTCAAAAATGCACTCCACAAAAGGTTTATTCCTTTTTCGGGAACATATCTTCCGATGAAGAGAAATCTTTTTGGAAATTCCTTTTCTTTTATGGCCTTGTATTTTTCTCCCTCAGCTGTAAAGTAATCATAGTCGCAACAATAGGCACCCAACTTAATTTGGCTATCATCGTAGCCAAGTTTTTTTGCATACCCTTTTTGCTGCAAACCCGGCACGAAACAATGCGAAAACATTCTTTTAAAATAGAAGGGTGAAATCAATCTTGCTACTTGTTGTTTGGCATTGCCCGACCACCAATTGTCGAATCCACCCAATGTAGGTATTTTGCCTTTAAAGTATTTACATATTTTTAAGTAGGGAGGAAAAATCCAACCTCCGCAATGAATGATGTCGGGGTTTATTTTTTTCGCCAGTTCAATAAGGGCTGCCTCTGTATATTCTTCTCTTTGATAAAAATGAGCCCCGAAGTCGGTGGAAAATTGAAACGGTGCATCTTTATTTATTTGCTTTCTAAAGACATGTACTTCTGCCTTTTTTACCTTTACCATGTGTTTCAGGCAAGCTACCGTATAGCCTGCCAACTCTTCATACAAAACCAATAAAACCATTGTGCGTAAAATCTTATGCGCAAAGTAAAGAAATTAACTTTCTTTTCACCCATTGCTGCAAAGGTTCTTCCTTTATGGATAGTACAATTTGATTTTCTTCGCTTTGTTTCGTCTTTGGGGTTTCTTTTTCTGCCTTTTTTTAATCAATTTCGCCCACCATCATGGCAGTCAAATTAACCATCGACCAGCGTTACGAAAAAGTGCTGGCCTACTTTGAAGAGCATTATCCCAAGGCAGAAACCGAATTAATTTACGATTCTCCCTTTGGCTTGCTGGTGGCGGTGGTCTTATCCGCCCAGTGTACCGATAAAAGGGTGAACCTGGTAACCCCTGCGCTGTTAAGGGCTTTTCCGGATCCTTATGCTATGGCCAAGGCCGATGCTGAAAGCATTTTTCCCTTTATCCGATCTGTTTCTTATCCCAACAACAAAGCGAAACACTTGGCCGGTCTGGCAAGAATGCTGGTCAATGATTTTGGAGCTGAGGTACCTGAAGCCCGTGCCGACCTAGAAAAATTGCCCGGTGTGGGCCGAAAAACGGCCAATGTAATTGCTTCTGTAATTTTCGACCAGCCCGCCATGGCCGTGGATACCCATGTTTTCAGGGTTTCTAGAAGGATTGGACTCACCCGTGGGGCAAAGAATCCCAGGCAGGCCGAGGATCAACTCATGAAACGCATCCCTTCTGCCTTGGTTTCAAGAGCGCATCACTGGCTCATTTTGCATGGTCGTTATGTTTGTACAGCCCGCAGTCCTAAGTGCGGAGAATGCTCGCTCAAGGAATGGTGTAAGTTTTATGAAACATCACAAAAGATAAATCGAAAGTAATCCCCCTTTGGTCGAACCTCTTGCCTGGAACAAACCTTTAGCACAACCCTTACCATTTTTTAAAGATGATGTAAGCCGCAGCCACCAAAAGTACAAAGCCCACCAGGTGATTCCATTTCAAGCCTTCGCCAAGGTAAAAAACGGCAAATACCGTAAATACGAGCAAACTAATTACCTCTTGAAGGGTCTTTAGTTCAAAGGCACTAAAGGTATAGCTGCCAATACGATTGGCCGGAACCTGAAAACAATATTCAACAAAGGCAATCAGCCAACTAATTAAAATCACCTTCCAAAGGGCCACTTCTTTAAACTTCAGATGACCATACCAAGCAAAGGTCATAAATACGTTGGATAGGGTTAATAGCACTATCGTTTTCATTCAAATTTGATTAAAAGACAAAGATATTGTTTGATTTTTTGAATGCTTTAGGCCCGATGAAGCCGTTTTTTAGAAAAATCCCCTGATTCCTTCAAGGTTCTTTGGCTAATCAAAAATGGCCTGAAGGCAAAAATTCTTGATTTATCGGCCTATTTTGTATATTTGCGCGTTCTAACAAGCCGCTCGTGACTGAAAACAGAAGTACCGCCATAGTCGATATAAATGATATCAAAGGACTCTGGCGCACCCTCGTAAAAAATTGGTACATCATGTTGGGCTGCGTTAGTATTTCCTTTGTTGCAGCTTATTTCTACACTTACAAACTCACCGATGTTTATGCTGCATCCATGCAAATATTATTGAAATCCAATGATATTTATGATGCGCAAAGTTTGATTCAAGGTGGTGGTGCTTACGGATACAAAGATTATACGGATAATTACAATGCAATCAGGGTAATGAAATCCTACGACTTGTTAAAGAAAACAGTCGATAAACTAAATCTGGATGTAAGTTATTTTATTGAAGGCAGATTAAGAACAAAGGAAATTTATGAAGCGGTACCTTTCGATATCAAAGTAGGTGCCGTTAACGAAAATATGTACGAGCAGCCCATTAAGTTTAAAATACTGAATGAGCATTCTTTTGAGGTTCGTTACAAAAGGGGAGAATCTGACCAAACCATCAAAGGTTTCTTTGGCAAGTCAACACTATCACCTGATTTTCAAATTGAAGTGACCAAAACTGCCGCCATTGAAAAAGGAACCGTTGAGCAATTGAGCCAGGTTGAATACATGGTAAAATTTCATAACCGAGCTTATCAAGTAATGCGTTATCAAAATGCGCTCAATGTTGAGGTTCCTGAATACACCGGAATTCTTCAGGTAACCGTTGAGGATATCATTCCTCAAAGAGCTGTCGCTTTTCTTGATACCCTTGGTAGGGTTTATATTGAAAATTCATTGGCATCAAAGCTGGAGGTTAACAGCCGTACTTTAACCTATATTGAAAGGCAGCTAGAGGAACTAACCAGCATGATGACTACCATTGAGGATAAATTGCAGAATTATAAACTTTCGCAATCTATTCTTGATTTGAGCCGCGAACAGGAGAACGCCTTCAATCAGTTAGTTGACTTGCAATCGCAGGAAAAGAAATTCGATATGCAATTGTCAGCTCTTTCTGCCCTGCAAAAATATATTATCGAAGATAAAGATCCGGAGCAAATGCCGCCTACACTGTTTGGTACCGGTAATGATGCCTTCCTGCAAAACAGCGTTACTGATTTGTACAATGCACAAATGGCCCGCAACATTCAGTTGTTTACCAGCACAAAAAAAGGACCTCCCATTGATGAAATCAACCAGAAAATTGCCCGCATGAAAAAAGACCTTTTGGTTTATGTGGATAATTCTCAAAAGGTTATTGGGGATCAAAGAATTCAATTATTGCGTCAGATTTCACGCACGGAAGGCATTATCGGAAGCATTCCTATCAAACAACGCGAGGTATTAAATATTGAAAGAAACCTGGAAGTGAATCAAAAAATGTATTCTTTCTTGCTCGAAAAAAAAGCAGAGAATACGATTTCCAGAGCAGGCATTGTTCCGGAATCTAAAGTGATTGAATCGGCAAGGTCGGTGGGTATTGTTAAGCCCAATAAATCCCGTATCGTTTATTCTTTTTTAGGAGTAGGTTTCATTATTTCGGTAATATTGGTTTTCATCCGTACCACATTCTACGAAACCATTGAAAGTATTGATTTCCTTAAACAAAAAACAACTTATCCTATCCTTGGGGAAGTTATTTTTCAAAAAGACGCAAGCAATACCTCGCCCATCGTAGTGGATTCAGATCCTCGGTCCATTATTACCGAGTCGTTCAGAACCATTCGAACCAATTTGCAGTTTCTAACAACCGGAGATGGTCCCAAGGTTTTTCTTTTTACCTCCAATAATCCGGGTGAAGGA
>JBILVQ010000243.1:0-4578 GCA_044370375.1 Bacteroidia bacterium
CTTGATTCAGCTGCCACCAAGCAAGGTGTATTGGATGCCTTTAAAAAAGTGGTAGAAACCGTTGGCGTTAACGACAATTTGCTCATCTATTATTCCGGGCATGGTTTCTTCGACAACACCTTTGGTGAAGGATACTGGATTCCGGTGAACGGTAAAAAAGGACAAGAATCTGATTACATCCCCAACAGCCAATTGCTGCAATTGATGAAAAGAATCAATGCCAAGCATACCCTGCTGATTGCCGATGCTTGCTTTTCGGGATCACTTTTCGAAGAAAGCAACCGGGGTTATATCGAAAGTGTTTCTCAATTAAGGTCACGTTGGGCCATAACCTCCGGACGATTAGAATACGTATCTGATGGGGCTGTTGGAAAACATTCACCGTTTAATGAAACCATTTTGTCGATTTTAACGAATAACACCAAAGAAGCGCTTCCTGTGTCGGAATTGCTGCAACAGGTAAAAACCGAGGTGGCCAATAAAACACAGCAAACTCCGGTGGGTAATCCACTGAAAAACGCAGGAGACGAGGGGGGGGAATTCATTTTCAGATTAAAAAAGTAACAAAACATGAAAAAAATTACACGAATCGCATTCCTACTGCTAGCCTATTCAACTGCTGTATTTGCTCAAACAGATCCAAATACCGGAGCAGCATTGAAAGTTTTGCACGTTAAGGGCGATATCAGCAACAAAACACGAAACAAAAGTCTTTCATTAGGAGATGATATTTACAGAACAGACCAAGTGGAGGTAAAAGAATCTTCCTCTTCCTGCTATTTTGTAAACACCAAAAACACCCGCTATGTGCTAAAAGGACAGAATCAGGGCGTATTTAATCTTTCAGAAAACCTGATGGAGCTTCCTCCTAGAAAAATGATTACACAAAGAGGAATGTCGGATACCTCTCATGCAATGCTTTCACCGGCCGATATTTTTGGTAACGACCATTATATCTTCCTCGACACGGTTGAAACCTTTAAATTGGATCAAAAATTTTTCCCAATTTCCAATACACAACAATTTGTGGTAAGATTGTTTGTAGGCGATAGTTTGTATAAAACCTTTAAAGTAAAAAATCAAGGCCAGGTGGTTTATGTTTGGACCAAAGACATCAAACCGGTTCTACGCTCACTGGGAGAAAAAAGATGGTTGGCCAAAATGGAGTTGAACCTGCTGGATAAAGAAACCGGTTACTTCAAGACCATTTGCACCTTTAAACCCGAATCTTTTGAATTTGTGCCTATCAAATCTGAATTGGATTTATTGGTCAATAACTGCAAATTAAACAACCTCACAGCCAGACAAACATTTGAAGAGGCTGTAATCTATATTGAAGATATTTACGGAAAATGTAATCAGGAAGTATTGAAAGGATTACTTTTGCGCGAATACAAAATCAAAGTAGATTAATTTCGGTTTTCGGTTGAAGAAGCTATTTCATTTCCTTTCGCTGCTGGTATTTTGCCTTGTTTTTTCTGAGAATTCCTCGGCATCTGAAAAAACAAAACACGTTGATACCCTGAATGCACAGGCAGGAAGAAATTTAAATCAACCCGAAGTGGCCATGGCTTCTGCCAGAGAGGCCCTAAGAATTTCAAACGAAGAAAAATATGAGCAGGGCAAGGCCGACAGTTATGTCAACCTTGCCCTTGTTTATATAGAATGGGAACAGCCCGGTAAGGCCATCGATTACCTTAACCTTGCCCTAAAATATTATAGCGCCCAAAAAAACGATTTAAAAGTTGCCGACCTGCACAATCAGCTGGCCCGCATTTATATTCAAATTGATGAATTAGAAAAAGCCAGCGATTTCTTGCGCAAAGCCATTGCCATTAATCTTGGCTTGCGAAACAACCGTGGCTTGGCCTCCAACTTCTCCAATTTAGGCAGCGTATTCAAATACAACTATCAAAGTGATTCGGCCATTGCCTATTCTGAATTGGCACTCAAAATATTTCGTGATGTAAAAGACACTGCTGCTATTATCAACCAGTTGGGAAACTTAGGGGCCATTTATGGTGAAGAGGCCCGTATCAATGATGAAATCAAATATTACCAAGAGGCTCTCCAACTGGCTTCACAAACACGTGGGTCAAAAGGTAATATTACGGCCATTCTTTACAATTATGCTACCTCCCTTTTCTCATTGCGCAGGTATGAACAATCAGAAAAATACCTGATGGAATCCATCATGGAAGGCAGCAAATCAAAAGATTACAAATCACTTTCTGACAGCTATAATTTGCTTTACCGTATTTACCGTGATCAATTCCACAACCCGGAAGGAGCATTGTTTTATTTGGAAAAGGCAAAAGCTTTTAACGATTCCTCACTATCGAAAGAGGGAATGCAAAAAATATTGCGTCTTACCATGCAAACCGATTTCGAGGAAAAACAAAAAGAAGACAGTTTAAAGCAAGCCACTGTCAGAATTCAGGAACAAATTCAATACGAGGAAAAATCGAAGCGGAATCGTTTGATTATTTGGGGTGTAATTCTTGTGGCAGGTATTCTGGGGGTTTTCGCGGTAGTGCTTTGGCGCTCTAATCGTCAAAAGGAAGCAACCAACAAAATCATCAGCGAACAAAAACATGAAATTGAAGAAAAGAGTCACGAAATTTTGGACAGTATTCTTTATGCAAAAAAAATTCAGGATGCAGTGCTCCCCTCTGAAGATGATGTAAAAGCACTCTTTCCCAATGCCTTCATTTATTACCGCCCGAAAGACATTGTTGGTGGTGATTTTTATTTTATCACCGAATCGAGGAAAGAACCCGGATCGATTTTTATTGCCGTGGCCGATTGCACAGGACATGGGGTTCCCGGTGGATTTATGAGCATGTTGGGAACCTCTTTTCTTCAGGAAATTATTGAGGAAGACGGAGAAACCAACCCCGGCTTTATTCTTAACCGATTAAGGCACAAGGTTATCCATTCACTCAAACAATCCGAAAACCTGATGCAAAACAAAGATGGAATGGACATCACCATGCTGAAATTCAATCAGCCGGAAAACAAGGTTTACTGGTCGGTAGCCAATCATTCCATCTATTTTCTGAGAAGTACCCCATTTGAAAGCGCAGAAGAAAGTTGGTGTTCACTGGTAGAAGAAAAAGAAAACAAATGGTTGTACCGCATGAAAGGTCAGAAACAACCCATTGGTTATTATCCCCACATGACGGCCTTTGAAACCCACAGCATGGAAGTAAAAGGACTTATTAGTGTTTTTATGTTCAGCGATGGTGTGGTGGACCAATTTGGCGGACCGTCACAAAAGAAATTCAAGCATTCTGCCGTTGAAAAATGGATTTGGGATTCTATTGACCTTACACCTGCGGTTCAAAAAGAAATGATCAACAACAGAATGCTGGCTTGGCAAGGCAACCATGAACAATTAGACGATATCTGTTTGGCCGGAATTACTTTTAAAGGCTAATTCCTTTTTACCAAATGTTAAGCGCAGAAAATTTCCTTTTTTATAAATTTTAGTTAGGTTTGCTTCTTGTGTCAAAAGTGAGCAAAACCATTATCAAAAATACCCTTCTATTCAAAGTAATTTTACTGTTGCTTGCCTTTAGCCCTTGGATAAACCTAAAGGCACAGGTAACCAAATGTGCAGGAAAAGTCATTGATGAAACCACCCGCGAACCCCTCCCCTTTGTGAATGTGGTTTTTCAAAAATCTACGGTTGGTACCACCACCGACTTTGATGGTAACTTTTCATTGAGTACAGATAAACCTACCGACAGCTTGATAATTTCCTACGTTGGCTTTAACACCAAAAAAGTAAAAGTGAATAAAGGCAGCAGCAAATTGGATTATGTCATTTTACTGGGAGCGAATACCACTACCTTAAAGGAAGTTGTAATCAAACCCGGCGAAAATCCGGCCCATCGCATCATTAAGGCCATGATCAAAAACAAGCCGATTAATGACAGAGCCAAGCTGGACTATTATTCCTATGAAGTTTATAATAAAATTGAATTTGATATCAACAACATTGATGATAAACTGAAAAACAATCGTTTGATGCGGCCCTTCAAATTTGTTTTCGACAATATCGACAGTTCCAATGCCGCAGAAAAACCTAGTTTGCCCATGTTTTTGTCAGAATCAATTTCTGAAATGCATTACCGCAGATCACCGAAAGTTGCAAAAGAAATTATCAAGGCAAGCAAGGTTGCCGGAGTAACGGAAAACAAGAGCGTTTCGCAGTTTACAGGCGACTTGTACCAGAATGTAAATCTTTACGACAACAATATTCTTGTCTTTGGAAAACAATTTGTAAGTCCTCTCTCCGATAATGGTTTGTTTTATTACCGCTACTACCTCATTGATAGTGTCAACATCGGAAATTATCGATGCTACCATATACAGTTTAAACCAAGAAGAAAACAGGAGCTAACCTTTACCGGTAATATGTGGATCAACGATACCACCTTTGCGGTTAAGCGGATTGAGATGAACATGGCAGCAGATGCCAATATCAATTTTGTGAAACACTTTTTTGTGGTGCAGGATTATACCAAAACATCGGAGGCCTGGATGCTTGAAAAAGACCGACTGGTGGTGGAT
>JBILVQ010000244.1:0-4574 GCA_044370375.1 Bacteroidia bacterium
TTTTTATTGCAGGTTTTTTTCAAAACTGCTTTCCTCCTGATAATATAAGCGGTGTAGCTAAATATTCTGTAGCGGTTTCGCAACTAACGGGTTTGAAAAAAGCTGAAAACGTTTCCGATGGCAATATCTCTATTTATCCTAACCCTTGCAATAAAAACATAATCATAAAAGGAATTGAAACTCCCTTTCATTTCGAAATTAGAAACTTGCAAGGTCAAATAATTGCTCAAGGGACCTCAAATACCTATCAAATCGACACCTCTCCTTTACTACCGGGTTGTTATTTACTTCGTCTTCAAAATGCAGATGGAATAAATACAGCAAAAATCATCAAGGAAAACAATTAGAAAAGTTGAAAACCTACATTAAGGTTTTCAGCTTTTCTAAAGCTTTCTCCAGTCCTTCCTTCTTCGTACCACCGGCCGATGCATAAAACTTTTGTCCGCCTCCTCCCCCATTGATTTCTTTGGAGAGCTCTTTAATGGTTGCAACAGCATCCATTCCCTTTGTCGCAATCAGTGAATCAGAAAAGGCAAGATGTAAACCGGCTTTTTCACCTGCATTGCTACCAATCAATATGGCCACCTCACCAGCTTCCGATTTCAATTGAAAACAAATATCCTTAATCAATTCAGGTGAATCTATTGCTGTTATTCCTGTCATCATTTTTACACCCTTCACCATTTCGGCCTGCGCTAACAAATCTGCCTTAAAGGCATTGGCCTTTTCGCGCTGCAAGGCCTCAATTTTTTTAGAAAGTTTATTTTGCTGATCTATTAAACTCTCCAGTGCTTTCATTGCATCCTTCGGGTTCTTCAGCAATTCACGCATTTGTTTGCTTTGCTCCAGCTGTTCACGAATGTAGTTCTCTGCTTCCTCTGAGGTGTAGGCTTCAATCCTTCTTACCCCTGCTGCAACAGCAGATTCTGAAACGATTTTAAAAAACCCGATTTCTCCGGTCGATTTCACATGGGTTCCGCCACACAACTCTATGGAGTAGGTAGGGTCAAAAGTCACTACCCTAACCTCATCGCCATACTTCTCGCCAAACAAAGCCATTGCACCTAATTTTCTTGCTTCATCAATTTTCATTTCGGCAATGCTGCATGCTATATTTTCGCGAATCCTGCGGTTCACCATTTGCTCAATTTGCAACATTTCTTCTTCCGACATTTTTGCAAAATGAGAAAAATCGAAACGTAAATATTTTTCATTCACCAGAGAGCCCTTTTGTTCAACATGGGTACCCAAAGTATTCCTTAATGCAGCATGCATCAAGTGCGTGGCCGAATGGTTGGCTGTAGTTAAGGTCCTTTTTTTACGATCAACCATTGCTTTGAAACCCGCAGCAGGATTGGCAGGCAGGGTTTCTGTAAAATGCAGTATTTCTCCGTTCTCTTTTTTTGTGTCGAAAACAACAATGCTTTCTTCGTTGTTTTGTAAAACACCGGTATCGCCTATTTGTCCGCCACTCTCAGCATAAAAAGGGGTGGTATTCAACACCAACTGATAAATATTCTTTCCCTTGGCAGAAAGTTTACGGTACTTAACAATTTCAACATCGGCTTCCAACATTTCATAACCAACGAATAAGGTGCCTTCTGCCTCGTTCAGTTGAACCCAATCATCACGGTCAACAACGGCTGCTGCCCTGCTCCTTGTTTTTTGTTCAAGCATGCCCTTGTTGAAAGCATCTATATCCACCGTCAGACCTTTTTCACGAGCCATCAATTCTGTTAAATCGAGCGGAAAGCCAAAAGTATCGTACAATTCAAAGGCAAAGCTTCCATCCACAACGGCTGATGGATGCTCCTCAAGATACAGTGCAAAGCGGTTGATCCCATTGCCAAGTGTTTTCAAAAAGGCATTTTCCTCTTCACGAATAACATTCATGATCAAGGTTTTTTGCATTTTTAACTCAGGAAAAATTTCTCCCATTTGTTCGGCTAATACCGGTACCAACTGGTAAAGCAAAGGCTCTCGTGTATCTAAAAATGAATAGTAGTATCGCACCGCTCTTCTTAATATTCTTCTGATAACATAACCTGCTTTGTTATTGGAAGGTAATTGTCCATCGGCAATGGCAAACGCAATGGTTCTGATGTGATCGGCAATCACACGAAAGGCGATATCCTCCTGTTCAGTTTTTCCGTATTGATGTTTGGTTAACTGCTCCGTAAAATGAATGAGCGGCATAAAAACATCCGTATCATAATTCGATTGCTTGCCCTGCAATACCATGCACAAACGCTCAAAACCCATTCCTGTATCTACATGTTGTGCAGGCAATTTTTCTAAGGATCCATCCGCTTTGCGGTTAAATTCCATAAACACATTGTTCCAAATCTCAATCACCTGTGGATGGCTTTCATTCACTAAACTTTTTCCGTCTATTTTGGCCCTCTCACTTTCATTTCTGATATCCACATGAATTTCGGTACAAGGCCCGCAAGGTCCGGTATCACCCATTTCCCAAAAATTATCTTTCTTGTTTCCATTGATGATTCTATCTTCCGAAATATGTTTTTTCCAATAATCATAAGCGTCTTGATCAAAGCTCAAACCGTCTTCTTTGCTTCCTTCAAAAACGGTAACATACAAACGATCTACCGGAATTTTATACACTTCGGTCAGTAATTCCCAGGCCCAATCAATGGCGTCCTTTTTAAAATAATCGCCAAAGCTCCAGTTGCCCAACATTTCAAACATGGTATGGTGATAGGTATCTACACCAACTTCTTCCAAATCGTTGTGTTTACCCGAAACGCGCAAACATTTTTGGGTATCAGCAATGCGTGGAAATTTGATTGGAGCGTTTCCTAAAAACAAATCCTTAAACTGATTCATTCCTGCATTGGTAAACATGAGGGTTGGGTCGTTCTTGATCACCATGGGTGCCGATGGAACGATGACATGATTTTTTGAAGCAAAAAAATCGAGGAATGTCTTTCTGATTTGTGAAGAATTCATAGGGCTGTTAATTTTTCCGAAAATTGACAAAAACCGCCACAAAGAGGCTCTTTTTCAATTTTCAGGGATGCAAATTTAGTTTATTTCAGTAATTTCGCAGGGTTGGGTAACGTACAATGTCGAAAATAAAATTCTATTTCAACACCAAATCGCTCACTTACGAAAAGGTTCAGGTAAAGTTCCTCGACCGGGTAAAGCGTGTATTGGGGTTCCTGGTAACCGGAATTGTATTTGCTGCCATTACCATGTTTTTTGCCTACTCTTATTTTGATTCACCCAAGGAGAAAAAACTCAAGCGAGAAATTGAGGTGATGGAATACCAATACGACCTGTTGCGGGAAAGAATTAATCAACTGGAAGTTGTCATGAACAATCTCCAAGAAAGGGATGATAATATTTACAGGGTAATTTTTGAGGCCGACCCTATCCCGGGAACCATCCGCAATGCTGGTTTTGGGGGCATAGACCGCTATAAAAAACTGGAGGGACTCAGCAATTCTGAGTTATTGGTTGGTACTACCCAAAAATTGGATCAGTTGGCCAAAAAAATGTACATACAGAGTAAATCTTTTGATGAATTGGTAAAATTAGCCAACGGAAAAGAAACCATGTTGGCCTCCATTCCTGCCATTCAGCCCATTTCTAATAAAAACCTCAGGCACATGGCTTCCGGCTTCGGATATCGTACTCATCCTATTTATAAAACCACTCATTTTCACTCCGGCATGGACTTCTCTGCCCCCATCGGAACGCCCATTTATGCCACTGGCGATGGAACGGTAGAAAGGGCTGATAATACTGCTCAAGGTTATGGAAACCATGTGGTCATCAACCATGGATTCGGTTATAAAACCCTTTACGGACACATGAGCAGATTCAATGTTCGCCCCGGTAAAAAAGTAAAGCGCGGTGAAATTATCGGCTATATCGGAAGTACCGGAATTTCAACCGCTCCGCACTTACATTACGAAGTGATTAAAGGTGGCAATAAAATTAATCCAATCAATTACTATTACAACGACTTAAGTCCGGCCGAATACCAGGCCATGATTGAATTGGCTTCCACCAGTAACCAGTCTTTCGACTAACATCCATCCATCATGTCTTCACCCAAAATCAGTTTGTTGACCGCAACTTCGGTGGTCATTGCAAACATGATAGGCACCGGAGTTTTTACCAGTTTGGGCTTTCAATTGTTGGGCATAGAATCTCCATTTGCCATTCTTTGTTTATGGCTTTTGGGCGGACTGATTGCCTATTGTGGAGCCCTTTGCTATAGCGAACTTGGCGCATCCTTGCCGCGAAGCGGTGGTGAGTATAACTTTCTTACCTATATTTTTCATCCCCTGCCGGGATTTTTATCGGGCTGGGTTTCTGCCACGGTTGGATTTGCTGCCCCTGTTGCATTGGCCGGCATTGCCTTGGGAAAATACAGTTCGGGATTTTTACCGGGCACCAATCCAGACTTGATTGCCGTTATCACCATTGTTTTGATTACACTGGTTCATTTATATAGCATGAAGGCAGGCAGCAGGTTTCAGAATATTTTTACCATATCAAAAGTGTTGTTGATTTGCCTTTTTATTCTGGTCGGTTTTATGGTT
>JBILVQ010000245.1:0-4561 GCA_044370375.1 Bacteroidia bacterium
TTATCCACACTAAACCAATCTTTTCCGGTGGTTATTGCAGTTGGATTAAATCAAATTTTTTACGGAGGAGAAATTGTTTCAAACAAACCCGACTATTACAACTCTACCTACACAAATGATTTTGGTTTAACCTGGAACTATACCAGAGGATTAAGAAATTCAGCCGTACTTGGATTTAGCCAATTAAACAATGATAAACTTTCCTTTGATTATGCCGGTGCTGGCTGTTATTCTGCTTCCTTAGATTCGTCTTATTACATTATTGGTGCACCCTATGTTTTTGGTTCAATAAGCGCCAACATCTCCAACTCTCTGAAATACCAAAATCAAAAATTCTACTGCGCCACCAACTCAGGTATCTGGATTTCAAATGATTCTGCTCAAACATGGGTGCAGCATACCACAGGGCTGCCCCAAACCCCTCCAAGTAATTATTTTTACACCTATGATTTGGAAGTTTTTGGTGATACAATTGTTGTTTCTACAGACCAAGGTCCTTTCATTAGTACCAATGGAGGAAACAGTTTTGTCATTGCTGCCTTTACAGGAACAACCACCTCTAAGGATTTATTATTTCACAATGGGAAACTTTACTCGGCCGGAAATCCGAAAATGATGGTAAGTTCAAATTTAGGCGCCAATTGGATGCAGTTTGGCTCGCAAACCGCATTGTTCAGAGAATTAGCTGCCTCAGGGCACTATATTTATTCTGCCTCAGACCAAAGCATACACATGACTATTGATACCGTAGGAATTACAACAGATGTTACAGGGACACTTGACCTTTATATAGGACAAGGAAACAACCCAGGAATTGCTGCCTATGACACCCTTTTGTTCGTTTCAAATTTCTACAATGTTGGCGTACAAAAAATGAATGTAAATCAGCCCGGTGTTTACACCAATATTAGTGATAATCTTCCGGTTTATGAATTAAGCCCGGGTAATAACCGTTATCCGTATATGGATGGAACCTGTAACATGACCATCTTTGATAATAAACTTTGGTTGGGTACATCTGGTATGTCATGCTTTACCCGCCCCTTGAGTGATTTTGGTTATCCACCGGTGGTGGTTACTGATGGTAAAAAAGCAGAGCTTGAAGAAAAGAAGGAAGAGCGTTTAAGGGTTTATCCTAATCCTTCTCACAATGAACTAAACCTCCAATACAGTTTTGAAGGAGAAGGGACAATAAGACTTCTAGTAACTGACCTAACAGGAAGAAGGTTTCAAGAACAAAACCTTGCTGTTAGTAGAGGTATTTCAACCATAAATATCAAAGACCTACCGGAAGGGATGTATTTAATTGAACTATTTGACCAAAAAGGCAACTACAAAAAAAACAAATTCATTAAACAATAACCAACCCAGATGGGTTAATTTTCAAAGGCACCAAATTTCAATGAAAGGAATGGTTAACCCAATTAATTCCATTTAAGAAACATTCCCCTTAAAAAACCTAATCCGTAAGAAACATGCAGCACCGGGAAAGAAAAAAGAGCATAAATTCCACCTTTTAAGTGCTTTTGAGGAATAAATGCAAAGTAAAAGGCACCCAATAAGTAAAATACAAAAGGAATTATCCAAATGGGTTCAAAAAAAGCAAGCGGTAAACTCAATAAATACAAGGCAAATAAGCCGGGAATGAGATGCCTTGGACGCAGGCCTGTAGAAACCTTTCTTAAAACCAGTGGCTTGTAATACCCATAACCATAGTATTGCTTATACAATGAAGCATAACTTTCTCTTACAAAATAGATGCATGCCAAATCGGGTATCATTAATATCTTCATTCCACGACTGTTCATCCGGTAATGAAATTCATCATCCTGATTTCTTATTAATTGTTCATCCAACAAACCTACCTTCTCAAAAACCTCTTTTTTGTAAACGGCAAATGCCACGCTTTGCACATACTTTTTCTCATTGGCCGTCCGGAATTCTGTGCCTCCTACCCCAAATTTACAACTCATGGCAAAGGCAATTCCTTTGCCCTTCTCTCCTTTTCCGGTTTGCTGTAATGGTCCACCAACAGCATCCGCGTTTTCGTGTTGTAAATAGTAAACCGCTTTGCTAAAATAATTTTTGGGATAAATCGCATGAGCTCCTACCAAGGCAATGTATTGTCCGCTACAAATCGCGTAAGCCTTGTTAAACCCTTGACTCACATAACGTTCAGGATTATGAATCAACTTAATTCTTGCATCCATCTTCATCCTTGCAGTAATGATGGCAATGGTTTCGTCCTGAGAGCCACCATCCACCAATATCAGTTCCTTGTTTATTTCTTCTTTACCCAATAATGATTGCAGCAAATCATCAATATAATTCGCTTCGTTGTAAACAGGACAAACAATGGAAACCGTTGTTAAGGTATTCATTGGTTAAAATAGGACAATGTACTAGCCGCAATAATTTCAGAAGCATTACCCTTTCCATAAGTATCGGGGCAACCAGGAAATTTCTTTTCTTGAAACTCACTAACCGACTGCATCATTAACTCGGTATCGTCACCACAAATTCTATTAACACCTGCATCTGCCAATTCAATCCACTCGGTTTCCTTGCGCATGGTAATACAAAATTTTCCGGCAAAAGCAGCTTCCTTCTGTAATCCGCCACTGTCGGTAATTACCATGGTACAAGATTTTAACCAAGCAAGCAAAGGAAGATAACCCATGGCCGGGATGCAATGAAACTTTGCCTCAATACCAAATTTCATCATCATGGCAGCAGTTCTTGGATGCAAAGCCATTACCACCGGAATGCTCTGATGAAGCACATTTAAGGCCGCCAATAATTTAGACAATCGTTTTTCATCATCGGTATTGTATGCACGATGCAAGGTCACAAAAATGAAGGGGCCGGATGCTAATTCACGATGCAAGGGATGGTGGGTTTCAGCCTGATCGGCATAATGTAAATAGGCGTCCAATAAAACATCTCCGCTGTGAATTATTTCGCTTGAATTTAATTCGGGTCTTTCGGCCTGAATGGTTTCTACAGCCTGATAGGTAGAACAAAACAGTCGCTGGGCAATTCTATCCGTTACCACCCTATTCAATTGCTCGGGTAAATCGCTTTCACCGGTCCGCATACCGGCTTCAACATGAAATAGGGGCAATTGTGCCATTCTTGCTGCCAACGCTCCGGCAAGGGTACTGTTGGTATCTCCATAAACGATGATACCATCGGGTTTATCCGACAAAATGACTTGCTCAATGCCCTCCATCATTCTTCCGGTCATGGCTGCATGCGGCAAATCATGAATGTTCAGGTGATATTGTGGGGGTGTTAAGCCTAATCCTGTAAAGAAAACTTCCGACATCTCCGGTGAATAATGTTGGCCTGTGTGTAAAACGGTTTCCTTCACCTTGTTGGTTCGGGCCAGCGCTTTACTAACCATTCCCCATTTGATGAACTGTGGTCTGGCGCCTATGATGGAGAGTATTTTGAGGGGTTGATCTTTCAAGCTGTTAAAGATAATTGCCGATCGAATTTGGATGCAAATCTCAAAATGATTAGCAGAAAAACAAAGTATGCCAACAAATCAATGAGGGCATAAACGAGAATAAATTGATGTAGACCTAAATCTTTAAAAAACCAAAGACTTAAGATAAGCAAAAAATAAGAAAATTGCCAGGCAGCGGTAATGCGTATTTTACCGATGGCCGGTAGTAAAGATGAAACGGGCAATACCAGAAACTGAAGGGCCATTACAGGAGCTAAGGCAGCACAAATAATACCGGATAATTCCCATGGATCGCCAAAGTACCATTGAAAAATTTGAGGGGCGAAAAACAACAATGGCACCAAAAATAAAAGCGCCAAAACGAAAAGGGGTTTCATTTTTGAACGAAGCAAGGCACCTACCGGCTGCTGCTCTCTTACAGCACTGGCAAAGGATTCAAAATACACTTGCGAAAAAGCGGTAGCAATTAAACTGGTAGGAATAATCAGAATTTGACGGGCAAGGTTGAGGTAACCGGCATCGGCCCGTGAAAAATATTCGGTAATTAAAAAAACGGGGATGGAAATCGTGAGTGCATGCAAAAAGGAAGTAGGCGCGTTAATAAGCGGATAATCTTTGTATTTTTTCAGGGTAAGTTTAACGGCCGCAAAGGGCTTTACCTCTAAATGCAAACCCGAACGAAAGAAAAAAATCAAACTGAGTAAACCCAAGACCACCCAGCCTGAAAGGTAGCCCCACATGAGTCCGCTCCAATACCCTAAATAACCCAAAGCGATTGAAGCAATAGCAATGACGGAGGTTTGACTCACTTTGCTGATGGCCAAAAATTTGTAACGCTTATGACGCTGCAAATAAAAACTCAGGGGTTGGTAAATGCCGGTAAAAAAAAGCAGCAAAGGCAAAATGACAAACATGGTGATAGAAAACTCAGCTCTCAGACCGGCCCAAAAGGCTATGCTTTCGATGCAGGAAACAAGGAGAGCGAGACAGAAAGAAACAAGAATGGCACCGATGATTAAATGCCTTGCCTCTTTTTCCTCTTTGGGCAAAACAACGGCAACATCGAATCTACCGGAGGCGAAATAACTC
>JBILVQ010000002.1:0-43184 GCA_044370375.1 Bacteroidia bacterium
CAATAAAAAGTCGCTCATGCGACTCGGCTGTATCCCTGATTTTATCCACTGCTTCCACTACCGTGTTGATGGCCGTGTCGTAACCAATGGTAAAGTCGGTTCCAATTAAATCGTTGTCAATGGTTCCAGGAATTCCCAATATTGGATAATTGAATTTTTCACCAAAAGCAAGAGCACCTCTGAAAGTACCATCCCCTCCAATTACAATGAGTCCATCAATGCCATGACTATTAAGATTTCTATGTGCCTGCGCAATCCCTTCATCGGTCATAAACCTTTTGCTGCGCATTGTTTTTAGAATGGTGCCGCCACGTTGAATAATGTTACTCACCGATTCGGTGGTCAGGTTAATTATTTCCCCATCAATGAGTCCGTCATAACCCTTTTTGATACCAGCTACTTCAAGACCATGGAAAATGGCTGTTCTTACCACCGCTCTGATACAGGCATTCATGCCCGGTGCATCGCCACCTGAGGTTAAAATTCCTATTCTTTTCATCGTACTATTTTTTTGATTCAAAGTGTAAATATAACACTTAGATAGATAGAAAAGTTTATTTTAACATTTTGGAAGTTTTTATGAATTATCAACCAATGGCTTATTTTTGTTTTTAAAGAATCTCTATGGATACTTTTTGCTCTGAGAAATCTTTTAGCTCCCTAAGCTCTCGGTTTATTTTCCTGTTCCATTCAACCTGCTGAAGTGAATCTCTGCTATGGTCTGTTTCTTTGTCGTAAAGGGCTTGGCGTTGAAAAAGTTTTTCCTGGGTATCGGCAAAAACCTGCTCCAAATATTTCAGCAATTTGGCCTTTGCTTGCTTGTTGTTTTCCTGCAATGTTTTTCTGGCTGTTCGGGCATAAACTTCTACCAAATCAAAGTGCTTTTGCTCATGCTCCAACAGATAGTCATTGTTTTTATCCTTGCTCCAGGATAAAGAGGGTTGAAACCTGCTTTCAATAATGACCTCAATGGTGTGCGCATTAACCTGCTCGGTTTTAATGCTTAATCCTGCAGTTGTTAGGGCTGTTTTGTTATTCTTGGGGTCGGGTTTGGCCGTAAAATCATCCCAGGTTAATTTTACTTCATAACTCCAATAGAGGTATTCGGATGCGCCTGTCGGTACTGAATTTTTTTGCATCCTTTCCAGCCTCGGATTGAAATTCCATAGCAGTGATAAACTGAAAATTAAAAATTTAAGCCAACTCATCTAAACTTGTTTTTTTGTGCTGAAAATCCATAAACCCAACATGGTAATCAGGGCATTGATGACCAGTAATTCATAACCAAATTGGTAACCATGAAACCACTCTTTTGAATGGGAGTCTAATAGGTAGCAAAGTAGTGGTGAACTTATAGCAATCATTGGAACGAAAAAATCTTTTACTTTTCGTTTGAAAATCAAACCAAAGCTAAACAGTCCGAGCAAGGGCCCATAGGTATAGGTGGCCAATGTCAGCACGCTGTCTATGATGGCTTTGCTGTTCAGTAAATCGAACAAAAGTATCACCAGCAATAAAACAAAAGCGAATGAAATATGGATTCGTTTTCTTAAAACAACCCTGGCTTTTTCACTCATTTTTTCTAATGATTCCTTTTTTAAAAAATCATAGTAAAAGGAGGTGGTTAGGGTGGTCAATACCGAATCGGCACTGTTAAAGGTGGCGGCTGTTAAGCCAATGATAAAAACCAGGGCGGCCAATGAGCCCAAATGATTCAAAGCAAGAAAGGGAAACACGGCATCGGTTTTGATGCCACCCACATCGTTAAGTGGTAAGCTAATTCCTTTTGTGGTTGCGTATTGATAGAGCATAACACCCAGTGAGAGGAAGAAAAGGTTTACAACCAGCATCAAAAAGGAGAAACTCACTAGATTTTTTTGTGCATCCCCAATGGATTTGCAAGACAGATTTTTTTGCATCATATTTTGGTCTAGTCCGGTCATGGCCACACAAATGAAAATTCCTCCTAAAACTTGTTTTGGAAAAAACCACCTAGAGTTGATATCCCAGTCCCATACTTTTGCCAACGGATCATTCATCACGGCCTGCAAAGAATCAGTGACTGAATAGTTGAGTTCGCGACTGATAAAGAAAAGTGATAGGATTACGCCCGCCAGTAAAAAACCACTTTGAAGAGCATCGGTCCAAATCAGCGTTTTTATCCCTCCTTTCATGGTATAGACCAACATCAGGGCAATTATTCCGGCAGTGCTTAGCCAAAATGGGACACCCATTGGGTCAAAAACAAAAAGTTGTATAACACCTGCAGCAAGGAATAGGCGTCCTGCCGCACCGGTGACCCGCGACAAAAGAAAAAAGAAAGACCCCGTTTTTTGGGCATTGGGGCCGAATCGGGTTCCTAAATAGGAGTAAATTGAAACAAGATTTAACCTGTAGTAGAGTGGTAGCAAAACAAAAGAAATGAGGTAATACCCCAAAAAATAACCAATTACCAACTGAAGGTAATGAAAATTATTGGTGTAAACAGCTCCGGGAACCGAGATATAGGTTACCCCCGAAAGTGAATCACCAATCATACCAATAGCTACTACCAGCCAGGGTGAAGCGTGATTCCCTGTAAAGTAACTGTCGTTATTGGCCTTTCTTGCGGTAAACCAACCAATGGCCAACAATCCTAAAAAGTAAATGAGAATACAAAAAAGGATTAGCCAGTGCGACATGGGTTTGATTTTGTTTGCAAGTTTACCATTCCCCTTTCAATTTGCCAATTGCAGTATTTAGAAAGGTTGACTATTTTTAGGCCATGAATTTTCCCTCAAAGTTATTGGAGGAGGCCGTTAACGAGTTCTCCAGATTGCCGGGTGTTGGAAAGAAAACTGCACTGCGATTGGTTTTGCACCTGCTTAAACAAGATAAAAGCCAGGTTGAAAGGTTTGGTAACTCCATTGTTCAATTGAGAAACGGTGCAGTTTATTGTAAAGACTGCCATAATCTTTCGGATGCTTCCCTCTGTCAAATTTGCTCTTCGTCTGCCCGCGATAAGTCATTGCTTTGCGTAGTTGAGGATATGAGAGATGTTATTGCCATTGAAAATACAGCCAATTACAATGGTCTTTATCATGTGCTAGGGGGCATCATTTCTCCGATGGAGGGCATTGGACCCAAAGATTTAACCATTGATTCACTCGAAGAACGGGTTAAAGCCGGTGTGGTGAAAGAAATAATTTTGGCTTTGCCTGCCAGTATGGAAGGCGAAACCACATCTTTTTATGTGTACCGCAAACTGAATTCAGGAAGCCTGATAATTTCCATCATTGCCAGAGGATTAGGCGTGGGAGATGAGCTGGAATATGCAGATGAGGTATCTTTGTCTCGTTCTCTCCTCCAAAGGACGCCTTTTGAAAAATCTTTTTCTGTGAAGTAATTCGTAATTTTATTGTTTGTGAAGCTCTCCGTTATCATCGTCAATTACAATGTTTGCTACTTTCTTGAGCAATGCCTGCATTCTGTTTTTAAGGCATGCAAAGGAATAGATGCGGAGGTTATTGTTGTGGATAACAATTCGGTGGATGGTTCTTTGGCCATGCTGCATGAAAAATTTCCAGATGTTGTTTTAATCGACAACAAGAGAAATACAGGTTTCTCTTTTGCGAACAATCAGGCCATGAGAATTTCCAAAGGGGAATATGTTCTCTTGTTGAACCCTGATACGGTGGTGGAGGAGGATACTTTTTCAAGTATTATTTCCTTTATGGATGCTCATCCCGAAGGCGGTGGATTGGGGGTAAAAATGATTGATGGCAAGGGTAAATTTTTGCCTGAATCTAAAAGAGGATTGCCTACTCCCGAGGTTGCTTTCTATAAGATTTTCGGACTTTCGCTGATTTTTCCTAAATCAAAAATATTTGGCAGATATCATTTGGGTTTCCTCGATAATGACCATGTTCATGAAATAGAAATTCTTTCGGGAGCTTTTATGTTTATGAGACGATCTGTTTTGGATGAAGTTGGTTTATTGGATGAAGATTTTTTCATGTATGGAGAAGATATTGACCTTTCTTATCGGATAACAAAGGCCGGATATAAGAATTATTACTTTCCCTTTACAAGAATCATTCACTACAAAGGTGAAAGTACAAAGAAGAGCAGCATCAATTATGTATTTGTGTTTTATAGGGCAATGATCATTTTTGCCCGGAAACATTTTTCTCAACAGAACGCAAACCTCTTTTCCTTCTTTATTAATCTGGCCATCTACCTGCGGGCAGCTGTGGCCATTGCAAGCCGATTTACCGGCCGAATGCTGCTTCCGGTCATCGATGCCCTGGTTCTGTTTGCAGGAATGAGTGGTTTGAGTAAATTTTGGGAGAAACAAATACAATGGCGTTCGGGCGGTGACTTTGATCCCGTGTTTCTTAAAAAGATGGTTCCCGTCTATATTCTTATTTGGCTGGTTTCTGTTTTGTTCAGCGGAGGTTATGATAAACCCATTAAAATCTGGAAAATCATTAGAGGCGTTTCTGTAGGAACCGTTTTTATTTATCTGCTGTATTTTTTTCTTCCCTCAGATTTGCATTTTTCACGTGCCCTCATTGCATTGGGTGCCGGCTTGTCGGTACTTACACTCACCGTTATCCGCTATGCCCTTCACTTAATGGGCCTTCACGGGTATGAACTAAACAAGGCGCTCAATAAACGATTTCTTGTTATTGGTAGCAAAGATGAATGTGCAAGGGTTTCAAGATTGCTAGAAAAAACCTCTGTAATTCCCGGATTCATTGGATTGCTCTCTCATGCTGAAGAGCCTGCCGACAAACGTTTTTTTATTGGTAATATCAGCGAGTTAAAGGAATGCATTGAGGTAAATAAAGTAGATGAACTTATTTTTTGTGCCCGTGATGTAAGTGCACAAAGGATTATTAATTTGATGGAGGAATTGGTGGTTACGGATGTTGACTTTAAAATTGCTCCGCCCAGGAGTTTATACCTCATTGGCAGTAATTCAAGTGAAGGAAGTGGCGATTTGTACATCATTGATATGAATTCCATTACCAGTCCTTCCAATAAGAGAAACAAAAGGTTGCTTGATTTAGGTGTTGCCTTTTTACTCTTGTTAAGTTTTCCGGTTTCAGCCTTAAAAATGAAAAGCCCATTGCTTTATTTGAAGAATATCTTTTTCGTTTTGTTGGGCTGGAAATCCTGGGTAGGTTATGCCAAACAAGAGGTGCCGGTGGGTTACTCCTATAAACCCTTGCCTCAAATTCGTCCGGGCATCCTCAACCCCGGCGATGGAGAACCCATGGGCTCGGTTAATCCTGAATTAATCAATAAACTTAATTTGCTTTACAGCAAGGATTATACCCTATCTCATGATTGGTCCATAATTCGAAAAGGCTTCGTTTTTCTTGGAAAAAGACGTTAATCTCTAAGGCATGTTTCCTTGCCATTCACGTTTTTTCGCCTATTTTTGTCCCCTATACTTTGATTTTTTCTGATGGCACAATTTGATATGATCATGCCCAAAATGGGCGAAAGCGTGGCAGAAGCCACCATTACCAAGTGGTTAAAGAACATAGGCGACCCCATTGCCGCAGATGAATCGGTGCTGGAAATTGCAACCGATAAAGTTGATTCAGAAGTACCCTCTCCAAAAGCCGGTGTTTTGGTCCAGCGATTGTTTAACGAGGGGGATGTGGTTCAGGTTGGTACCGTTATTGCCGTAATCGCAGATAGCATGAGCGATGCTTCTGCTGCTCCTACACCTTCGGCAACTCCTGCAGGCCAAAGTGCCCCTGCTCCGGCCGCAACCGTTCAAACGGCAGCTTCCCCGGCACCATCTCCAACCATTTCATCAGGTTCCGACCGGTTTTATTCTCCTTTGGTGAAGAACATCGCCAGGGAAGAAGGGATAAGCCAAAGCGAATTAGACGCAGTTTCCGGAACCGGAAAGGACGGCAGAGTGACCAAAGAAGATATTCTTGCTTATGTTGAGAAACGTAAACAAGCTCCGGTAAGCACCGCCCCCAAAATTGAAACTCCATCTGTGGCCCCAAGGGTGGATAGCACTCCATCGGCAGCTTCCTCTACACCGGCACCCGCCCCAGCAAAATCACCCGCCATCCCTGTTTATCCGGGCGATGAGATTGTTGAAATGGATCGGATGAGAAAACTGATTGCCGATCACATGGTGAAAAGCAAGGCCACTTCTGCGCACGTAACCTCTTATGTTGAGGCAGACGTAACCAATATCGTTTTATGGCGCGAAAAAATTAAGTCACAATTCGAAAAACGTGAGGGTGCAAAAATTACTTTCACGCCAATTTTTATTGAATGTCTGATTAGAGCCATTAAGGATTTTCCAATGATCAATATCTCTGTTGATGGTTCAAATATTATTGTCCGGAAGGATATTAATATTGGCATGGCAGCAGCCTTACCTACCGGCAATTTGATTGTTCCTGTTATAAAAAATGCAGACCAGAAAAATCTAATTGGGCTTACAAAATCGGTTAATGATCTTGCCGACAGAGCGCGTCAGGGAAAATTAACACCGGATGAAATTTCCGGAGGTACTTATACCCTTACCAATGTTGGAACTTTTGGAAATGTTATGGGAACCCCCATTATTAATCAACCTCAGGTAGCGATTATGGCTGTTGGTGCCATTCGGAAAAAACCGGTGGTGATTGAAACTCCTCAAGGAGATACCATTGGCATTCGTCAGATGATGTTTCTCTCACACTCATACGACCATAGGGTGGTAGATGGTGCTTTGGGAGGAAGATTTGTAAGACGATTTGCTGATTATCTCGAAGCTTGGGACATGGACAGAACCGTTTAGCACAATGTACTAAAAATGAAAATGCCGCATTTTGTGCGGCATTTTTTTTATGGGCAAAGCGATTTTTTTAAAAGGCGAAACCAATGCTTAATCCGGTTCTTAGCCCGGCAAACGGGATTCCTGGTATCTTTACCTTAGCCGTGCTTCCTACAATGTCGGCAACCGGTTTTAAATTGCCAATACCTAAATCTTCCATATCTTGTTTGAATCCCTCCGGATCTTTGGCAATGGAATCACCGGTTCCCTCCCCTGAAAAATATCCTGACCCATAGTGAAAACCAACAATCAACCAATCAATACTAACCCTGTTGATGATCCATTGAGCACCCATGCAAAGTCCACCCGCAGTTCCTCCATAACTAAATCGGAGGGGTATTTTTTCAGTACTCGTTACTCCATTCGAGGTGCTTTCATAGTTGTAATTTATGTCCACATTAAATTTCGCCCATCGGCCGTATAACCCCAGATAAAAACCATGTGGTGCCTGGTGCTTGATTTTCTTTCCGGGGTAAAATCTTATTTCCGGGGTTACAAAATAAGAACTGAATTTTATCTCTCTTAAATCGGTAATGTCGAAATTAACTCCGGATTCAAAAGCATTTAAAATGGCATTGGGCAAAGGCCTTTGGGGCATCATGCCTAATCCAAGCGCCAGGCTGAAATTTTTATGAATCTTTCGCTCATATTGGAGAGAAAAAATCTTAAATTCAACAGGAAATAAATTGAGTTTGACCACGTTTTTTCGCGCAACCGCAATTTCTCCGGTTGGTTTGGGCGGTTCCTGAGCAAAGAGGGCTTTGCAAACTCCAAGGAGCACCAGCAGAAGCAATAGATTCTTTTTCATAAGAAATGGAATTGGTGAGCTAAGTTAGTTGAAATCTGACTACATTCCTCAAACACGCAGTACTATTTACTAATTGAAAAACTATCAGCATCTTTCCACGATGGAAATTGGGTTCTGAATTTTTTCAACGAATCTAAACTTAAAGTTACCAGCAAGATGGATTCTTCACCCGGATTGGTTTCTGCTAAAATACTTCCTAAGGGATCTATGGCCATAGAATAACCGGAATAAGGAATGTTATTCCCATCTTCTCCTACACGATTGACGCCAATGCAGTAGGCATAATTTTCGATGGCCCGTGCAGGAAGAAGCGCTTTCCAAGCAGTTTCTCTGCGCTGCGGCCAGTTGGCTACGTATAGCAAAAGATCGTAAACAATATTCTTGTTTGTTGAATCAGTGCTTTGATTCCGGCTCCAAACAGGGAAGCGAAGGTCGTAACAAATCATAGGACAAATTCTCCATCCTAAATACCGAATGATTAATCGGTCTTGCCCGGGTGTATAGTATTTGTCTTCCTGCGCCATTCTGAACAAGTGTCTTTTATCGTAGAAGTGGAAGCTGCCATCGGGTTCAACAAGATAAAAGCGGTTGTAATAACTTCCATTATCTTTTGTCATCACACTGCCTGCAATGGCAAAACCCATTTCCCGGCTCTTTTTTTTCATCCAATGCAAGGTGCTGCCATCGCCATCTGCTGCATCCAAGTTCATGCTGAATCCTGTAGTAAACATTTCCGGCAAAAGAACCAGGTCAACCGCCTGCACAGTTGTTAATAGTGCGTCAAAATGTAAGAGATTTTGCGATGGGTTTTCCCAGTATAATTTACTCTGAACCATGGCTACCCTAAGCAGTTCTTTTTCCATGCTTTTCAGTTGTTATACAGTTTCAGCAGGTTAGGATTTTTTTCACCCTTTTTGATTTCTTCAATCAGCGTTGACAAATGTTTTTTTTCTGATGAAACTTTTTCTATTTGTTTCTGCAAATTTTGATCTTCTTTGTTTTTCTCAGCAGCCATTTTGGCTTTTAATTCCCGCTCGCGGTTGGTAAACAATTCTTCCAAATTCCCTAGCTGGTTCAAGGCATTAAGTCGAATAAACCAAACACTGTTTTTTTTTGCAATTTCACTTAGAATTACAATGCCTTTATCAATGGTTTCATCGCTTCTACCCAGCAGGTATTTACCATAGAAGTTAACCAGGTCATACTGCTCAAAACCTTGAATTCTGCGGCAATTTTTCTCAAAAAATGGAGATTCTTTTTCGGTTCCACTTTGTGAATAAATTTCGGCAATGGTTTTAACCAATGAAATATTAGAATCCGCTTCAAGTCTTTTTGCTCTTTCAAAGCCTAAAACAGGATCAAGTTCAAACAAATGACCAAGTGCTGTTGCCTGCACCGAGTAGGCTTTGTCTTCCAGAGAGGTTAAATTGGATTGCCATAACCATTCTTCTTTTTTGAAGTGTCGGTTAAGCATTTCCAAGGCTGTTTTTCTGATTTTTGGTTTTGGGTCATTTTGTGAAAGATTTAACAGCAAATTTTTTCCCTGAGAGGGATTTTCAGAAAGCATGTACTCCAAACCACCAAGAGCCAAGTAGCGGATATCTTCATGTGAATCAGAAAGTGCTTTGGTAATGCATTTTTTAGCATCGTCTCCAATTTTATTTTCTTTAGCCGTAGGAATTAATTTCGTAATGGCTTCATACCTGGCGGTGTAAATTTTTGCATAATAGTATTGATCAATCCATGCTTTTTCCTCTTGTTGAACGGTTCTAGTTCCGGGCAGGTTCCATTCACCGTCAACCATCACGAACAATGGCGATCTGCCGGTTTTAAAAGAAAAAGTATTATTTTTTTTATTAATCCACACAGGGTGACTTTCTTTTTTATCGGCAAAAAACAGGTCAATTTGGGTGGGCAACTGATAAAGACCTGTTCCTGCATTTTCCTGCATTTGATCTACCTGAACAACCACGGTTTTAGAACTGTCAATATATTGGTAACTGATGTTAAGGTCAGGGTGGCCTGCCATTTTGAACCATTGATCGAAAAACCAATTCAAATCTTCTCCTGTAATTTCTTCAAAGGCAATCCTTAATTCTTCAATTTCTGCATTGTTAAAGGCATGTTTTTTTAAGTAGAAATTTAATGCCGAGAAGAAGGCTTTATCGCCAATATATTTTCTGAGATGATGTAAAATTAAACCACCTTTGGCATAGCTATGCGAATCAAACATGTCTTCTTCATTAACATAGTATGGTCTAATTAAACTTACCTGTTTGGTTTTCGACTCGTTGAGATAGTTATCAAGATCTCCCAACCGATGACTCTCTGCTTTTTCGTTACCATATTCGTGTTCGAGCCATAAATATTCTCCATAGGTAGCAAAGGATTCATTAAGAGGTAGGTGACTCCAGCTTTCGCAGGTAACATAATTGCCAAACCAATGGTGGAAAAGTTCATGAGCAATGATGTCTTCTCCGTCTTCTTCCAAAAGTTCACGATCGTTGCGCTGTATGTTTTCTGCATGAACCGTTGCGGTAGTGTTTTCCATGGCTCCTGAAACATAATCCCTTACAACAATTTGCGCATATTTTTCCCAAGGAAACTCAATGCCCATTTTGTCGGAAAAGAAACTCATCATTTTAGGTGTTTTTCCAAAAATGAGTTTGGCATAACGCTCATATCCTGGTTCTACATAATAGGTTACGTCCTTTCCTTTCCAAGAATCTTTTACAATAGAAAAGTTTCCGGCTGCAATCATGGTTAAATAAGGGGCCGATGGTAAGCTTTGTTTCCAATAATCGGTTTTTGTTCCATCCTTATTTTCCTTGCTTTCAATCAGCAAACCATTCGATAAGGTAACCATTGACTTATCAACTGTAAGATAAATTTCCTGAGTCATCCTTTGGTTAGTGGCTTCAAGGGTAGGAAACCACTTAGAATTATAATTCGTTTCTCCTTGCGACCATAATTGCCGGGGCTGATAGGGATTCAATTGTTGAGGATTAATAAAAAACAAGCCCTTGTCGGAGGTAATGGCATCACCATTATCTTCAACCAACGAAACAGGGTGTGCCAAATAATCAATGCCTACGGTTATGGTGTCTTTTTGCCTGCAAGTTTTGGATAGCTTAATGGCAATTTGTTTTTGATTGTAGGTGTAATTTGCTTTAACCGTATTTTTTTTGGTAATGAGGTAAACGTTTTTTATTTGAAACGATTGCGCATCCAGCCAAACAGAATCACAATCATAAAAGTGAGGAGTAAGGGTTATTTCTGCCCGCCCGTTAACTTCAGCGTTTTCCCAATTAGGAGTTATGAACAATTTGGTATGAACCAGGTTCATAGTTTTTTTTGCTGTTGGATGGTAGGTGGGAACAGGCTCCTGATAAGCCAACAGTGTGGAATCTATTACCTGTTGTTTTAAACTCTCCTGATTTCTGCGAGAGGCTGTTCTACAGGAATAGTGAAACGAAATTAATGCAAGGGCAAAGCCTGATACAAGAAAAAACTTATACGAAGTTGTTGCGGAAGAAAAATTTCTAAATGCTGTAGGCAGCATTGTAGGCTTTTGGGTTAATAATGCTTCAAATTTAGGAAATTTTCGTACCTTTAGCCGAATTTTTTTCAGCCGCTTTTTATTTTTCAGGCTGTTTACCATTAAAACGCAAAGTATGATCATTCAAAACGAAAAAGTAGTGTCTGTTAACTACACCTTAAGGGTAAACAGCAGCATTGGAGAAGAGGAAGAGTTGGTAGAGCAAACTACCCCGGGCAATCCATTTGTTTTTTTATTTGGAGGAGGCGGCCTGCTCGAATCCTTTGAAGCCAACCTGAATGGCCTTAAAGTAGGCGATTCCTTTGATTTCTTTATTGAATCCAATGAGGGTTATGGCCCTAAACACAATGATCATATTGTTCAAATTCCAAGAAGTGCTTTTTTAGATGAAAAAGGGCATTTTGATGATGAAATGATTGCTGAAGGTAATATTTTGCCCATGACCGATCATGAAGGAAATCAGTTGCAAGGACTCGTGGAGGAAGTTACTTCTGAATTCGTGAAAATGGATTTTAATCACCCCTTGGCCGGCAAAAATCTTCATTTTATTGGTTCTGTACTCAGTATAAGAGATGCATCTGCCGAAGAACTTGATCATGGACATGTTCACGGAGAAGGAGGACATCATCACTAGGCTAAAGTTCAGGGTTTTGCCTCCTGATCAAAACAATTCCGCATTCTTTCCGTTTATAAGGTTTAATTTTCTTTTCCAATGGAAATAAAAGCAGGACCACTTCTGGATAAAATCATCACCCCCGAAGACCTAAAAAGGTTTTCAGAGGATGAATTATTACAAATCTGTACCGAATTACGTCAATTTATTATTGATGTGGTCTCTACCAAAGGTGGTCACTTTGGTGCGAGCTTAGGCGTGGTGGAGTTAACGGTTGCTCTTCATTATGTTTTTAATACACCTTACGATCAACTGGTTTGGGATGTCGGGCATCAGGCGTATGGGCACAAAATTTTAACCGGAAGAAGGAGTGTTTTTCATACCAATCGGCTTTACAAAGGAATTTCCGGTTTCCCGAAAAGAAGCGAAAGCCCCTTCGATACTTTTGGAGTAGGACATTCTTCTACCTCCATTTCCGCAGCCCTCGGTATGGCTGTAGCTTCCAGTTATAAAAAAGAAACCGATCGTCAGCATATTGCCGTTATCGGTGATGGTGCAATGACAGCAGGCCTTGCTTTTGAAGGACTGAATCATGCCGGGGTAGAAAATTCTAATCTGCTGGTTATCCTTAACGATAATTGCATGTCCATTGACCCCAATGTAGGGGCACTCAAAGAATATCTTACTGATATTACAACATCGCATACCTACAACAAGGTTAAAGATGAGGTTTGGAAATTGCTTGGAAAAATTAGCAAATTCGGACCGAATGCGCAGGAAATAGCAAGTAAAATTGAAAATGGAATCAAAACAACCATGCTGCGCCAGAGCAATCTGTTTGAGTCCCTTAAATTCAGGTATTTTGGCCCGGTTGATGGCCATGATGTAAATCGCCTTGTAAAGGTGATGCAGGACTTAAAAGATATTCCGGGTCCTAAAATTCTACATTGCCTTACCGTTAAGGGAAAAGGATATAAATTTTCGGAGGAAGGCAACCAAACAGTTTGGCACGCTCCGGGTCTTTTCAATAAAGAAACCGGCGAGATTGTTAAAGTGGTCTCCGGTAACCCACAACCGCCTAAATATCAGGATGTATTCGGACATACCATTGTTGAATTAGCCGAAAAGAATAAAAAAATAATGGGGATTACCCCGGCCATGCCTTCCGGTTGCTCTCTTAACATCATGATGAAAGCTATGCCTGACCGAGCTTTTGATGTAGGAATTGCCGAACAACATGCTGTAACTTTTTCTGCCGGATTAGCCACACAGGGCTTGCTTCCATTTTGCAATATCTATTCCTCCTTTATGCAAAGGGCCTACGATCAGGTGGTTCATGATGTGGCCTTACAAAATTTAAATGTAGTTTTCTGTCTCGACAGAGGCGGATTGGCCGGTGCAGACGGTCCAACGCATCATGGCGCCTATGATCTTGCTTATTTCAGGTGCATTCCAAATATGGTAGTTTCTGCGCCCATGAATGAGGAAGAACTCCGAAATCTCATGTACACTGCACAATTGGAAAACAAAGGTGCTTTTGTTATTCGCTACCCACGCGGAAATGGCGTAATGACGGAATGGAAAACACCCATGAAAGAAATTACCATTGGTACCGGTCGAAAACTTATGGATGGAAACGATATCGCCATTCTAACCATTGGCCATATTGGGAACATTGCTGCAAATGCTGTTTCGCGACTCAAAGACAAAGGAATTGAAGCTGCACATTATGATATGCGTTTCGCCAAGCCCATTGATGAGTTAATTCTTCATGAGGTTTTTTCTAAGTTTTCTAAAGTAATTACGGTAGAAGATGGTTGCATTATTGGTGGTATGGGCTCTGCAGTTGTAGAATTTATGGCCGAAAATGGCTATGCTGCTCAAGTGAAAAGATTAGGAATTCCCGACCAATTTATTGAGCATGGAGATCAGTTACAACTGTACGATGAGTGTGGTTTTGGCGAAGATGGAATCTTCAACACTGCTCTTGAAATGGTGGCCTTGAAGTCAGATATTCTTGCCGGATAAAAATCTGGTATCCTCAAAAAAAAAACATCGCAAATTAACTGCGATGTTTTTTTTTGTCATTCAAATCTTGATTTCAATTTTTTTTCGGGGTCGAGGTGAAGAGACTCCGTAAATTATTTTCAAAAATTACCAAGAGTATGAAAGCGATTAGCATTAAACCAACCAGTAGATTCATTGTAGGAGGAATGTTTGGGTCATGGTCATCATCGTTGCCAACCAAAGGGATTGCTCCCTGTTCTGTTTCCTCCTGAATGACTTTAGGATTGAATTGGTTTTGATGATAATAAGAACCAAATTGTGATGTTTTCCAACCTGTAAGTTTTGCCAGGTTGATCAACTCATTTCTTTTTCTGATTTTTAATTCTGAAAGATATTGCTGGCCATCTGCACAACTTAGATTCCCTGTGGCAGGGTGATGAATTACATACCTTGCCTGAAAATTTTCCCTATTGCTTGTTTCTTGAAATAACAAGTCTTGCGGAAAATAATCATAAGCATATCGTACATGCAACCTTGTAAAGAATACACCGGAATTTGATTGTATTCTCTGGCCCTGATTATTTACTCCTGCCAACCATTGTACACCTGCCTGTGCAAGTTCCTGTGTCATTGGAGGATCGCCAACACAAGGGTCGCATTTAATACCAAAGTTGGGTGTTACATCCCATGCATATTCAAGAAAAACTGAATTTTTGTATTGTTTATTGTGTTCTCTTTTAAACAATGAGGAATAAAAGTTATCGAAATGGTGTTGAACAAAAAGTGGAATTTCAAGGTTGCTTGGAACTTTCTTGGTCTGATAATTAATCGTTTCTATTCTACCTGCTGGAGAAAAAGCATATACAATCATATCCTGTTCTCCTTTGCTATTGGCCATTCCTAGGCGAATGGGCAGCATAAATTTCGGAGAGTTAAAGGAGATTTGAATGGGTCTTAATTCAATGGTTTCTCCTTGCTTGTAACCCGGTACTTTTGCCAGGTTAACTTTAACAACAAAGAATTTCATATTGCTTTTGATGTAGGGAGCAAGAACGCGTTCTGCACTTTCAGGAATTTTATATCCGTTTTGGGTGAGCCAGATTTTTAATCCGTTGCTTTCTTTGGCAGACAATACAAGAATATTGTATTCTTCCACTTCGTATTGGGCTTCAATGGTAACCCCAAGTCTTTTTGTGAATTTTGTTTCTTTCAAGACAACACTTTTTTCCGCCTTTCCCATGGAAGATGAGGAAACCATATCCTCGTACACCCTAATTTCACATGGGTTTTCATCATAATATGCAGCAAGCCTCGGTGCCGAATAATCATCCAGTTTTTGAAACAAAGATGGTTCAACAATTCTGATATCATTCCTTTTTATAATGGTAGGTACAGGAACCACCATGGCAAAATCTTTTACATCACCTTTGAAATCGCTGTTCATTGTTACGCAAGTATTTTCGCCATTTCGGACCAGAATAACCTCCGATTTATTATTCCATAACCCGCTTCCTGCTTTGCTCACATAGAAGCCACAAAAGGCAAATCCTTGTTGGTTTATAAAGGTGAAAGCAACAATCATAACGCCAATACTTATTTTTTGTATAGATAAAATATGCCTGTTTCTGCTTTGAACGGCCGGTGCCTTAAACCATTCAAACTGTTCTGCAGGGAATATTTTGTTGAGTACTGGTGTAAGGAGCGAAAAGAAAAACAAGCAGTACAAGGGGGCGGTATGGATAAACAAGTAGCTCTGTCCATAAAAACTGCTAATACCAATGCATGAAGCCCAGATAATTCTAACCACTTTATTTCTTGGAGTTGATACAGGGTCTGTGATCATGAAGAATGTAAAAAGAAGCAATGAACCGGTTGTATATTTATGCAACAAGACCATAGGTTCCCATTCTAAATGAAACAGTATCCTATAAGTGTCGAGCCCAAGCAAGGTGATAAGAAAGGCAATGGCAGTATCGAGTCTTCCTGCTTTGGTAATCACCATTAATCCGGGTATGCCTATCATTAATGGCCATGCCTCTTTCACGCCCCATTGGCCCGGAGATATCCAGCCGTCTTTATAGAACAATAGCATAATGATGATGCCGAAGTTTGCCGGATTAATAAAATGCCGCTGTTTGTCTCTAAGAAAAAATTTAGAACCCACCGCAATAATTGCAACCAATACAAAGGTAAATGGCTCATTGGCGCGAAAAAGTATACTCAGGGATAGAGCAGTAATCAGCGCACTTTTTAAACCGCTAACCTGTTCTCGTTTTAACCAGTATTTTTCGAAGAACCATTGGGTTAGCAGTGAAACTGAAATCACAATGGGAATTCTGATTAAATTGTCTGACCAACCCAGCCATAGTAGTCCGGTGCTCAGGAAAAGGGTTAAAAATAGTAACTGATGATCACGTGCATCAGCAAAGGGACGAGGGTTTGAAACAGCTTGCATAATGAATAGGTTTTATTTTCCTATTCATGGATGCAGCGCCAATCAAAATTCCATAAGGCCTTTTAAAATTTTACAAAAGGGTTGTGTATTTTTTCTTCACCGATGGTGGTAGGATCCCCGTGTCCGCAATAAACTTTGGTGTGATCGGGTAGGGTATAAAGCTTTGATAAAATAGAGCGTTCCAACGTTTTGAAGTCACCTCCGGGCAAATCAGTTCTTCCGATGCTTCGGTTAAACAATACATCTCCTCCGATGAGAAAGTTTTCCTTTTCTGCATATAAACTAAGGCTGCCGGCAGAATGACCCGGAGTAAAAAGAATTTTTAAAGAAGAATTTCCAAATGACAAAAGTTGCGGCTCATTCAAATGATGCAAGGCCTTTGGAGAGGAATGGTAGGGTATACCATACATTTGGGCAACGCTTTCTCCCATGGCTAAATTAGCCTCTTCTTCTGGATGGTAAACCGGATGAAGGCCATACGTTTTATGAACAAAGGCGTTGCCAAGAATATGGTCAATATGGCAATGGGTGTTAAAGAGAAGGATGGGTTTTAAATTATTTTTTTCAATAAAACTTTTCAGTTCATTTTCTTCTCGGGTTCCGCTACAACCCGGATCGATTATAATACATTGCAATGTTTCATCGTATAGCAAAAAGGTATTTTCACTAAAGGGATTAAAAGTGAAGGATTGAACGGTAATCATTTTAAATTATTCCCTCTTTTATTAAATCGTGCATATGAACAAAGCCTGAAAAATTTCCGTTTTGAAGGACCAGAAGCTGCATAATATTGTTTTGTTGCATTTGTAACAAAGCTTCGGCTGCTAATTCTTCTCCTTCTATCATTTTTGGTTGGGGATTCATAATTTGGAAGGCCTTGATTTCATTGATAGAATCTGATTTTTCCAACGACCGCCGGATATCACCATCTGTAATAATTCCAACCAATTTACCTGAATGGAAAACAGCTGTTGCCCCTAATCTTTTTGATGATATTTCAAGAATCACTTTTTTAAGTGAATCCTCATAATCTACCACCGGAATTTCATTGTTTCTAGATATCTCGTTAACCCTTAGGTATAATTTTTTTCCCAAAGTTCCACCGGGATGATACTTTGCAAAGTCTTGCCGAGAGAAACCCTTTTCTAAAAGTACACAAACAGCAAGTGCATCGCCCATCGCTAATTGGGCAGTGGTGCTGCTGGTAGGAGCGAGGTTGTTTGGACATGCTTCTTTTTCTACCGATGTGTTCAGCACGTAATCTGCATTCAAGGCTAAAAAGGATTCAGTATTGCCTACAATAGCAATCAATGGATTTCCTCCCGATTTCAGCAAGGGAACAATTACTTTAATTTCAGGGGTGTTTCCACTTTTGCTTAGGCAAATTACCACATCATCTTTTGTTATGGTACCCAAATCACCATGAATGGCATCAGCAGCATGCATAAAAACCGACGGACTACCAGTAGAGTTAAGAGTGGCCGCTATTTTTTGAGCAATAATGGCACTTTTCCCAATTCCAGTTAAGACAACCCTACCGGTGGTATTTTTGATGATTTCAACCGACTTAACAAAATTTACGTCAAGGGCAGGAATCATATCCAGAATACTTTGTGCCTCTATTTCAAAGGTTTGTCGGGCGTTTTCTAATATGTCAGCGAATTTTTCCAAAAAGATGGTTTTTTTAAGTGTTTTCCTTTTGCAAATGACAAAGTAAACGGAAAATTTGTTATATCTTTGAAAAGCAAATTTATTACTAAAAAACCAAGACAAAAAAAGATGTTGGAAGTAGAAACGTCATTGACAGACGCCCTACAGAAATATTTTGGATTTGATGCCTTCAAAGGTCAACAAGAGGCGATCATCAACAATTTACTCGACGGAAAGGACACTTTTGTGATTATGCCAACAGGTGGCGGTAAATCACTCTGCTATCAATTGCCTGCACTCCTGTGCCCGGGCACGGCAGTCATTATTTCTCCATTAATTGCCTTGATGAAAAATCAGGTGGATTCAATCAGAAATTTTGGTACCGATGACGGGGTAGCTCATTTCATGAACTCTTCTCTCACCAAAGCAGAAATTACCAAGGTGAAGAAAGACATCAAGGATGGCAGAACAAAGCTCCTTTATGTGGCTCCTGAATCCCTCACAAAAGAAGAAAATGTTGCTTTCCTCAAGGAAGTAAAAGTTTCTTTTTTTGCTATTGATGAGGCGCATTGTATTTCGGAATGGGGCCATGATTTCAGACCAGAATATCGTAGGCTGCGACCTATTATTGAGCAAATCGGACATGTGCCCATCATGGCACTCACCGCAACAGCAACTCCTAAAGTTCAACAGGATATTCAGAAAAATTTAGGGATGCCCGAAGCAACCGTTTTCAAATCTTCTTTTAATAGAGATAATTTGTATTACGAGGTTAGACCTAAACATGATGTTGCTCGTGAAATTATAAAGTACATCAAACAACATCCCGGAAAGTCAGGAATTGTTTATTGCCTGAGCCGAAAAAAGGTAGAAGAAATTGCCGAAATTCTTGTTGTAAACGGTATCAAAGCCTTGCCTTACCACGCAGGTTTAGAAGCCAATGCTCGCGCTTCTCATCAGGATAAATTTTTGATGGAGGAAGCGGACGTGATTGTTGCTACCATTGCCTTTGGAATGGGAATTGATAAACCGGATGTTCGTTTTGTTATTCATCACGATATCCCAAAAAGTCTAGAAGGCTATTATCAGGAAACCGGCCGTGCAGGTCGTGATGGGGGCGAGGGTAACTGTATTACCTTTTATGCCTATGAAGATATTGTTAAGTTAGAAAAATTCATGAAAGGTAAACCGGTTTCTGAACAGGAAATTGGCAAACAACTATTGTTGGAAACGGTTGCCTATGCTGAATCTTCTATCTGCAGAAGGAAAACATTGTTGCATTATTTTGGTGAGGAATACGATGAAAAAAATTGCAATAGCCAATGCGATAATTGCAAGTTCCCTAAACAAAAGTTTGAAGCAGAGGATAGCCTGTTGCTGGTACTAGAGGCCGTTCAGGAGGTTAAAGAGAAATTTAAAGCCAAGCATGTTGTTAATGTGCTTACCGGCATGCGCACCGCTCAAACCAAATCCTACAAACACGAAGCCCTCGATATTTTTGGAAAAGGGGTTCATGAAAGTGAAAAATATTGGAATGCCGTTATCCGTCAGGCCCTGGTGCATGATTTTTTGTCAAAGGATATTGAAAATTACGGATTGTTGAAGTTGGAACCCAAAGGCCTGGCCTTTATGGAAAGCCCATACTCCATTCAGTTTACCAGAGATATCGATTACGATGCCATTGCTGATGAAGAAGACGCAGCAATGTCGGCCGGCGGAAGAGGAAATGTAGCGCTTGATGAGGCACTATTTTCTATGTTGAAAGACCTCGTAAAGAAACAGGCCAAACAACTGAATCTGCCTCCCTATGTTTTATTTCAGGAAACTTCACTTTCCGAAATGGCTTCTCAATACCCCATTAACATTGATGAATTATCAAGGATTTCAGGGGTAGGACAGGGTAAAGCTCAACGTTACGGAAAGGAGGTTTGTGCCCTGATCAGTAAATATGTAAAGGAGAATGAAATTGAGCGACCTCAGGATTTGGTCGTGAAATCAGTTGTAAATAAATCAGGATTAAAAGTTCATATCATTCAAAGCATCGACAGAAGACTTTCTTTGGAAGATATCGCCAATGCCAAGGGAATTACCTTGAACGAAATTATCTCTGAAATTGAAACCATTGTTTCTTCTGGAACTAAAGTCAATATCAATTACTATATTGATGAAGTGGTAGATGAAGAAAAACAAGAAGAAATTTTCGATTATTTCCGCGAGGCTGAAACCGATTCTTTAGAAGAAGCTTTAAAAGAATTGGGTGAGGATGAATTTACCGAAGAGGAGGTTCGTTTGATGCGTATTAAATTTATAGCTGAGTACGGACATTAACCTTTCGAAAACAATCCCAATAGAAAGCCCCCAATAAGTTTTGAATTTATCGGGGGCTTTTTTTTTCTGTTAAACAACCTCGGCTACTACAAAAGTAGATCCTCCAACAAATACCAAGTCTTCAGATCCGGCCATTTGCTTAGCCGCCTTTAAGGCCTTTTTTACCGATGCATAGGCCTTGCCGTTTAATCCCTTCGCAACGGCTTTTTGCATCAGTTCCGCTTTATCCAGGGCTCGTGGAATATTGGCCTGACAGAAAAAATATCGTGCATTTTTCGGAAATAGGTTTAACATTTTATCAATCTCTTTGTCGTTAACCATTCCTAAAACGATGTTGAGGTTTTTATGCGGAATTTGTTGGATTTGGTTTAATACCATTTGAATTCCTGCCTCATTGTGTCCTGTGTCCGCAATGGTTAAAGGCTTTTCCTGCAGCACTTGCCATCTGCCTGCAAAGCCTGTATTGGCAATAACTTTTTTTATTCCCTGGGCAACATGGTTGTCTGAAAGTTTAAATCCTTTCTCCTGAATGGCATCGCACACTGCCAATACCCCGCAAATATTGTATTGCTGGTAATTCCCTTGCAACGGACAATCAATCTCAGAGAAACGGATTTGTCCGTTTTTGTAAATCTCATATTGACTATGGAAGTTTCGGTTCGATTTCTTGATGGCTTCGTAAAGAGTAGAGGCAATAATTAACCCGGCATTTTCCTCCTTTGCTTTTTTTTTGAATACCTCAAAATAATCGTTGTTTTTTTCGCTGATAACAACGGGTGTTTTGCTTTTGATAATGCCTGCTTTTTCTGTTGCAATGGCCGTTAGGCTTGATCCTAATAGTTGGGTATGATCAAAGCTAACATTGGTAATTAAACAAAGTTCAGGATGAATAATGTTGGTGGAGTCTAATCTGCCACCAAGTCCAGTTTCAATAATCGCTATATCCACCTGCTGGTCAGCAAACCAACAGAATGCCATGCCAACGGTCATTTCAAAAAAGGAAGGTTTTAGCTCGTTGAAAAAAGTAGCGTTTTTTTCAATGAACCGACTAACTGTTTTTTTGGGAATCATTGCCCCATTGATTTTGATTCTTTCTCTGAAATCTTTCAGGTGAGGGGAGGTGTACAATCCTGTTTTGTAACCGGCTTCCTGAAAAATAGAGGCTAGCAAATGCGATGAAGATCCCTTGCCATTGGTTCCGGCAATATGTATTGATTTGAATTTTTTTTCAGGATAATCCAGGTGTTTGCTAATAGCAATGGTATTATCAAGATTGTTTTTGTAGGCAGCAATACCCACGCGTTGAAACATGGGTAGTTGCTCATACATGTAATTCAGGGCCTGCCTGTACAACATGAAAATTAGCGGAGCGTAAAATTGTAAATAACATTTCCCTTTTGTTCTTCCGGTGCGTCAGGATCCGGATTGAAGCGAACACCAAGGGCGGCTTTTCTAGCAATTTCCAACAAGGTGCTGTTACTCGTGGTTGAACCTTTGGCTCCGGGTTTGGCATAAATAACAACCCCTTTTTTGTCAACCGTAATTTCAACCACCACAATACCTTCTTCCTGAACATTTGATTTAGGGGCTATGAGTGCTTGTGGCGTTCTTCCACTCAAAGTATAACGAATGCCTTTTCCTTTATCACTATCGCCATCTCCAACAGTATTGCCTCCACTACCTCCCGGACCGTGGTACTTGCTGGTTCTGCTACCATCAGGATCGCCTTGATCACCTGGTTTTCCGGTTTCACCTTCGTTGCCCCCTTTTTTTCCTCCGGATTTTCCAGGAAACAAAGCCCTTGCATTTACTTTTTTTTGCGGTGTTTCCGGAACAATTTCTTTAGGTGCAGGGTTATTGCTTTCGGCCGGTTTTTCTTTTACAACGGCTGTAGTTGGTGCCTCTTCTGTTTCTTGACTAAGAATAGATTCTGTAGATTTAAATGCGGGGGCCTGATTGTTGGTGATTGGTTGAACAATAACATCGTCACTGGTATTCACTTGCTCGGCATCACCTGCCTCTTCCGGCTGCAAATCGCCCATTCCATCTTCACTTAATCCTAAATTAACTTCCAGCCCGGGTGTTCCGGTGTCAGGATATGGGGGAATTGGTGTTTTAATAACCCACAGAAAAAAGAATAGAATTATCAAACCATGAAACAATAGGGTTCCACTAAGTGCTAAAATTCTGTTTTTGGGTGATGTTCTTTCCATGGCTTGGAAAATTTTTGAATTTATTTTCCGGGTGTTTTGGTGGCCAGCACCATTTTTACTTTCAGTCGGTTGCCTACACTAAGGATATCAACAAGGTCCTGGATGGATAGGGTATTGTCAACTCTTAAAACAACCGTAGGTTCAGCAACCCCTGAAATTAAAGCAGCAAGGTTGGGCTCAAGCATGGCGTACTCAATAGGTTTATTATTGAGATAAATCAGTTTGTCTTTTGAGATATCAATAAAGAACTGTTGTTTAGCCAAAGTTTGTGAAGATGATGCCTTGGGCAACATTAATTTAATCACACTAGGGTTTACCAATGTAGAAACAATCAAAAAAAACAACATCAAAAAAAACATGATGTCGCTCATCGAAGAAGCTCCTACCTCAGCGGCAAATCTTTTATTGTTTTTTCTGAAGTTCATGCTTTGGGATCTTGAAGAATATCTAAAAATTCCACAGAATGGGCTTCCATTTTAAAGGTAATCCTGTCAATCATCATGTTGAGGTAATGATAACTCACAAAAGAAAACACTCCTACAATCAAGCCAGCCGCGCTGGTAATCATCTTTTCGTACAATCCTCCGGAAATTAAGCCAATGCTGATATTATCAGCAAGTGAAATATTATAGAAAATTTTAATTACCCCGGAAATGGTTCCGATAAAACCAAACATGGGGGCAATTCCTGCAATGATACCAAGCAGTGAAAGGCCTTTTTCCATTTTGGATACCTCAAGTTTGCCCACGCTTTCCATAGAGGATTCAATCTCGCGGATAGGTTTACCTACCCTTGATATTCCTTTTTCCATCACCGCAGCCACTGCGGTATTTTGGGCTTTGCAAAGATTCCTGGCTGCATCCATATTGCCCGACCTTAAATGATCCTTTATTTGCTGCATGAGCGTATTGTCGGTTTTGCCGGCTTTTTTGATGGCTGCAAATCGTTCAATTAAAACATAGATACTCAGGAGGGATAAAATTCCAATGGGAATCATGAGTACACCGCCTTTCATGATTAAATCTAGCAGCGATAAGGAATCGTGTTGTACCGGGGCGGCTTCAGCAGCAGCAGGAAGCGCAGTGGATGCGGTACTCATACTATCACTGATTCCTTCAGTGATTTGTAACAAAAGAGATAATAACATAAGGCGTGTTTAAGCGGTAATTTCTGCTAAACGAAAGTAAACAACACGATTTTTGTGTTGAGTCACTTTGGTTTCAAATTATAAACACGTAAATGTTAGTTGATAGGCCGATGCTTTTGCAATTGAAAAACCAATCGCATTAATTGTGCCAATACTGCATTCTTTTTTAAGGTTTCACCTCCGGATGCAAGCCCATTGCATCAATTCCCGCTACTGTATTACAAAATTCGCATCCTTCGTCTGCCACAATTTTCATAATGGCAAAGTTTACCTGTTCTCTGGCATTCATATAAACTTCCCAGTCGGCTACTTTTACAAAGAACAAAACCCTTATAGAAATGGAAATGTCTTTGAAGGCATATAAATGAACATAGCATTCTTCAGTGGTATCGGGGTGTTGCAGAATGAAGGCTTTGATTTTTTTTATAATGTTCGTAAGCGAAGCTTCCGGCGACTGATACTTTAATCCAATGTCGAATTTTACTCTTCTTACCTCCCTTAGCGACAGATTATCTAATTCCGTATCAACTAATTTTTTGTTGGGGACGGTGACAAATGTTTTTTCAAGGGTTCTTATTCGGGTACTTCTGAATCCAATGCGTTCAACATTCCCTTCAATGTTGCCTACTTTGATTAAATCTCCGGTAACAAAAGGTTTGTCGAAAAAAATGGTAAATGAGCCCAGTAAATTTTCTAGTGATTCTTTGGCTGCAAGCGCAATGGCCAAACCTCCGATTCCTAATCCAGCAATCAGTGAGGTAATATCGAGCTTGAAAATAGCACCCAGAATAAAGAAGAAAGAAAAAATTACAATAATTATCTTGAACGCTTCTCTAATAAAGGGAACTATTTGGTCATCGGCTTTCGATTCGGATAGTGCCGCCTTATGCAGCAATACCAATCCGAAAAAATCTACCAGCCTTAATACAATCCAGGTAATCGACAAACAAAGGGCAACCTGAAAAATTTTAGACAGCGCCATCCTTAACCCAAATTCCTCAACCGGTGGAATTTGCCACTGTTGTGGGAAGTTAAGCTGATTGAAAGCGAAATAGACGGTAAGAAGTGAAAGTACCGTTGATAAAGGCCTTTTTATTAATCCGAGTAGTTTTTCAAATCCTACTTCCCCTTCGGCATAGGTCTTTAGAAAACGATACATGCCTTTGGAGATCAACTTTGACAAAAGACTTCGAAAGAAAAAACCAACGGCAATAATTCCTATAAACCAGAAATAATTTTCGATCGGATTTCCTAAAAACTGTAAATGCATCATTCTTTTATCAGTTGCTGAAGGGCAATAGAATAAGCTGTTTCGGTAAGGTTTGTTTTATGAGAATTTTTTTCCTTAACCGCCATCAGGGCTTTTTGCATGGTTTTACTTACATCATCAAAAATGGCTTCATCTGTACTTTCTGCACCTGGCTCCATCAGGTAGGCAAAAACCCTAGCCATGCCGCAATTAGCAATAAAATCAGGAATTACAGCTACTTTTTGATCAACAGCCCTTGCAATTGGTCCAAAGAAAATTTCTTTATCGGCAAAAGGAACATTTGCTCCGGAACTAATAATTTGTAATCCGCTTTGAATCATGGCTTCAACCTGCTCCATGGTTACAAGACGCGAAGCTGCGGCCGGAATAAAAATTTCTGCTCCGCTTTTCCAAATTTGTTTGTTTATTTCCTCAAAGGATATTTTTTGAGCTGCTACCAACTCATTGCCATTTTTATTTAAAAACAATTGGGTTATTTCTTCGTGGGTGAATCCGTTTAGGTTCATTATTCCCCCATTTCTATCAATGATTCCGGTGATTTTCACACCCATTTTTGATAAATACCAGGCAGCAGCAGCCCCTACATTGCCCCAACCCTGAATAATGGCCCTTTTTTCCTGAAGGAGCATTCCGTATAGGGCACCGAAGTGTTTTACTGATTCTGCAACTCCATAACCGGTAATTAAATCTGCAACTGTAATTATTTGATTCCCTTCGGGTCTGAATTGCAGATTTTGTACCGGCAACAAAACGCCTTTTTTTAGGTTTTCAATTTGGTCATTAAAATGGGGATTGTTTCTTCCATAATAACCACACACCACTCCCTCTTGCGGATGCAGGATTCCCAGTTCTCCGGTGATAGGGATCACTTCATGGATTTCGTCTACGTTTAAGTCGCCCCCGGTTCCGTAATATTCTTTTAGGATGGGTTTTACCGCCTTGTACCAACGCTTTAATACCCCATTTTTTCTTGGGTCGGAAGGATCAAAATCAATTCCTGATTTAGCACCTCCAATGGCCGGACCCGCAACAGTAAATTTTATTTCCATGGTTTTGGCCAAAGATTCTACTTCGCGTTTGTCTAAATTTTTCCTCATCCGTGTGCCTCCACCGGCAGCCCCACCACGCAATGAATTAATTACAATCCAGCCCTTTGCCTCCGTTACTGAATCATTCCATTCAAAGGTAATTTCAGGGGCCTTGGCTTCAAATTGCTCGAGTAGGGTTTTCATAAGTTATTTTTTTGCAAAATTAGGAACTTCCCTAACAATGTAAGGGAATGAATTTTTTTGTTTTTTAATAAAATTGTAATATTGCTAAACGAATTCATTTTTTTTCATGTGATGAAAAAACCAGGAAACAAAGGAAAATCAGATCCTGATACTAAATCTTCAGGCAAAGGGGTTTCTGATGAGCCCAAGAAAAAGACAAAACTAAAGCCTATTAAGTCAAAGGAATTAAAACGTACAAAGAATCCTTCAATTTTTGAGGATGACGAGGACTTCCTTGGAGATGATTCTATGGGTCTGGATGATCTGGGAGGGGTTGACCTTGATCTGGATGACGAAGATTAGTTCTTGAAGCGAATTTGGCATCTGGCTCTAGTTCTCCTTGGCAAGGTGCCTGTTTATTTTCGAAAATAATTCGTTTGGATTGAAAGGTTTTGAAATGTAATCGTTCATTCCTGCCTCCATTACCTGTTCCCTAACCTCTACCATTGCAGCTGCCGTGAGCGCCAGAATGGGCAGGTCCCGATAATAACTTCCTTTGGTATTGCGTATGTTTCTGGTGGCTTCAAATCCATCCATTTCGGGCATTTGTAAATCCATTAACACAATATCGTAATGGTTGTTGTTAACCATTTCAACTCCTTCAATGCCATTTTCGGCAATACTTACTACTGCACCCCATTTTTCGAGGAATTTTGAAGCAATCAATTGGTTCACGTTATTGTCTTCTACAATAAGTACTTTGATTCCCTTCAGAGAATTTTCTTTCGTTTTTTCAATTGTATCGGTAAGTTTTCCTGGATTGCTGGTATCTTTTTTAAAGCTTAATTGAAAAAAGAATTTTGAACCTTCGCCCAATGTACTTTCTAATTGGATATAACTTCCCTGCAATTCAAGCAATCTTTTGGTAATGGTAAGCCCCAAGCCGGTGCCACCAAATTTACGGGTTGTATCTTTGCTGGCCTGTTCGAAGCTTTCAAAAATCAAATCGAATTTATCCTGAGGAATTCCAATCCCCGAATCGGTTACCGAAAATTCAATAACCAAATGACTTTCACTTTCACTAATTTTTTGGATGCTCAAATCAATAAAACCTTTTTTGGTAAACTTAATGCCATTAGAAATAAGATTGGTTAAAATTTGATTGAGTCTTACAGGATCTCCCACTACATGAGAAGGAAGATTTTTATCGTAATGACTTTTAAGTTCAAGCTTTTTTTCCTGTGCAGTTGATTGAAAGGCGTGCAATAAATCATGACTCAGAAGTTTTAAATTAAAGGGCACTTCTTCGAATTCAACCTTTCCTGCATCAATTTTGCTGAAGTCCAGAATGTCGTTAATTAAAACCAAAAGATTTTCTGCACTAAATTTTAAGGTATTTAAATTTTCCTTTTGGTTGGGCCTTGGGTCTTCATCTAATAAAAAATGGGTCATGGCAATCACAGCATTCATGGGCGTTCTGATTTCATGACTCATGGTTGAAAGAAAGGTTTCTTTTGCCTTCATTGATTTTTCTGCCTGCTCTTTGGCAATCCGCAATTCACGTGTCCTTTCGTCAACAATTTTTTCAAGTTTAATTTTATCAACCCGGAACTTTCGCTCCCGAAGGAAATTCAAAAGCCAAATTAAACCTGCCAATAAAATTGATATCAGAATATAAAACCATGCTTTTTTCCAAAAGGGAGGTAAAATGGTAATTTTAATTTCGGCAGGCTTGCCCGACCAACTGCCATTGTTGGCACTTACCCAAACTTTAAAGGTATAATCACCAGGGTCTAGGTTGGTATAGCCGGCAAATCTTCTCGAGTGACCAACTATGGCCTCCTTATCAAAACCTTCTAATTGATAGGCGAATTTGGTTTTGGCAGGACTTAAGTAATTCAGTGAAATAAATTCGAAAGAAAGATAATTCTCATTGTATTTTAGTTGAATTGCTCTTGAATCTTTAAAGGTATTTACCAGCGGAAGTTCTTTTCCAAAAACACTCAAAGAGGTAATGTGGACAGGAGGAACAAGGAAATTATCTTCCAAACTATCAGGATGAAATTTTACAAAACCCGATACTCCACCAAAAAACAAATACCCCTTTTCATCCTTATAAGATACACCACTATTAAATTCATTAGAGGTTAACCCTTCCGAATCATCATAGTTTCTGAGGGTTCTCATCATTTGTTTCAGAGCTTTACCAGGCGCTTTTTGTATGGTTTCAGGAGTGGGAAGAGAAAAAACACAAAGGCCTTTGTTGGAACTAAACCAAAGTCTTTTTTTGTTGTCTTCCTGAATGCTGTAAACAACACTATTGGGAAGCCCATTCGTTTCATCCAATGAAATAAAACTTTCATTTTTGGCATTGAATCCATTAATGCCTCCTGATGTTCCCACCCATAGGGTGCCGTAGGAATCCTGAAAAATACACAATACATCATTGTTGTTAATTGAGCCCGGTATTTTTGCCTGATGGGTAAATTTTCGAAAGGTTTTTCTTAAGGTATCCATTTTTCCTAGACCTGCGGTAAACCCTAACCAAAGATTTCCCTGTTTGTCCATGAAAATGTCCCTTACGTTATTGTCTGCAATTGATTGCGGGTCGTTGGGCTGATTTCTGAATTTTTCCCATCGTTGATTGGATGGCTGATAACTAAGCAAGCCACGGTTGGCTGTGGCCACCCAAATAATCCCTCTTTTATCTTTCAGGATTTCATTAAGTTGATTGGTGGAAGGGGAGTTTGCGTTTTCTGCATCATGAAGGATTCTGCGGAGGAAGGTTCCGGTGCTGGCGTTGAACTCTACAATTCCTCCACCCGATGTCGCGGCCCAAAAAATTCCGTTTCCTAAATTTTCGAGGCTACGGGTATGTTTAAATGAACTATTTACTTCTTCTGTTAAAAGATATTTATACTCACCTGTTCGGTCATTGATAAAGTTTATGCCTCCACCTGAGGTTCCTGCTAAAATGAAATCACCGAATTTGTTAATAGCCCAGATGTCATTGTCATTTAAGGATTTAGTATTAAAGGGATCTCTGAAATAACGTTCAAATTGCGTGGTTCTTGGATTAAAGAAATTTATTCCTCCTCCATCAGTTCCTATCCAAATACTGCCATTTTTGTCCTCGCTAATGTTGAGAATATAGTCCAGTGAAAGTGAATTTTTCTTTTTTGGATCAAACCTGTATTGCTGGGTATATCCACTCTTTGGATCAATGATAAAAACTCCTCCATCAGAAGTACCCAACCAGATAAAACCTCTTTTGTCCATTAACCCACAGGATGCATCTAAGTTTTGATCTATTATTTTTTTTGTTTGTTGTTGGTAAATTTCCTGATAGGTTTTTTTATCAGGATTTATTCTGTAAAGTCTGCCCTGGGCATCCAGACAATATACATGCGCACTATCAAATGGATTTTTTAGAAAACATGAAATCTCATCATTGATGATGGAAGTAAATTCGCCTTCGGCAAAAAAGCTTCTTAAAACTTTGCCTGTTGTTTTGTCGATACAGGAAAGACCGGCATTACCTGTTCCTATCCAAATGCGGCCTTTGGCATCCTGACTAATGCAACTGATAAAATTTCCCGCAATGCTATTGGGATCTGTATACCTGCTTTTATAGTGACTAAATTTTTCGCTTGTGGGGTCATAACTTGATAAGCCTCCATCAAGCGTGCCGATCCAAATTAAACCTTCATTGTCTTCAAAAAGAGTTGTTATGTTATTGCTGAAGGGACCTTTAAAGTTTTTATTGGTTCTTACAAAGTGTGTAAATTCTCCCTTAAATCTGTCGTATACACCGAGTCCTGAGATATCGGTTCCAATCCATATTTTTCCTGATTTATCTTCCAGTAAACTGGTGATAATATTTCCGGGAATTGAATTTTTATTTTTGGGATCATGCTTGAATATTTTGAATCCATATCCATCATATAAATTCAATCCATCATCCGTACCAATCCAAATGAATCCGAATTTATCTTCCAAAACGGCATTGATAGAGCTTTGCGAAAGCCCTTGTTCTATGCTTATTTTTTTGAAAATTAAATCGCCCTGATATGAAAACCCAGCAATGGAATGAAGGAAAAATAAAATAAAGAATATTGGTCGTAAAATACCGGTTTTACGAAATGCGAAATTTTTGTGATTCAGTTTTTCTGCGTAATTCTTTAGCAATGCCGTAGCCATGAAGACCACTAATGTAAAGAATTATTTTCGTTAACCAATGTTTAATCTTTGTTTGTTTCTAGTTTGATTAGCCTATTGAGGCAACGATGTTCTTCCCTTTATTAAATAGAGAAAGCAATGCCTATGCCGAATGTTGTATTTTTGCGCATTTAATCACCTTAAATTTAGCAGACAAGTTTTTTGTGGTGGACTTATAGAATCCTCAATGACTTTTTATATTCTTTGATTTATACTGACAACATTCGGGTAGTTTTTGATAGGCAGAATCATTGGCCTGATAGGTTGGATTGGAGTACCCCGCCTCTGCAATTTGTTTTTTTATCTTATCCTCAGATGTTTTAGCTGCATCGAATTTTATTTTTAACTCCTTTGTTTTTTTATTCCAAATGGCCTTGTCTGCACCTGCATCAACCGCAGCCTGCTCAATGTTTTTTTTGCACATACCACAATTTCCTTCCACCTGAAATTTTGTGATTTTTGTTTGCGCAGAAATTTCTGCACTAAGGAAAAGTAGAAATGCCAAGATTATTTTTTTCATTCATCAAAAGTAAAAAAAAAGCCCGCTAAAAAGCGGGCTTTTTTTTATGAAATGTAGGCAAGATTAGTGGTTTACTACAAGTGGTTTTGTTGCAGACCATCCATTGGCATTCAGCGTGTAATTGTAAATACCATTGTCTAAATTTTCTGTTTGCAAAGAAACAGTATGACGACCACTTTGAAGATCGTTTAATTCCTGATGGCTAACAACTCTTCCGCTCAAATCTGTAACAGTTAAGGTTGCATTGCAATTTACAGGAACCTCAAAAGATACATTGGTCAATATGCTGGTTGGGTTAGGGTAAGAATGCAAAAGGGTGAAACCGTTTGAAGCACTATTTTCTGATATTCCAATAACCTCTGTTAACAAAACTTTGGCCCAAATAGCCCAGTTTTGCGCATAAAACCAACCTTGAGAACCGGCAGGACTACCGTATCCTACGTTTGAATTTTGGGTAATATTTGGAATGAATGGAGGATAACGCATGAAGGAGGTTTTGTAATCACTTTGTTTGGCCCAAGGATCGTTTGGATCAGGACTCAAAGGATCTTTTACATAACCGGCTGCAATACCCAAAGTATCTAATTTAGAGGCATCTTCATAAATAAAATGAAATGCTGCCTTTGTTCCACCCGGTACGGTGAAATTAGGGGTGTAGGTTAACAAGTAACCAGCTCCGGATCCTACCCAGTTTCCTCCTGAACTTAAGGATACGTTTGCACTATCCACTTGCTCCCATAACACAGGACTAGCAAGGGATGGAGCCGCTCCTGAAACCTGAACAATTCTCATTTTTAATTTGTCGTACAAGCCACTGTTGTTCTCATGAGAGATAGATGCAAAGATCGTATCTACACGCATGGAAATGTTATTTGGGTAATCAACAGCGAAACCAAAGGTTGCAGCATCAACAAAACTGTTAATAGGGTCAGCAGGGTCTGTATAACCTCCAACTTTGTTCACGAACCAACCTACATAGTTCAAGGCGGTATCTGTTCCTACATAAAGAGAATTGTATCTCCAAAGGAAGAAATCATCGTCAAAGTTTGCGGCACTATGGTCCATGTATAAATCAAAAGTTGCACGACCGGTATTTTCAAAGCCTCCGGAGCGTGCTTTCATAGCCGCAACTTCCGCTGCACTAATTTTACCGTAAGCATTACGGTTTGGCATAATGGATTGCGCTTGAGAAGTACCCAAAAACAAGCCGAGTGAGCCAAGGAGTAAGTAAATTTTCTTCATTTTTTTTTTTGATTGGTTGAAAGCACTAAGATAGTAAGAATTTTTCTTTTTTTTATTTTTCTGCAAAAAAAAAGGCCCTGATTTTTTCAGGGCCTTTTTATTAGAATCAGATTAGACTATTTTACCACAAAGAATTTCTTGGTAACAGAGCCAAGGTCTGTTTGTAAAGTGTAATTGTAAACACCGGCAGCAAAATTACTTGCATCCAAGGACACATTGTAAAGTCCCGGTGCTTTGGTTCCTTGATTGATTACCTGAATTGTTTTTCCGGTTACATCCGTCACTACCAAAGAAACCTGGCTGGAAGCAGTTTCCAAAGAATAGTTGATGGTAGTGATGCCTGACGCAGGGTTAGGGAAGTTTTGTCCGATGGCTAAACCGTTAGCCTTTGTTTCGTCAATGCCCACAACGCTAGTAACGTGAAAACTGATAATATTGTGCTCTGCACTATATCCGGGAGTCCATGCCCAGGTAGGAATCAAATATCCATTCCAACCATTGGCGTTGATATCATAACGAACGCTGGTAGGAAGTGCATAAGAGCAATTCATGTCGGAAGTTCCATCGCTAAGGGTACCATAAAAGGTAGGATCGGTGTTTTCTCCGTTTTGTTCAGCAGAGAATACTAGGAAGGCGTTCATATCAAACAACGAATCGGTGATTGAATATGAATAACCTGGTTTAAAACTAACGCATACACCAATTCTGTTACCGGCAGCTTGCTGGGGTAGACCAGCAGTAGCAATCAAAATTTCTTTTGAGGTACTTGTTGAATCCTGTGCAGTCAATAAATAAGTGTAGGTGGCAATAATGTTGGAAGCCTTGACTTTGTTGGATGGCTGATCATACTCGATATCCTGATAAGTGTGCGTTGGCGCAGAGCCGGGCATATCGTACAGCAAGGCATTGTTATGTTTAATGATGTCAATAACAAGGGTATCAACAATATTGTCAGCCAAATTCCTCAAGTATGCATAACCAATGGCAACCGAATCCAACGTGAAAGCATCGGTATTCACTAAGCCTTCAACAGGCATGTTTTTAGGATCCAGCATGGTGGCCGATTTCATAAACTGGTTGTAAGCCGTTGAACCATCTGTGAAAGTACCAATGATGATACTTGAGTCGGGGAAAATGGTTTGAAAATCGAAGAAGGCCGCTCCGGGAGAATATCCATTCGGATCATCCAGTTGCAAGGCATAATTCAACCATCCGCTGTAGGCACGACTTGAGGTTTGTAAAGCCCTGAATTTGGAGGTTTCTGTTTTTAGTTTTCCATTGGGAACCAATTTTTGGCTGATAACACCGCCATTTTTGGTTTGTGCATTGGCACCGAGAATTAGACCAAATGATGCAACAATTGCGTAAAGTTTTTTCATTTTTATGGTTTAGGTTTGTTTGGTTTCAACTACAAAGTTAATGCTTTTTTTACAATTTATTCAATTTGCAACGGCATTAAATGTTAACTTCTGTTTCCATGTAATTTTCAATGGGTAAACAGGAGCAAACTAAGTTTCTGTCTCCGTAAGCATTGTCAATCCTTGATACACTGGGCCAGAATTTATTTTCCCTCACCCAAGCCAGCGGATACGCAGCTTTTTCCCTGCTGTAATCATGATTCCAGTTTGAACTAATCACAGATTTTGCCGTGTGAGGTGCATTTTTTAACAAATTGTCTTTCGTGTTTCCGCTTTCAGCAATTTCATCAATTTCTTTTCTGATTTGAATCAGTGCTTCACAAAAACGATCCAGTTCTTCTTTTGATTCACTTTCGGTGGGTTCAACCATGATGGTGTCGTGCACAGGGAACGATACGGTAGGTGCATGAAACCCATAATCCATTAATCGTTTGGCAATATCACCTACTTCAACACCCGCCGACTTTTTAAAAGAAGAACAATCCAAAATCATTTCGTGGGCACAGCGTCCGTTTTTCCCAACGTAAAGGGTAGGGTAGTGGTTTTTTAATTTTTCCTTGATGTAGTTTGCATTCAGGATGGCAAATTCAGTAGAGCTTTTTAATCCTGCGGATCCCAGCATTTTAATATAGCCGTAAGAAATGAGCAATATTAATGCACTTCCGTAGGGCGCTGCTGATATGGCGTGAATCCCTTCAGTGCCCCCGGTTTTTGTCATTGGATGACCCGGCAGGAAGGGCAAAAGTTGTTTTGCAACACCAATGGGGCCCATGCCCGGTCCACCCCCACCATGCGGAATGGCAAAGGTTTTGTGTAAATTTAGATGGCAAACATCAGCTCCAATATTGCCCGGACTGGTGAGGCCAACCTGTGCATTCATATTGGCACCATCCATATACACTTGTCCGCCATTTTGATGGATGATTCCTGTAATTTCAATAATTCCTTCTTCAAAAACTCCGTGTGTTGATGGATAAGTGACCATCAAACAACTGAGTTTGTCTTTATGCTTTTCTGCCTTTTCCTTTAAATCTTGAATATCGATATTGCCTTTTTCATCACATTTTACCACGATTATTTCCATTCCGGCCATGGCTGCACTCGCCGGATTGGTGCCATGTGCAGAGGAAGGAATCAAAGCAATGTTTCGGTGATGGTCTCCCCTTGAGTGGTGATAGGCTCTGATTACCATTAGCCCCGCATATTCTCCTTGGGCTCCAGAATTAGGCTGAAAACTCATGCCGGCAAACCCTGTAATATTCGATAAATCCTTGTCCAATTCGTCAATCAAAAGGCGGTAACCTTCTGCCTGATTCGCAGGAACAAAAGGGTGAATGTTGGCAAATTCTGGCCAGGTTATAGGATACAATTCTGCAGCAGCATTGAGTTTCATGGTGCAGGAACCCAATGAAATCATGCTGTGTACCAATGAAAGGTCTTTGTTTTCTAACCTTTTGATATACCGCATCATCTCTGACTCAGAATGATACTTTGAAAAAACAGGGTGCGTTAAATAGGATGATGTTCTGCATAATTCACTGCCTTCAATTATGCCATTAACATTTCCGTTGTTTTCAACTTTTGTTTGTCCCGAAATACTTGAAAAGGCCTGTAAAATGTTTTTTAAATCTGTTTCATCGAAGGTTTCATCCAAAGAAATACAAACAGAATGATGATGGGTGTAGTAAAAATTAATTGAAAGTGCTTCGCTCGATTTTTTTAACAATTCAACCTCTGCATCATTTTTTAACTGAATCTGAATCGTGTCGAAATATAATGGGTTGATTTGACGAAAGCCCATGCCTATCAATTGTGATGATAAATGGGTTGTTTGTCCGTGAACATAGTCAGCAATTTCTTTTATACCTGTAGGACCATGATATACCGCGTACATAGAGGCCATGATGGCCAACAGGGCTTGTGCCGTACAAATGTTGGAGGTGGCTTTATCTCTTCTGATGTGTTGTTCCCTGGTTTGCAAGGCCATTCTTAAGGCATGGTTCCCCGATGCATCCATGGAAACACCAATGATTCGGCCGGGTAATAATCTTTTGTAATCTTCACGACAGGCAAAAAATGCTGCGTGGGGTCCTCCATATCCCATGGGAACACCAAATCTTTGCGAGTTACCAAACACAACATCTGCACCCCATTCTCCGGGAGGAACCAATACTGCCAAACTCAGTAAATCTGTTCCAACCCCTACGTGAATTCCGAATTTTTTACACTCCAAGGTGAGGCTTCTGTAATCCTCTACACTTCCGTGGGCATTGGGATATTGTAGCATTAGACCAAAATATTCGGCCCCGGGCTTAAAATTCTTTACATTACCAATATCTAGTTGAATCCCCAGCGGGGCACTGCGGGTAATTAACAAATCGATGGTTTGGGGCAAACAGGTTTCAGAAACAAATAGTTTGTTGGCTCCTCTTTGAACACTTTCTTTGCTACGGCTGGCATAAATCATGGCCATGGCCTCTGCCGCAGCTGTGGCTTCGTCCAGCAGCGATGCATTTGCAATTTCCATTCCGGTAAGATCCATTACCATGGTTTGAAAATTCAACAAAGCCTCCAGTCTTCCTTGTGCGATTTCTGCTTGATATGGAGTATAGGCAGTGTACCATCCCGGATTTTCAAGAATGTTCCTTTGAATAACCGGTGGTATAATGGTGTTGTAGTATCCTAGTCCGATAAAACTTCTGAACATCTTGTTTTTTGCACCAATAGCCCGTAAATGCTGATGGTACTCAAACTCGCCCATGGGTTCTCCAACCGCCAAATCCCCTTTCAGCCGGATGACAGATGGTACGGTTTCCGAGATTAATTCGTCCATAGAGTTCGCACCGATTGTTTTTAACATTTCAGCAACATCGGCCTTTCTCGGACCAATATGTCTTGACGCAAAGGAGTGTGGTTTTGCCATTGGAGGTTTTAAATTTATTCCGACAAAAATAATAACATTCAGATTGTAAAACAGTTCGTGCTTTTTTAATTTTCTTCCTTTTTTCCCTTAACTTTGTTCTAGATTTCAAAATTGGATGAAAAATTTTCTTGCCTCTCTGCTGCTTTTTCTTGTTTTTTCGTTTGCTCCTGTTGCCTCCATTGGGCAAGAAATGGTGCAAATGATGGATGGAAATAAACTGTTTGTTACACTGGTCGATACTTCCGGCAAAATAATTAAGGTGGAGGATCCCGATCCGCCCAAAAGAAAAAAAAACGCAGCCGAAAAAGCCATTGTCAGCTTTGAAAAGGAAAGGGTTTTTTCCGTAACCTACCGAACAGGTGAAGAAGTAGTTTACTACCGACAAGATACAACCAGTCAGGAGGACGATAACCTGCTAACCATTGATGAAATGCGCTCTTACCTTGCCGGTGTACATGACGCTAAAAACAGGTATAAATCTCCAGGTGCTTTTTGGGCCTGTTTTGCAACAGGTGTGGCCTCTGGTTTAACCCTTCCCTTATTACTTTCTCCATTGGTACCCGTAGGAATGACCTATTTCATGGGAACCCGCTGGATAAAAGTGAACAGAGAGCACATCTCTGACCCTAAATATTTAAAAGATGAGTTCTATATAATGGGTTACGAAAGAACTGCGCGAAGCATGAGAGTTCAGGGGTCATTGGGTGGTACTTTGTCTGGCCTTTTTGTTGGTATTTTGGCATCTACAACCCTGTTTAACGAAAACCTAACTTCAGAGTAATTTTTTTTTTTGAAACAACTGGTAATTGGGCTTTGTTACGCTAACCTTTGGGTTGCATTGCAAATTGCGCTTTTTTCTTTACCCTTTTCGTTTCAGTTTCTTCCTCCGGCATTGGCGCAAAAGTATGCTATCCTTGTCTTTCTTTTTTCTTTTTTAGTATATGTTCTCTTAAGGAGGGAAGCACTTTTCTCTAAACCTTCAAACACTGAACAGCCACAGTTGTTGTGGACCTACCCCAACCGAGGTTTCATGCTGCTTTTGGTCTTGCTCTCCATTATCGGTATTCTGGTTTTGCTGTTTTGGTATTTTCCAATCAAGCAGCTCATTTTTTGGATGCCGCTCCTTCCTTTGCTGGTCTTTTATAATTGGAATTTCGAACAAAAGAGAACAAAGGTTAATACACTGCGGAAATTTGGCGGACTAAAACCCTTGGTAATTACATTTTGTGTTGTTTGGGTTGCCTATTTCTCACCATTGTTGGCGGGCCATTTTTTGGTTGGATTACAACAGTCGCTGTTGGCAATTTTGTTAGAAGCATTGGCTTTGTTTTTTTTTGTTCTTTCTCTTGTCCTTCCTTTCGATATCAGAGATATTCAATATGATTTTCAAAATGGCTTGAAAACCATTCCTGTTATTTTGGGAGAAAGAAAAACCCGTTTGGTTTGTATGGGCCTTCTTACGTTTTATGGCTCGCTTTTTTTGCTAATCTTCCTGCTTGATTTAAGGCCATTGGGGCAAATTTGGCCACACTGGATTGCAATGATAGCAGGTTGGGCCCTACTTGCCGACAAGGGATTAACCCGTGAATCCTGGGAATATTTGTGGTGGGTTGACGGCTTGCTAGGGTTCCCGGCTTTGCTTTGGCTGTTATTTTAAAGCAATTACAAAACCTTGAGTAAACAGCCGGCAATTTTTTCTGCTGCAAGCATTAGTTGTTCGGTAGTATGCGCTGCAGAAACAAAACCAACTTCATAACCCGATGGTCCTATGTAGACCCCTTCCTCTAAAAGCAAGTGATAGAACTCACCAAATTTTTTCATAGAGCTTGGGTCAATTTCTTCGGCAGTACGAATTGTTTCTTTTTCTGTAAAAGCAATCCAAAAAATTGAGCCAATTCTAAAAATTTTACAAGCTTTTTTACCTGCAATTTTTTGTTGAATTTGTTCCACAAGAAAGGAACATTTTTTATCCAGCTCTTCATAAAATCCGGGTTTAAGACAAATCGACAACTGGGCAATTCCTGCTGCCATCGCCACCGGATTACCGGATAATGTGCCTGCTTGGTAAACAGGTCCTTCCGGAGAAATACTTTGCATAATAGGGTCTTTGGCTCCGTAAGCCCCTACCGGCAATCCGCCCCCAAGAATTTTTCCATAAGTGCAAATGTCGGGTTGAATTTGGTAAGTGCCGGCTGCTCCGCAAAACGAAGTTCTGAATCCTGAAATCACTTCATCAAAAATCAAAAGACAACCCACTTCGGTGCATTTTTTTCTGAGGTAAGTTAAAAACTCTTTTCGTTGAAGTAACAAGCCATTGTTGGCGGGTACCGGCTCAATAATGACGGCTGCAACATCGCTGCCAAATTGTTCTAGGGCCAAATCCAGGGCAGCCTCATTGTCCAGTGGTAATACGATGGTATCCTTTACAACAGATTCTGGTACCCCCGCCGAGGAGCTATTGCCAAAAGTAACCAGCCCCGAACCGGCCTTTACCAATAATGAGTCGGTATGTCCGTGATAACAACCTTCAAATTTGATAATTTTATTTTTTTGGGTAAATCCTCTCGCTAAACGAATGGCCGACATAACCGCTTCTGTACCTGAACTAACAAATCTGATTTTGTCGATGTATGGATTATTGTTTAGGATTAATTCTCCCAAACGGTTTTCAAGTTGTGTGGGTGCCCCAAAAGAGGTTCCTTTTATCATGGTCTCCCTTATGGATGAAAGTATTTCATCATTGGCATGACCCAAAATCAAAGGACCCCACGAACAACAAAAGTCTATATACTCATTGCCGTCGGCATCGGTAATTTTTGCCCCTTTTCCACTTTCAATAAAAAGTGGAGTTCCTCCTACCGACCGAAAGGCCCGCACAGGGCTATTGACACCACCGGGAAAAAGTTTTTTGGCGTTATTGAAAAGTTCCGCTGAACGTTGGTTTTTCATAGAAGTTTTTGTGAGCGCAAATATATACTTTTGACAGGCCTTTGAATGACAAAAATATGGACTACAAAAATGAATTTGAATTTGCCCAAAACGCAGACCAAAATGACAGGTTTCGCGATTTCAGGGATTTGTTCTACTTCCCTCAGCTAAATGGTAAGGATGCGCTTTACTTTACCGGTAACTCTTTGGGTCTTCAAACAAAATCAACGGCTGCATGCATAAAGCAGGAACTTGACGATTGGGCCAAACATGGAGTAGAAGGTCATTTCAATGCAAAAAATCCATGGTTTGCTTATCATGAATGGTTTGCAAAACCTTTGTCGAAAATTGTTGGAGCCCTCCCCTCCGAAGTTGTTGCCATGAATCAGTTAACGGTGAATCTGCACCTGTTAATGGTTTCCTTTTATCGACCAACTCCTCGAAAATTTAAAATACTTTGTGAAGCAAGAGCCTTCCCCTCCGATCAATATGCACTTGAATCTCAGGTCCGCTTTCATGGCTTTGCTCCCGAAGATGCCATCATCGAAATTGTTCCGCGCCCGGGCGAATATTGCATTCGGGAGGAAGATATTTTGGAAGCCATTGATACCCATGCAGATGAACTAGCCCTGGTTTTGATGGGTGGCGTTAATTACGTGACCGGACAGTTTTTTAATCTTGAAAAAATTACCCATGCCGGGCATTTGGTGAATGCCTTGGTGGGTTTCGATTTGGCACATGCAGCAGGAAATGTTCCACTAATGCTTCATGATTGGGATGTTGATTTTGCTTGCTGGTGTTCTTACAAGTACCTTAACTCCGGACCCGGTGGAGTAGGCGGAGTTTTTGTTCACGAAAAACATCATCAATTGGACTGGCCCCGTTTTGCAGGATGGTGGGGACATAATAAACAGGAAAGGTTTAAAATGGAAAAGCACTTTAAACCGATTGAGTCAGCCGAAGCATGGCAAATGAGCAATGCACCGGTTATTTCAATGGCAGCCCATAGAGCCGCCTTAGAGGTGTTTGAAAAAACAGAAATGAGCCTTTTAAGGGCAAAAAGTCTCCAGTTAACCGGTTTCATGGAATTTCTTATTCTAGAAACAGAGCAGCAATTAAGGGAAAAGGGTTTTCATCATAAAAGTCTTGAAATCATTACCCCGCGAGACACAGCCCACAGAGGTTGTCAGCTATCGGTGGTGGCCAATGGTTTCGGAAAAGCATTGCATCAAGATTTAATCAATCAAGGGGTTATCAGCGATTGGCGCGAACCAAACGTCATCAGGTTTGCACCAGTGCCTCTTTACAATTCCTTTAAAGATGTTTTTGAATTCGGTAAAATTTTGCAAAGAATTGTGCTTTCTAACTAAAACCATTCCTTCCCTAAATTTCTTTCCTTGATTAATTCCTGAAATTTTTATCTTCGCACCTCCAAAATATTTAAAAAAATGGCAGATACTTCAGATATCGGGGTTGGTTCAGTGATTCGGTTCAATGGCGAACTTTGTCAGATCATTGAATACACCCACCGTACACCCGGAAACTTAAGGGCCTTTTATCAGGCAAAAATGAGAAATTTAAAGACCCAGAAATTGGTGGAATACCGCTTTAGGTCGGGTGAAGGAGTTGATTTGGTGAGGATAGAATATCGGCCACTTCAGTATATTTATTCAGAAGGCGAACACATCGTTTGTATGGACAATACTACTTACGAGCAAGTTCATATTCCATCCGTTTTGTTTGGCGATGGTTTGAAATTCATGAAAGAGGGAAATGAGGTGAAGGTGGCTTTTGAAGAGGATACCCCGATTACTGCTGAAGCTCCTGTATTTGTTGAATTGCAAATCACTTATACAGAGCCCGGGGTTAAAGGCGATACAGCAACCAATACTTTAAAACCGGCAACGCTTGAAACAGGAGCTGTTGTGATGGTTCCACTTTTTGTCAATGAATCTGAAAAAATCAGAATCGACACCCGAACAGGTTCTTACGTGGAAAGGGTGAAATAATCATTGATGGTGTTTATCTTTAAGCCGGTTTTTACCGGCTTTTTTTTTTGCAGCATAATTACGAATCCATGAAACTCAGCAACCCAATAGATGTAAACGATCTGAACTCTTTCGAGGGTTTTACAAGAATTATCGGTGATTTGAAAGGAAAAATAACCGGTATCAATGAGATTCACATGGTGGAACCTGGAGACCTAACATTTGTGGATCATCCAAAGTATTACAAAAAAGCCTTGGAGTCGGCCGCAACTTTCATCTTGATCAACACTGATGAGGTTAGCATTCCTGAAGGAAAAACAATCATTGTTTGCAAAGATCCTTTTTCAGTATATAATGGTCTGGTAGGTAGGTATGTATCTTTTCCTGAAACCAAAGAAATGCAGAGCTCCTCAGCAAAAATTGGAGAAGGGACCATTATTCAGCCCGGAGCCTTTGTAGGTGAAAAGGTGGTGATTGGAAAGAACTGTGTGATTTTCCCGAATGTAACTTTGCTGGGGCCTGCCATTATTGGTGATAATGTTATTATTCAATCAGGTACCGTGATTGGTTCAGATGCCTTTTACTATAAAAAAAGGCCTGACCATTATGAAAAAATGCTTTCCGGAGGACGCACCATAATTGGGAATAATGTAGAAATAGGGGCTGCTTGCACTATTGATAAAGGTGTTTCAGGCGATACCATTATCGGTGAGGGAACTAAGTTGGATAACCATGTTCACATAGGCCATGATACACATATTGGAAAAAATTGCCTGCTTGCCGCGCAGGTAGGAGTGGCAGGCGTAGTGGTTATTGAGGATGAGGTTATTTTATGGGGACAGGTGGGTGTTCAAAAAGATTTAACGATCGGCAAAGGAGCCATTGTACTTGGACAATCAGGAGTTACAAAATCAATTCCGGGAGCAACAACCTATTTTGGTACTCCGGCCATTGAGGCAAGGAAAAAATGGCGAGAATTAGCGGCATTAAGGAATCTATCAGATTAGTCAATTGGCATTAGCCCCGTAATTTTGGATGAAAATGGCGCTTTTTTATTGATTTTTTTTTCAGTTTTACCTACAATATTGCTCTAATGGTCTAAAATTTTTGCTTTTCAAACCCACTTTCTTCTTTTTTATTTACCTTGAAACGTTTTTGAACAGTTTTCGTTCAAAGAATAAAATCACCCAAAAAAAAGACTCTCCTGCATGGTTGGTCCAAAATTAAGCGAAGCTGAAAAATTAAAGAAAAAGATTGCCAACGTTAAGTTGAATTCTTTGCTTGAAATTACGAAGGCTATCAATGATAATTACTCTACCGACAAGCTTTTCAGCATTTATCTGAATATCCTGTCGAAAGAGTTAAACATTGGTAAAGTAGCGCTTTTTACCAACGAAAGAGGTGTTTGGAATTGTGTTTTGAAATATGGAATTGTGGCAGATTTTTCCGATATTTCCATAGAGCGTGATTTGCTTTCCTATAAGGAAATAACCGGGGTTAATTTAATTCCAACCTCAAGTTATTCCATCGAGTCGTTCGATATCATCATTCCGGTTTTTCACAAAACCCACGCGCTGGCTTATTTGTTGGTTGGAGATTTGGATGAAAACAGGGTTGAAATGAGCCCAACCTTAAAACATCTTCCTTTTGTTCAAACCCTTACCAACATTATCATCGTAGCCATCGAAAACAAAAGATTGGCAAGGGAAAATCTCATGCAGGTTGCCTCAAGAAAGGAATTGGAACTGGCCAGTGAAATGCAGGCCATGCTTTTCCCTTCTATCCTTCCCAATGATGAGAAGTTGATGATCAGTGCCTATTACCAGCCACATCACCAGGTGGGTGGTG